>CBFHKC010000024.1:11272-13638 GCA_965656315.1 uncultured Schleiferiaceae bacterium | reverse complement strand
TACTCTCTAATTTCGCTCCTTCGGCGAAAGTGATTAGTGTTTTTCCTTTTAAATCTTCGTCTTGCAAGTCCTGAGATCTCAAATCTAGACCATCTACCGTTGATATTGTATACCCTTTAGAAAAGAGCTGGTTTGGGTTAACAAGGCCAATTTTCTTCTCTAAAAAGCCCACCGTTTCTGCTTCGCCTCGAAGCACATACTCTGCACGAACTGCAAGCAGGCCGCTGGCTTGTCGTATTTCACGAAGCTGATCCGTACGTACAAAATTCAGGCTCTCACTAGCGACGCCATTGCGCAGTTTATTGATCTCTTCGTTCTTTGCTTGGAGTGAACGCTGTGTACCTTCCAAGGTTGTTTGCAGGGTGTGCTGAAGGCTTCTGTTGCCGACGCTCAGCTGATCCATTGCCTTAGAGAATAGTCCAGACAGCTTTAAAGCAATGTGGTCTCTGTGGTGCACGAGCATTGCTATGGAGCCAGATCGAAGTGTTTCTTCACTGGCAGTAATAAAGTTTTGTAAACCTCTTATGATGTGATCGGCATGGGCGAAAATACGCTTTTGATACATCTGTGTTTCTTCGCGTGTTTGGTAAACGCTACGCTCAGCTGCGTGCCTGATTTTAGCTAAAGTATCCTTGAGTTCTCCTCTGAATATACCTATTGCGAGGTAAAAAAATTTCGCTGCTGCAGTAGGTGTTTTTTCACTTCGAAAAGCTACATGGTCTGCAAGTGTTAAATCAGTCTCATGACCAATTCCAACCAATACGGGCACCCTCGAATAGGCGATCGCTTTACAAAGATCATAGTGATTGAAGACGTGTAGATCCATTTTTGATCCGCCACCTCGTATCACAACAATCGCGTCGAGGTCCCATCGGCCGGCTTCTTCTATGGCAGCAACTACAGAATGTACGGCATGTTCCCCTTGCACCGAAGCCTCGAATACTTTAACTTCAAATCCGGTGAAAATATCATTGTGCTGGAGTTCCTTAATAAAATCATTGAAGCCAGAGGTGTCTGGCGACCCCACAATACCAATTTTTAAATTAATTGGTCCGAGATACAACCGCTTCTGCATCTCGAGTAAACCTTCCTTTTTAAGTCGCTGCAGTGTTTCCCTTTTTTGCTGCTCGATATCGCCAATCACCGTGTTTGGGTCCACTTTCAGTATATGTAAACTCAGGCCATGGACCTTGTGATAGTTAACTTTGACTTGTATGGTAATTTCCATGTTTGGCTTCAGGACCTCTTCCATGCGCAGACCCAAGGCGCCAAACTCGCTTTGTATATCTGCATAGGTAAGCCTCCAAATAATTCCTCGAGCTACGGCAGTTTTCTCACCACTGCTAGAATCCATGAGTTCGAGGTAATGGTGGCCTCCTTTAGAATTGATTTTTGCAATCTGACATTTGATCCAAAACGTTCGAAAGCTCAGCTCGCGCGTAACGAGATTCTCAATACTTTGATTGAGTTTAGTTAGGGTGTATACGCGCTCTTTGATCGTTTCCATGCTGCCTGTGGGGATTCCTTGGGTAGGATGTAGTGAGGAATACTAAGGTACGAATCGCGGATTTGTTCATAGAATAAACTTTTAAACAACTCGCTTTAGGGTCTACTTCACCAGCAGTAAGTATTGTGAGTTGTGTAGCGAAATTGAGCTGTCTATCACAATACTATCTTGTTCAAAAACATTCCAAACCGTTTTGTTTTGCCAAGCCTGTGGCAATGATATAGTCTGCTCATTAGTTCTAGGATTCACCGCAATGAACGCCGTGTGATTTGTTCCTTCGCTGGCATAAGCGATCACATTATTGGTGCTGTAGTCGCTACGATTAACGCTCCCTCTGAGGGCATCATAGGTATGATAGGCCTCTAAAAGAAGTTTATGCCGAGCTGTTTCTTCCGGATTCAGTGTCCAATTAATCCCTTTAGTTGTAGGCACGAAAAATGGCAGCTCGTAGGAGAGTCCCTTCTCTTGTCCATTGTAGAGCAGAGGCACGCCGCCCATAGTGGTTGCGGCAAGAAAAACACCAAAAGCAGCATCATTTGACCCGAAAATATCCTGTGGCGTTCCGTCCCAAGCGTGTTGGTCGTGGTTGGTCATAAATCGAACGGTGGTTTTGCCACTAGGAAGTTGTGTCAACTCGTCAAGGTGCGATTGGAATAACTGGGAGGCATCTGCTTCTAAGTTCCATATGTTCCAGCAAGAACCGTAAAAGCTCCAGCTGAAGCTCATATCAAAGCCCTCTTCTAATAGGTCGTATTGGTCACTTTCGGCAAACATGAGTAGGTCCCGTCCGGGTATTGCACGCAACGTATCGATAGCAGCATTCCAAAAGTCGTTGGGCACTCCGCCGGCATAGTCGCAT
>CBFHKC010000024.1:3745-11173 GCA_965656315.1 uncultured Schleiferiaceae bacterium | reverse complement strand
CTGTAGCCATCGACGTTGGCTTCAAGTATCCAATATTTCATGGCTGAAATCATTTCTGCTCTGAGTTCTGGATTCTCGTAGTTGAGCTCCGCGACATCAGACCAGTTGGTTCCAGGCGGATGAATAATTGATCCGTTATCGCGGACGTAAAAGCTGGAATCACCCATCCATACATGATCCCAAGAAGTGTGATTTGCCACCCAGTCTAACAATACGGCCATGCCACGCTTGTGGGCTTGATCCACTAAATTTCTCAGGTCATCTATATCGCCGTAGTCAGCGTTCATAGATGTAAAGTCTTTAATGCAGTATGGTGAACCGACACTTCGATCGATGCCCATTTCATAGATAGGCATCAGCCAAATCACATTCACCCCTAAATCACGAATACTGTCTAAACGAGCCGTTACACCTTGCAGATTGCGATGAGAAGAAAACACAAGAGGGTTGACCTCGTAGAGTACAACTTCTTCTGCTTCAGGAACTTCAGCGAAGGGTTCGCCATATTGCGTATAAGCATCCCCAGTGTTCGTAGTTTGCGTTCCACCGTTATTACGATCGCAGGCTCCGAATAGTAGAGCGGATAAGAGAATAAGGGACAGCGGTCTCATTTGTGTATATGCTTTGGATTAACAAGACACTATACTTCGGCGTCCATGAGATCCGTTACGACATGGTAACGAGGATCCTCAATAGATGCTTCAATATATTTTTCGAAATTCGGATTTGCCTTTTTCAAAATCGTTTGACATTCTGGACTCAAATGGGTCAGGGTAACATTCTTACCTAATTCTATGTATTTATCCATGATGCGCTCTAGGGCTTCCATTCCACTATGATCACTCACGCGACTCTCTATAAAGTCAATCTCGATGTTCTTAGGGTCACCTTTCACGTCAAACTTCTCAGCGAAGGATTGTGTAGAGCCGAAGAAGAGTGGTCCCCAGATCTCGTAAACTTTGGTGCCGTCTTCTTTGATACGCTTACGAGCACGAATGCGGGTTGCGTTCTCCCAAGCAAATTTCAATGCACTCATGATGACTCCGGCAATCACTGCAATGGCAAGATCCTGCCAAACAGTAATCGCACTCACAGCGATAAGCACTACAGCATCGGCTACAGGTATTTTACGTAGGATTCTAAAGCTGGACCATGCAAAGGTGCCGATCACTACCATGAACATTACACCGACAAGAGCTGCGATTGGGATTTGTTCGATAAGAGGTGCTCCGAAGAGGATGAAAGAGAGTAAGCCTAGGGCCGCAACAATGCCTGATAAGCGACCTCGGCCGCCAGAATTGACATTAATAATACTTTGTCCGATCATGGCACAACCGCCCATACCACCGAACAAACCGTTTACTAGGTTCGCTGATCCTTGGGCGATACACTCGCGGTTACCTGATCCGCGAGTTTCAGTGAGGTCATCAACGAGATTCAGTGTCATTAGCGATTCAATGAGTCCTACTGCAGCAAGCAACAGGGCTGTGGAGAGCACGGTTCCCCAATGTCCTTGGATACTACCGAAATAATCGAAAATCTGAATTTGGAAGGTTGGGAGACCTCCTTTGAGCCCTTCGCCACCACCTTCGCGGATAAATGAACCTACAGTACTAACATCCAAGCCAAAACCTATCGCGATAGCAGCGACCACGATGATACCTGCTAGTGCAGCGGGTACCACTTTAGTTACTTTCGGGAGTAACCACATGATGGCCATGGTCAAACCGACTAGGCCGAGCATGGTATAGAGTTCGGTGCCTTGAATCCAAGCCTTTTCGCCACCAGTGACACGTGTGAACATGCCTAATTGGCTCAAAAAGATAACGATAGCAAGTCCATTTACAAAACCCATCATCACAGGGTGTGGAATGAGACGAACAAACTTTCCTAGTTTGAACAGCCCAGCTAGAATTTGAATGCCTCCCACAAAAATTAAGGTGATGAAGAGCCAGTAGAGTCCTAAATTGGTAACGGGTTCAGCCATCTCTGCCCCAACCAAATTCCCTTGCTGGATCAAATGAACCATAACAACGGCCATAGCGCCTGTGGCTCCCGAGATCATTCCTGGACGACCACCGAATAAACTAGTGATTAAGCCCATCATGAAGGCACCATAGAGACCTACCAGAGGGTCGATGCCAGCTACGAATGCAAATGCCACAGCCTCAGGGACTAAGGCTAAAGCAACGGTGATGCCAGATAGAATGTCATTTTTGGGATTTCCGACGAAGGAATTGAAGAATTTTGTCATCTTGATGTGTATGCGTCATTTTACGAGCTGCAAAACTAAGCTTTTCATCAACCAATTTCCCTTGGAACAAAAAATAGGCGACACCTTCAAAAAGACATCGCCCATTTCACTACTACTTTAAGAGTAGGCTTGGTTTACTTTTGATGACGAACTCTAAGGTCGTCGATCAGAAGCTTAAGCTCTTTGAGATTGTTCTCATCTCCATTTTTAAGATCGAGTCGTAGGCTAGCTGCATAATGGTCGTCAGCACGATCAAAGTCATTTAGCATCGCACAAGCGAATAATAGATTGTTGTAGAGGTCCGGAACGACTTTAGCATTTATGCGCGCTTTTTTATCGTCCATATCCGCTTCTTCCAGGGCAGCTTCCCATGCTTCTACAGCCGATGCGATTTTTGCTTTGGCCTCATCTTCTCTAGAAATCAACATTGTGTAACCTTCTTTCGCGTCAAACATGGCGGTTTCTAGATCGTCGTAATTTCCTTTCTTATTATTGACATAGACGACTTGAACATCACGTTTTTGCTCCGTGGTCCCCAATTTATCGTTGATAAGCCATTGTATGGTACTCATGTTATCATCGACAACCTTAGTCTCCATTTTATCTACATGCGTTTGAGCATAGCTCGAAGGTGAACTACGCTTTTCTAAGCCGCTTTCATATTTCTTGAAGTCATTTATGCTTTGCGGCACGTCGTCAAAGAGAATCGTACCATCAGGCAGAACGGCGCGTAGCGACATGCTGTGGCGGTAGTTGAATGTCCATTGAGATTTGAAAGAGGTGCTACTGGTCTTTGTTTTACTGTTGTATACCTTGTATTCCTGCTTGTCGACAACAGGGTCATCGCTTTCATAACCGAACAGATGTACTTCTATTTTCACCCCATTCTCGTCGGTATTCAAACCTTCTACTCGGCAGTAAGTACTGGCCAATTGATCTTCATTAAAAAGCTTCAATGTTTTCACTTGACGCTTTACTGGCTTGCTCGGCGGATAATATGGACGGGGAGGTTGCGGTTTGGAATTTTCCAAAACTTGCTTTTCAATGATTTTACCCACCGAACTCTTGCTGTTCCATTCTTCAAGGGCACGTTCATAGTTCGCAACGAGCTCGTCATGAGCTGCTTTCGCTGCCGCTTCCTTTTCCGGATACTCTGCTAAAGCGGCTTGATATTCCTCTTCAGCTGCCGCCAATTCAGACTCTACTTCAGTTTTATAATCAAGTATCACTGTACTCGAATACCCCATACCGTCCTCTAGATGTATGCTAGGAGGCTGGACGTAAGAAACAGTTAATTTTTCTTTTTTCATTCGTTGTCCCCAAGCCAGAGTACTCAAAGCAACCATTGCGAGTGTAAAAATCCTTCTCATGTAGTGTTAATTTATCTCAATGTACGTGTTTTCAAGGTTGAATAAAAATCCGCAACCTTGCTGCAATAAAAAAGCGCCCTAGGGCGCTTTTTTTATGATTTTCCTGAAAAAGTCAATCGCTGTTCGGCTATTTTTTTGTCGGTGATATAGTCGTCGTATTCCACCATTTTATCCATGATTCCGTGCGGGAAGATTTCAATAATTCTATTCGCAACGGTTTGATTTATAGTATGGTCATGCGAACTGAAAACTAGGGTTCCCTTAAAGTCGCGCATTCCATTGTTCAAGGCTTGAATACTTTCTAGATCCAAGTGGTTTGTAGGCTCATCGAGGAAAAGAAGATTGGCTTGTTGCAGCATCATGCGACTTAGCATACATCTCACTTTTTCACCACCCGATAATACTCGTGCACTTTTGAATACCTCTTCTCCTGAGAACAGCATTTTACCTAAGAATCCTCGAACGAAGACTTCATCTTTGTTTTCAGGTGAGTACTCACGAAGCCAATCCATGAGGTTATCGTCAGTGTCAAAGAATTCTGCATTTTCATTAGGCAAATACGCGTGGTTGATGGTTTGTCCATATGCAAATGATCCAGAAGAAGGCTGTTGCTTGCCATTGAGGATTTCATAGAGCGCTGTCAATGCACGATGGTCATCACTTAGTAGGGCCACTTTATCGCCTCTATTAAGTTTAAAGCTGAGGTTTTGGAATAATATATTCCCGGCCTCATCGTGAGCAGTTAGGTTGTCAACTTCTAGAATTTGGTCTCCGGCTTCTCTTAATTGGTCAAAGATTATCGCAGGATACATCCGTGATGATGCTTGTATTTCATCTACATTGATCTTGTCCAACATCTTTTTTCGAGACGTTGCTTGCTTACTCTTGGATGCATTAGCCGCAAATCGAGAAATGAATTCTTGAAGTTCTTTACGTTTATCCTCGGCTTTTTTGTTTTGAGCTTGACGCTGACGTAATGCCAGCTGGCTACTTTCATACCAGAAGCTGTAGTTACCCGTGTATTGTTTGATTCGTTTGAAATCAATATCAGCGATGTGCGTACATACCGTATCGAGGAAGTGACGGTCGTGCGAAACGACAATCACGGTGTTTCTAAAATCAATCAAAAAGTCCTCTAACCAACCAATCGTTTTTAAATCCAAATCATTGGTAGGCTCATCGAGAATGAGAATATCAGGGTTCCCAAAAAGCGCTTGCGCAAGTAGCACACGTACCTTTGTACTCCCTTCCAAATCGCTCATCAGGGTGTAGTGATCATCTGTGGTAATGCCAAGGCCGCTGAGCAGGTTAGCAGCGTCACTTTCTGCGTTCCATCCATCCATTTCCTCAAATTGAACCTCTAAATCTGCGGCGATCAGGCCATCTTCTTCATTGAAGTCTGGCTTCATGTAGATGGCTTCCTTTTTTTGCATGAGGTCCCAGAGTGGTTGATTTCCTCTGATTACTGTATTTAGGACAGTTTCATCATCATAAGCGAAGTGATTCTGTGAAAGAACTGACATTCGTTTTCCTGCCTCAAGAGATACTGAACCAGAGTTCGGGCTGATCTCATCACTTAAGATTTTTAAGAAAGTAGATTTTCCGGCACCGTTTGCGCCGATAAGTCCGTAACATCTTTCGCCGTGAAATTTCATGTTAACGTCCTCAAAAAGAACACGTTTTCCGAACTGTAGAGTAACGTTGTTTACGTTGAGCATGCTGCTGATAATTTGTTGCAAAGGTAGATATTTAAAGGCTTATTTCCATTGTATTAATCGTTGGAGTTGTTATCTTTTAATGATGAAAAAAGTTCTCTCCATAGTACTGTTGTTCTTGGTTACAACTTCTTGTAACCAAGTGTATTTTGATCAACCGCAGCCTCGTCTTTGGCCATCAGTGCCCGCGTTTCCAAAATCTATTCAAGGTTCGTATCCGATTTTAGGAGATGAAAGTGGTGTAATAGTCTCCCGTACGCAGATTACAATCAAAGATGAGCGTGTATACACTTTGGGGAAAGATGTCGTGGTAAAGCGCTATTTTAAACATTGGATAGTCTCGCTATGGAACGGTAAAAATGATGCTTGGGAAGTATATGCTATCGATGATTCCAAGAACGTGAAAGTTCTCAATGTTCGCGCTGCCGATTTTAAGAAAGTGAATACGCTTTTAGGCCGGGAAGTCTTTATTGAACAAGGAGGGAAGGTGTCGCCACTAAGTATTCGTCGCAAGGAGTTCAAAGTCTTGCTGAAAGAGGTGTTTGTAAGCGCAGATTTATCGATGAATTAGCACGCTTAGGTAAGTTGAACGGAGGATTTTACCGCATGCATAGTATGTTACAAACATTAGAGTAAAAACTTGAAACTACAAGGCTCCGTTTTTACATTAGTGCTTGAATTCGGACCCCTTAGTTTACCAGACGTTAATGCAGAGATTAAATTACTTAGTAGATGTCCTTGTGTTAGTGCCGGAATATAGCGGACCAAATGCGCTGATTGAAAGTGCCTTTGAGTTGGTTAACAGTCTTTCGAAACATAGCCCATTTAAGTACACTTTAGTTAATTATGCAGAAGATGATCCGCGCTATGACATCGACTACGATCGTGCATACAGATTGGATAAATATGTGAGCTTTGAGAAGTTTACAAGTGCTGCTGAAGAAGAGTACCAGCCTGATTTAATGCAGTATGAAGGCAAGATGGAGTATGCGCCTTTTGACTATATGGATTCTCCGAAAAGTTTTAAAGCACGGGCGCTACTCGCACAGCGATGGATAGAAGAAGACTTAGCTGATGATTGGTACGAAATGAATCGACCTGATTTTGAATTCTCGCCTGATAGTACTCTTGGGGTTATCGTAAATCCGTATCCACATGAAGACAATATTAGTTCTGGTCCAGTTAGCGGTGTGAAAAATATTGCCACGGTGCAAAGCACTATTTGTGAGGGGGATGATAAATGCTTTGGTCATATTTATCTGGCCTATGAGCTTATGGTGGCTCCTATACGCTTTTTACTAGGGCGTGACCAAGAAGATCACTGGGTTCATAAGCCCAGCTTCGACTGCATTAATGACTTCACGTTAACTTACGAAAGTATCAAGGCTAAGATGGGCAGTCCTCATTTGTGTGGTGATTGCGAGGAAAGGATTATAAGCCATTTCGGTTCCCATCAAATCTCGGAGTTCCTTAGAAGAGGGTTTCAACTCTTAAAGGAAAAGGATGATAACATTAAAATGTTCGAGAAGACCAATTCTGCTCTGAATATGCAAATCATACCTAAAAAGAGAATGCTGTACGTTTCCGAGATTGGAATATTCGTTAAGCTAACAGCTAAAGAATTTGCACTCTATCATTAACTGATAGAACATCCCAAAGGTCTTAGTAAATCGCTTGTTGCTCAAGAGCGTAAAGTGATTTTTGATTACCACCGCAACATTAGATTCGCGCTTACAGATCAGATCAAGAAAACGATCAATATATTGATAGACGGATGGCAGTATACCAATGACTTACGTCTAACGGTTAGTCGTATTAATCAAAAGTTCAGAGTAATAGAACATTTGCCAGGCATGAAGGCATGGTGCATCACACGCGTCGGAGATCATTATCGCCTTTACGATAAATAGTTCGAGATCCTAAAGCTTAATAAAGAAGGTTTTGTGCCCTTGCGCTTCAAGGATATAGGTGCCGGCGGCTAACTTGGATACATCGATTCGCTGATTTTGAAGTGTACTTTCGATGAATAGCGCTCCGGCAACATCATAGACTCTAATCTGTGTGCCATCTTTACGGTTTACGTGTAGCC
>CBFHKC010000024.1:0-3647 GCA_965656315.1 uncultured Schleiferiaceae bacterium | reverse complement strand
ATACGTTTCCAGATCAAGTGCAAACTCTGCATTGTTTAGATCCGTTATTTCTCTCATGGCAGACCATACCGAGCAATTTCCTTTGGTAATAACTACGGCGTAACGCCCATTTGCAGTCGGAGTATATGCAATTGAATTAGCGCCTGGAATCGCTGTTGAATCGTCGTAATTTACCCATTGAAATGCAGCAGCTGTATCCGCTTCTAATGATACCCAGCTGGGTGGGCTACTTAAGGTAGTACTTATGGAGGTGTCGATAGATGTAACGTTGAGCTGAACGTTTACAATAGAGTCACATCCGTTGGCCGCAGAATAGGTCCAGTCATAGAGACCTGTGGTGTCCCAATATTCACTTTGATCAGGAGACCAAATACCTTGGCATACATCCATAGAAGTGGTATCATAAGTAGCAGTACTTAGGTTCTGACCAAAGGTCCAGTTAGAGAATGTTCCGCTAAGTCCAAAGTTGTTCAAGGTGCCATCTTGGTTTCCTTTCTGATCAGTAAGGGTGAGTGCACTTGAGTTAAACAACCCATCTGGAGTGCCATGGTTGAATGTATAATAGTGCTTAAGGTCGGATAAAGAGGATAGATTACACAGTTCCGATTGGTAGTTCGCTTGTATCTCTGAAGTGGTAAGCGCTTTCTTCCAAACTCGTACTTCATCAATGTCCCCATTAAAGTACTTCACGTTATCTACTCGTTTACCGATAATAATAGGACCTGATGAGGTGTTTACAGGGGTACTGATATTTCCTGTTGCGACTTGACTGCCGTCGATATAAAGACGATGCTTAGTAAGTGCTGCTGGATTATAAACTGCAACTACATGATGCCACATAGAGTCATTGATTGCAGTGGTGGCACTTAGGCCTCCTCCGCCTATTTCTACTCGCACCGAATTCCCCCACAATAAATTTAGGGTGTAACGAGTACCGATGCCTGTTGCGCCCATATCGACAATCACGTTTTGTGAGCCGTTATTACTTGGATTGGTATTGGCATTTGTTCGGACCCATGCCTCGACTGTTCTCGCCTTGTTTCCTGTTATTGCCCCGGAGGTAGTGCTGACATAGTCGTCAATTCCGTCAAAATGTAGCGCATTATTTGACTGCGCGTAAAATGTAAGGCTAAATAATGAAGCAGCTACGAGTGTAAAAAGTCGTTTCATGAAATACGTATTGATGAGTTAAGTTAATCAAATTTCAACAATTACTTCGGAGATCAGAAATGGATAATTAAATGACACAAAAAAAGCCGCTCACTTTTGTGAACGGCTTCTAAAACTTAGGAGTGGGCGATACTGGATTCGAACCAGTGACCCCCTGCTTGTAAGGCAGGTGCTCTGAACCAACTGAGCTAATCGCCCTAAGCGGGTGCAAATATAGAACGACTTTTTGTTTATGCAAGGTTATTGAGGCGAAAAAAAGCAATAAGTAGGGATTGCTTGAGGCCTGATAGTTTGGTTTAGCGCCAAAGTGTTTGATAATCAGTAAGTCAGGCTAAACATACGGTCGTGATTATTTTTTATTTTTTTTCTTCTTTCCCGTCAAAGGAGATGCTCAAGCTATTAACGCAGTAACGTAGGCCTGTTGCTGTAGGTCCGTCATTGAATACATGGCCAAGATGTCCACCGCATTTTCCGCACAGTATTTCACTTCGAACCATGCCGTGTGTTTTGTCGAGTTTTTCAACGATGGCTCCAGAGTCAATCCCGGAGTCAAAAGATGGCCATCCACAATGCGAGTCAAATTTTGAATCGCTTTTGAAGAGAGGTGCATCACAAGCACGGCAGTTGTAGACACCTTCTTCAAAGTGCATATTGTATTCACCGGTAAAAGGGCGTTCTGTGCCTTTTTCTCGCAGCACAAAGTATTCTTCGGCGGTAAGCTGTTCTTTCCATTCCAACTCAGTTTTTTCAACTGGATAATTTTCAGGAGCTCTATTCATGGTATCGTCTTTTTTTGTCTGGGCCTCACAGCTCAATGCTAGAAAGGCAACTGAAATTAGGAGTAGTATATTTTTCATATACGAGAATAACGCAACAAGTGTGCTAAGGTTTGAGCAACGATGTGTTAAAAGATGAAATTGGCGATTTCCTGCGCAACCTTTTCGTCCCTAAGAATTCTGCGATGTCCAAGCCCGTTTGTTTCAATATAAGTACCATTCGACATCTTTTTTCCGACTTCTCTTCCTAGGTGAATTGGTGTGTCACGATCATCAGTATCATGAAAAACGAGTGTTGGAGTAGTATTTTCAAGAGCCAATTCAGGGGCACTATATGAATCAAAGTCTGCACCGAAGGATTTTTTTAAATTTAACACGATGCGCTTTTTAACTTTAGCGTTAAAGCCGAGCGTATTACAAAAGATATTGACCATCTCAGAAATTCTTCCTGGAGGAGCAATCAATATTTGTCTTCCTATTTGGGTTTTTAAAGTACTTCCAGCATACATAGTTGCATTGGCTCCTATGCTATGAGCAATGACAACATCCAATCCTTCAAACCTCTTACTAATCTGATCGATACATTCAGCGATTTCGGGCATCATGGTCCGTTTACCTTGCGCACCACGGTGGGCTAACGCATTGTATCCAATGATGGTGAATTCTTTGAGAAGGTTAGGGTGTTGCTTTTCTAAATGGTTAACGAGTGGTGCGAACTGTGTAAAACGTCCGGCCCAGCCGTGAACAAGAAGCAGTTTTTTTGAGCCTTCTCCTAGGGTATACAAGGGGTATTCTAGACCGCGTCTGTGTATGAGCATTTCTGGGCCTTTGAATTGCTGTTCGAAAGGTAGCTCGCGAGCTGGCATTCTAAATTCAAAGGGTGTTAAGAACCATCGCCAAGCTAATTTTGCTGCTAGCGCAGTACTTATTGCTTGAGTAGCTTTAGCAGTTCTAATAAGTGATTTGGGGACCGTAAGAACGGCGGGAGGAGTGGTTTGTGGGGCGTCTTTCATACAACACAAAGGTATGAAGACTAAAGAAAATAATGGTGCCCAGAACAAGATTCGAACTTGCACGCGATTGCTCGCACTACCCCCTCAAGATAGCGTGTCTACCAATTTCACCACCTGGGCAAGGAAGCGCAAATTTAAAGTGATTTGACTAGAATCAAAGAGATTTTTGAATATTTATAATTGACGTTCTATGGCGCTCAAAATAAGCGCAGTAGCCTGCATATCTTTGGTTAGTGCGTTGGTAGTAGGCATTCTCAATTCAAAATCTTCAATGATTTCTGAGTTATTTATAACCGTCAATTTAACTCTCCCTTGTTCATGGAAATGTAAATCTACCTCAATCGAGGTATTGTTCAAATTATACGTACCCAAGAAATGATCACCTAGATCTTTGACTACTACCCTGGTGGGATTAAAGGTTTGTCGCTTTTCCAACTTGTTTCGCTATTTCACTGGGTTGAAAAGTATACAATGCCGGTATCGTAAAGACCATTTTTCCTGAAAGAGTCAAGATTATTGAGCATAGTTTACAAGCTGGTTTGGGAGTAAAAGAAAAAGCCTTCCCTTGATAATCAAGAGAAGGCTTTCTAAGTGATCCCTCAGGGGCTCGAACCCTGGACCCATACATTAAAAGTGTATTGCTCTACCAACTGAGCTAAGAGATCAACCTCTTTCCGCGTTGCGGGGT
>CBFHKC010000023.1:0-28925 GCA_965656315.1 uncultured Schleiferiaceae bacterium | reverse complement strand
AATTGGCCCATGATACCACTGATGGGGTCATTGTCATTGCGCAAAATACACAACAACAAATGGGGCGTTCTTATGACTGGACTCTGAAATAATTTGGCTTCTAAGAAGGTCGTTTTTAACGCCTTTTCCGCCTGACGCGTCAAGGGTAAATTTTTACCACTAACCTGAGTATTCGTGGCATATGGAGCGGCGACCTGCTCAATTTTACTGCGTACCTGTTTCAGGTCCAAACCCAAATCCTTCAAGATTTGAATGGCCGTTCCATCACCGTCTCTTAAAATTCCAAGCAATAAATGCTCTGTTCCTATGTAATCATGGCCAAGACGGAGCGCTTCTTCCTTACTAAAGGTGATCACATCTCTCACTCTGGGGCTAAAGTTCTCTTCCATAATTCTCGTTTTGTGGTGTCTTACTCTTAGAACACAATACGTGCCAAAGGGTTCTATTCAAATCTAAAGGCTCTTTTCGGCAGTTCCCGGGGTCCAATTCAATGGTTTGTTAACATTCGAATGTGGATAAATGCTCTAAGTAAACCCATTGCTCATGGGACTTGCAGCCCTTCAAAAAGCTATATTTGAAAATTACGAAAAAACCCGGCTTCGGCCGCACTAAATACTGACAATATGGCGCAGGGAGAACGCATTATTCCCGTAAATATTGAGGAGCAAATGAAAAGCTCCTACATCGATTATTCGATGTCGGTCATTGTATCTCGTGCTTTGCCTGATGTACGTGACGGATTGAAACCCGTTCACCGTCGCGTGCTCTACGGGATGCATGACATGGGGGTGACCAGTACCAAATCCTACAAAAAATCCGCAAGGGTGGTAGGGGATGTACTTGGTAAATACCACCCGCACGGTGATAGCTCTGTATATGACACCATGGTGCGTATGGCGCAGGACTGGTCGTTGAGATACATGCTCGTCGATGGACAAGGTAACTTTGGTTCGATTGATGGTGATAGTCCAGCAGCAATGCGTTACACTGAGGTTCGCATGCGCAAAATCGCAGAGGACATGCTCATCGATATCGAGAAAGATACCGTTGAGTGGCAGCTGAACTTTGATGACTCGTTAAAAGAACCGACAGTACTACCTACACGTATACCGGGGCTTTTAGTCAACGGTGCATCAGGTATTGCTGTTGGTATGGCAACGAATATGCCACCACATAATATCACCGAATCCATCAATGCAATCAATGCTTATATCGATGATTCAGATATTGAGATTGATGGTTTGATGCAACACATCACTGCCCCGGATTTCCCGACAGGAGGGACGATCTACGGATACGAAGGAGTGCGTGATGCATTCCATACAGGCCGTGGTCGAATCGTATTGCGTGGTAAAGCCACGATTGAAGAAGTACGTGGTCGCGAATGTATCATCGTTACGGAGATCCCGTACCAGGTGAACAAAGCAGAAATGATTAAGAAGACTGCCGATCTTGTCAATGACAAAAAGATCGAAGGTATCGCAGATATCCGTGACGAGAGTGACCGTAAAGGTATGCGTGTCGTTTACGTTTTGAAGCGTGACGCAGTTCCGAATGTAGTTTTAAACAAGCTGTATAAGTACACGCAGCTACAAAGCTCATTCTCAGTAAATAACATTGCTCTAGTTAAAGGTCGTCCAGAGATGTTAAATCTCAAGGACATGATCAAACACTTTGTGGACCACCGCCATGAAGTAGTCGTTCGTAGAACTGAATACGAGCTCCGTCAAGCGGAGAAGCGTGCACACGTTCTAGAAGGTTTGTTGATCGCGATTGACAACTTAGATGCAGTAATCAAACTTATCCGTGGATCTGCGACTCCTGAAGAAGCAAGAAACGGATTGATGACTGAATTCAAACTAAGCGAGATTCAAGCGAAAGCTATACTCGACATGCGTCTTCAGAAGTTGACTGGTCTAGAAAGAGACAAGATCAAAGCTGAATACGAGGAACTGATGAAGACCATCGATTACTTGAAAAGCATTCTCGGAGACAAAGTGCTTCGTATGCAGATCATCAAGGACGAGATGCTTGAAATCAAAGAAAAGTATGGTGATGAACGTCGTACTGACATTGAGTTTGCTGGTGGAGATGTGAGTATCGAGGATATGATTCCTGATACTGAAGTGATCATTACCATCTCCCACGCTGGCTACATTAAGCGCACACCGCTTAGCGAATACAAGAGACAAAATAGAGGTGGAGTAGGTAGTAAAGGAGCAAGTACACGAGATAAAGACTTTATCGAAAATGTGTTTGTGGCTACGAACCACCAGTATATGTTGTTCTTTACCGAACAGGGGCGTTGTTTCTGGATGCGAGTTTACGAGATTCCAGAAGGTACGCGTCAGAGCAAGGGTAGAGCGATTCAAAACTTGATCAACCTACCACAGGATGACAAAGTTTTAGCCTTTATCAATGTGTTGAACCTTAAAGATGAGGAATACATTAATAATCATTTCATAGTGATGGTTACCAAGTTTGGTGTGATTAAGAAAACACCGCTCGAAGCTTACAGCCGTCCTCGTGTAAATGGTATTAATGCGATCACCATTCGTGAAGGAGATACATTGCTCGAAGCTAAATTGACTAATGGTGAGCAAGACATCATGCTTGCAGTACGTAGCGGTAAAGCGATCCGATTCCCAGAAGACAAAGTTCGTTCTATGGGACGTAGTGCCTCAGGTGTTCGTGCAATCACAGTGGATTCTGAAAACGACGAGGTTGTTGGAATGATTGTCGTAAAAGAAGGAGACGGATACGACGTAATGGTAGTTAGTGAAAAAGGCTACGGAAAACGCTCGTCTCTAGAGGATTACCGTATCACCAACCGCGGTGGTAAAGGGGTCAAAACCATCACCGTTACAGACAAAACAGGCGAGCTTGTATCCCTGAAAGCAGTGAATGACGAGGATGATTTGATGATCATTACGAAGAAGGGAACTATGATTCGCATGGGTGTTGATTCACTTCGCGTTATGGGTCGAGCGACACAAGGTGTTCGTTTGATTAACCTCAGAGCGAATGATGAGATTGCTTCTATTGCTAAGGTTCCTGCTTCTGAAGAGGAAGAGGAAGTATTAGATGCAGAAGGTAACGTCATCGTAGCATCAGAGGGAGAGGAGAGTACTTCAAACGAAGCACCAGAATCAAGTACTGAAGGCACTGATAGCGCGGAATCATAATAAAATTAGAAATTGGCGCGGTGTTTGTTCTTAACTAGTCCACTACATTTGCATCACTTAATAAAGCAGACAAAACAATGAAAAAGTTAATTGTAGCTGTATTTGCACTATCAGCCCTTGCTGTAACTGCTCAAGAAGCTCCAAAGGTAACCAGTGCGATTATCGCATTAAGAGGAAACGAGCTCGTTGAAGCCAAAGGTTTTATCGACGAAGCGTCATCTATTATCGAAGGAAAGAATCAAAGCGAGATCAAAGAAAAGATCATGTCGAAGTTCTTCTACAACAAAGCACTTATCTATGCTAAAATTGCTGGTTCTCAAGATGCAGCAGTACAAGCTTTAGCAGAAGATGCGAATGACGTAGCTGCGACTAGCTTGTTAGATTTGATCAAATTCGAAAGCACGTTGAAAAAACCACGTTACACAGAAGATGCGAAGCGTGAGATTCCAACGATTGCTTACAACTACTTGGTTGCTGCTGGTGCAGCATACGAAGCGAGTGATTATGCAGATGCTTACAATGGGTACATGAGTGCTTTTGAACTTAAAAGCAATGAACTCTTAGGTGACTTTGCACAACTCGATACAGGTTTGTTGTTTAATGCTGGTATCATTGCTGGTATGGCAGGTGAAGATGAAGCTGGTGTTGCTGCATTCCGCAAGTGTCTAGATCTAGGCTATAAAGGAATCACGTACACAGCAACATACGCTGCGACAGGTACTCCTAAACAGTACCAAAACAAGGCTCAAATGGAGCGTGAGATTGAATTGGGTCTAGCATCAGATCCAGTAGTTGGTGAAGACGTTCGTCCAAGTTTATACATCAGTTTGATCAACGCTTACAAGAAGCTTGAAAACGCTGAAATGTACGATGCAACACTTGCTGAAGCACGCTCAATGTATCCAGAAAACAAGGACTTACTTGACATTCAGTTACAAGCATTCCTAGATAAGAAAGATTACGATGGTGCATTGGCCAATTTGGACGAGGCGATTGCTAAGAATCCAGAAAAAGGAATCTACCGTTTTGTAAAGGGAAATATCCTTCAAACGGAACTCAAGGATCTTGATAAGGCATTAGAAGAATACAAGGCTGCATTAGCTATCGAGCCAACCATGAGTGACGCAATGTACATGTGTGGTTTGGTATACATCGATCGTGCGAACAAAATCTCTGAAGAGATGAATGGTCTAGGATTGAATGAAACTCGTAAGTACGAAGCTTTGAAGAAAAAGCAAAAGGAAGTTTTCGTTGAAAGCCAAGGCTACTTTGAAGACGCTTACGAAATGAAGCCTAATGATATGGACATCGTTCGTGCGCTCATGGAAGTTTACCGTAAGACTGGAGATTACCAGAAGTCTATGGACATGAAAAAAGTATTGGAAGCTGCTGGTGAGTAATCATCTTAGTTCCTAGGAGCATTTACAAAGCCCTGAGTCGTTTGATTCGGGGCTTTTTTTAAAATTCATCTTTAAGGGCTATAATATACATTATGTTAAATAGTAATTTCGCAAATGAATAATTCACTACCCTAAGATGCTGCTGTTGTATTTTTTCCGCGTTTCATAGATCTGCGAGATTTGCTGTAGTTGTCCTTTGACCTGGCCATTGTGTCTTCATATCTTGGATCAGGAATCATATCCACTTTATAGACTGCAGAGGCTTCAATACTAAAGAAGCCAAACTCCTCGGCAACTCGTCCCTGGATTTTATAGAGACCTTTACCACGGAATGGAAACTGTGCTGCGACATTTGGGAAATGTACGCTATCTAAAAAGTCACCGTTCTGATCCGTGAACGTCGCAAAGTTCATTCGTTCTCCCTTTGCTGTCTTCGTTTCCTTCACCGTAACCAAATATCCATAGGCTACTACAAAATGCCCAAGCTTTGAGGAAAGCTCTTTCGCTGTAGTTCCATGCTCCAAAGGCTCGTCTGCTAAATCAAACGGATCGCACAGTGGAAAGCCGAGTAATTCAATCTGATCAAAAGCCGATTCTAGATTCGTTTGTTGTAACAACGGTACCTTGTAATCATGCGACTGCACTGTGCCTTTGAATAAACTTGGCGGCGCTGCTAGCACTTGTTTGGTATTACGTCCTTTAAGCATATGGTGTGCTTCCCAAAGCAAGGTCTGCTTGTCAATTCCAGTAAAACGAAGTGCCCCTATTCGTATCAGCAGAGTAATCTGTTCGATACCTATGGGTACGCGATCGACAAAATCGGCCAAATCTTCAAAGGGCCCTCCCTCCTGACGAATTTTACCAATCGCAACGCCTATATGTTCATCTATACCATGTACAAGCACAAAGCCTAAATAAATCGTCTTTCCAATAATAACTGTCGGAAAATCACCATACTGCACACACGGAGGTTCTATGATCCCTCCATTTCTACGTGCTTCGTGAACATAGAATTCTGTGCGATAAAACCCACCGAAGTTATTGATCACCGCGACCATGTATTCCAGCGGATAATGTGCCTTTAAATACAAACTTTGATAGCTTTCAACAGCATATGAAGCGCTATGTCCTTTGGCGAATGCATACCCGGCAAAGCTCTCTATCTGTCTCCAAATCTCTGTAGCCAATTCTTTGCTATAGCCACGCTCCCGACAATTTTCAAAGTACCGTTCCTCTACCCTTCTAAACTCTTCCCGAGACCTGAATTTACCAGACATTCCTCGCCGTAAAACGTCTGCTTCTCCTAAACTCAAACCGGCAAAATAGTGTGCTACTTTAATAACATCCTCTTGATACACCATTACACCAAAGGTTTCGGGCATAATCTCAAGCATTACTGGATGTGCCTTCTTCCGCTTTGACGGATCAGTAAAGCGTAAAATGTACTCGCGCATCATCCCACTATTACTCACCCCCGGACGAATGATGGAGCTTGCTGCGACCAAACCTAGATAAGTATCTACTTTTAGCTTGGTCAGTAGCATGCGCATTGCTGGGGATTCCACATAAAAGCATCCGGTAGCTAATCCATTACGCAATAGCTCCTTGACACCTTCATCTTCTTTGAACATCTGCAAATTCCTGATATCTATAGGCTGTTTTTCAGGATGATTATGCCGTACAATCGCAAGTGCATCTTGGATCTTACTCAAGCCACGCTGGCTGAGAATATCAAACTTGTGTAAGCCTATATCTTCTGCAACCACCATATCAAACTGCGTCGTTGGAAAGCCTTTTGGAGGCATAAACGTGGCGCTGCGGTAATGAATACTTTGATCTGCAATAAGAATACCTCCAGCGTGAATACTTAAATGGCTGGGGAACCCTTGGATATAGGTGCTGTATCGAAGCACGAGGTGCGCCAAATGATCCAATTCGTTGTTGTTGAATTTCCCTGAACTCAGCTTGTCTATCTCGTGCTTTGGAAGACCAAACACTTTCCCTAATTCTCGAATAACAGCGCGGTATTGGAATGTATTATAAGTAGCCAGTAGTGCTGTATGCGGAAAACGTTTGAAGATGTATTTGGTCACATCATCGCGGTCACGCCACGAGAAATCCAAGTCAAAATCTGGAGGCGATGTCCGATAGAGGTTGATAAAACGCTCGAAGTACAAATCCAGCTCTATGGGATCTACATCTGTGATCTTCAGTAGATACGCTACGATACTATTTGCACCGCTCCCTCTACCCACGTAGAAATATCCACGCTTTTGAGCGTAGTTCACGATATCCCAATTGATCAAAAAATAGGACACGAAGTTCTTTTTTTCAATCAGTTCAAGCTCCTTCTCTATGCGCTCCTTAACCTTGTGATTCAACTGGGTATAGCGGTATGCGATGCCGTCATATGCTAACTTTCTAAGCAGCTTCATGTCCTTTGCTTTAGACCCTGTATAGGTTTGTAGATTAAGTGCAGCGTCTTCGGGAAGTACTACTTGGCAACTTTCTAGCACCTGTACCGCATTACGTAACAAGTACGGATGTGCGCTGTAGGTGTGCTGTAATTCTTGGTGGTCCATATACCGCTGATCCTCGGCGGCTTGCTGACTTTTGTCCAGCTTACTTAATAGCGTGTTTTCATCGATGGCTCGTAGTAATCTATGCGCGTTAAAGTCACGCTTCCCCCTAAAGGTAGCCGTAGGCATAGCTACTAGCTTATGCTTGAATTCGTCCCAGCCTGAAATATGTAACGACTGCAGCGGTTTTGGAGGTACACCAATCAATTCCTGATTATTCAATGATGCTACTTCCAGATTTGCAGACATGGGGTAAATCACCCAAACATCTTTCAACTGTTCGACGGGAGCACGCTGTGAAAAACGGACTTTATGCTCCAAGTGCCAAGAAAGGTGAGCGTTGATTTGACAAACACCTTCCCAATTCTTCGCCAAAAGAACATAGCACTGCTCTATTCCATTTCGAAAATCAACTCCTACTACGGGACGCTTAGATGCATCTCCTTTGAGCAAGTACAGCACGGTCATACTTGCAGAGGTACTATTGATATCTGTAAGTGCCATCTGCTTCCACGGCTGTGATTTAAAGAAATCTACCCAATCTTTAGGGGACAAGGTGCCATAGCGCAGGCTGTAATAACTGTGCGTGTTCAGTAACATATCGGTATGTACGTTGGGTTCGCTGGTTAAAAGCCTAAGTCTAGTTTTCGCTGACGTGCTGTAGTCATTCCCATTCCTTGAAGTCCTAAATGATTGTAAATCTCATAGTCGTATTCTGCAACGAGTCTCTGGCCGATGGGCTTTAAGAGTTCTGGACCGCTACTTCGAGGGTTCTTTATTGCTGAGGAAATAGGATATGCGTTGAGTTCTTCTGAAGGATATGGCGTGAGTACACCTGTAACTTCAGCTAATGGTGCACTGGCATCCAGCCACATAGTCTCATCTTCTTCGTGTAAGATCACCGGTGAGCGGTGGTGGTCAATCGCAGCGGTAAGCGTATTGCTAACGGTCGTTATGATCGCAAAAGTATCTAGAATCTCTCCGGTATCTGGATTGACCCAGCTGTCGTAGATTCCTGCAAACGCAAAAGGACTACCGTCGCGCTTGTACATCACATAGGGCTTGGAGAGGCGCTCTTTCTGAGGTCCCTCTATGAAGGCATCGGCCAGTACTAAGCAGCGCTTTGAACGAATGCTCTGGCGGAATGCCGGTTTTATAGTAATCCCCTTTGCCCCAGTATAGTGTACTGCGTTTTCTTTATTGTAATCGCCTTCTGAACGCGCATTGAAAAGATGGAACGGCTTTTTTGCCCAGTACGGAGTGAAGCCAAACTTGTAATGCTTGATTCGATCTGGATGCTCTTGAGTAATCACCGGTGCCAAACTGCCGATTCCTATGTTTGTATTAGGCGCATACAACTCCGGGCGTTCCACGAGTGCACTAAAGCGCTTCTCTACCGCCTTTACTTTACTGACATTTACGTACCTGCCACACATACTGCTTTGCTCCTTGATTAAAAATGGGGTTCTTGATTAACTGTGTCTGTTGGCCAACAACGGTGGTGGTTCTCCGTTAAAAGGGTTCGATCGTCCGATCGTCTTTGCTCCTAGAGAAACAGCGCGTAAAACAGAGCGATCGCCAAAACGCTGGCGAATATGATCCATAGCACCATATAGTTTGGTAAGCTCCTCGCTTTCCTCAAACATATTCATCTGATAGCCGCCGCCCACTAGATGAGAAAAACGTACGCCGACCAAGCGAACGAGTAAACGACGTTCAAAGAGTCGTTTAAAGAGCTCCTTGACCTTGGGTATCAAGACATGGTCCGCTGCTGTATATGGAATACGTGCTTGAAGTGTATGGGTATTAAAGTCTGAATATCGGATCTTTACGGTGATGCACGAGGTTAATTTATCACCGCGTCGCAGCTGATACGCAAGATTTTCTGTCATGGCTACGATGATACCTTCGAGCTTAACAACATCGATCGTGTCCTTAGCAAAGGTGCGCTCTGTTGAGATACTCTTGCGCTCCTGGTAAGGTAAAACAGGACTTTGATCTACCCCCTGTGCTTTATGCCAAATCGCACTTCCTTGTTTCCCCATCACACTCTGCATCATCTCGAGCGGCATCTCTTGTAAAGTTTGAATACGACGTACGCCTAGATTGCGAAGCGTTTGATAGGTCTTCTCACCAACCATGGGTATTTTCCGAACGGAAAGCGGTGCAAGAAAAGGCCGTTCAAGCCCTTTTTCAATGAAGATTTTATTGTTTGGCTTCGCCTCTCCAGTGGCTACTTTACTGACCGTTTTATTGCCCGACAATCCAAAGCTAATAGGCAGTCCTGTTTCACGGATGACACGATCGCGGAGCTCGCTTGAAAATTTGAAGCTTCCAAAGAACCTGTCCATTCCCGTAAGATCCGCATAGAACTCATCAACGGAGGTCTTTTCATATACGGGAACTTGCTCTTTAATCACGTCCGTGACTAGATTTGAATACTTTGAATAGTTCGCTGAGTTACCTCGGATAATGATGGCTTCAGGACAAAGCTCCCTAGCCATACGCATCGGCATCGCAGAGTGCACTCCGAATTTCCGGGTTTCATAGCTACATGCGGCGACTACACCTCGGTCGCCAGTCCCCCCGATAAGAATAGGCCGGTCGTTGAGCCGTGAGTCCATAAGACGCTCCACAGATACGAAGAACGTATCGAGGTCCATATGTAAAATAGAGCGATCCATAGGTGATTGTGATTTAGTAACTACTTAAAAATGGGCATAGTACAGGCAAGTCGAGCGGCTCGAAGGCCGCTCAATGCATCATGATATCCGTGTGTTTTTCTAGGCTATTTAACTGTCTTTCAGCTGATTCATTTCTTTTTTCAAATCAGCCATCATATGCATGAGTTGAGACATATCTTGATTATTTCCTGCAGAAGGCAACTCGAAACTAGTATACCCTACAGCCTTCCACACCTCCACCATGCGATCGACTGGAACCGTGTAAGGCGCAAACTGTGGATTATCTGACTTGAGAAGAAGTTCACCGATGTGTAAGTTGTTAATCACACGCTTGTAGACTACCCCTTCATCCTTAGTAATCAACACATAGCACTCATCGTTGCGAATAGACTTCCAATCTTGGATATACTCTGTAATGACATAAGACCCGGGCTTGATCGGCAACATACTCTCCCCTCGAATCTGGAATACGCGGTACGTACGGTCCTGAGGAAGTTCAGGGAAAGGCATTGAAAAGCGAGGCAATGCTCCGATGTAATCTGCATCTCCGTAGCCGCTAAGGTATCCTGCAGAAGCTTTTACGGGAACTAGAGTGCCTAGCTCCTTTTCCTCCGTTCCGTCTACGACAACAGGTAGAATACGAAGCTGTGCACCGCTCACATCTGCCTTTGGTATGGATGCAGCGCCAGAGAGATCTCTGTTCACAAAATCATCGAGACGCACCTGAAAATAGCCGGCAATGTGCTGAAGCGTATGTAAACGAGGTTCTGCTCGACCTTCTTCATAGGCACCAATCATAGCGCGCTTCACTCCTATTTTAGTAGCGAGTTGCTCCTGGGTCAAACCCTCCTTTTTACGAAGGAACTTAAGGTTGTTCTTTACATAGTTCATAACAGCGTATCTTTAGGTAGCGCTTAGGGGATGTGTGGCGCTATTGTTTTACAATGCTAATTTAATTAGATTTCTAATAATTTCATCATTTGTTGATTTATTTTTTTGAAATGGACCTTGAAACCGCACTGAACGAGCATACTATAGATAAAGATCACGTGTATGACGGCTGGATACGACGTGCATGTAGCGAGCCGGAGGCGCTAGAGCAAGTGATGGATAAGGCGTTTGGAGGGAATGAGCGTGAGCGGAAAAGAGGAAATTGGATTTTACACCACGTGAGCGACCGAAATCCGGAGGTCTTTATCCCCTATTTGCCTCGGATGGTGGACCAATTAAGCAAGACAAAAACCGATGCTGAGACGCGGTTCATCTTGCGCTACCTCTCGAAATATACCTTGCCAAAAGACGAGGAAACGGAAAGTTATTTGATTGATTTCTGCTTCGAAAAGATGATGACACCGAGTGCAGCACAGGCTCCACGGGTGTATAGCATGAGTGTGTTGTATCGGCTGGTTTTGAGGTATCCAGAATTGGTCAGTGAACTGAACGAGAGTATAGAAATAGTACTAGAACACGCAAATCCGGGGCTTAAATCACGAGCGAAACATGTGCGAAAGGATCTTGCTAAAGCTGGACTAATCTAGCTTAAAGGATATCCTGCCATGGCATTTCCTGCCAACCAACCTCCAGTCCAGGCGGCCTGAAAATTGAAGCCTCCGGTGATGCCATCAATATCTAAAATTTCTCCAGCGAAATAGAGATTTGGAACTACGCGTGAAGCAAAGCTTTTGAAGTCAACATCCTTTAAATCAACACCTCCTGCAGTTACAAACTCCTCTTTGAATGTGCTTTTTCCAGTGACTTGGAACACAGATGCGCAAAGCTCGGCAGCGAGTGCCTTGACTTGCTTTCCAGAAATATCCCCCCAAGTCGCAGTTGCCTTAATGCCAGCACCTTCCACCATAGCCTTCCATAGACGCAATGGGACACCGTAATGGGTATGGTTTCCGATACGTTTTTTACCCGAGAGCTTCTTCTCCTGCTGAAAATCATCTAATACATCATCAAGCTCTTTCCCAATCCAATTTACCAAGATCGGGAAACGATAAAAGCGGTCGTTTAATTCACGTGCACCCCAAGCGCTAAGTCGCAATATAGCTGGGCCAGACATTCCCCAATGCGTGATGAGCAAGGGACCAGAAGCCTCTAGATCAGACGCCGCAACTTGAATGGTTGCATTCGGCAGACTAATACCACTTAATCCCTTGATTCTAGGGTCTTTGATATTGAATGTAAACAAAGAGGGTACGGTTGGAACGATTCTATGTCCCAATTTTTTTAATTGGTCCAGCATCGCTTTGGAAGAACCTGGTGCAACCATTAGCTTGTCGGCCTTAATCTCCTCGCCACGAGTGGTTGAGATGGACCAAGTACCGTCTTCGAGCTGCTGAAATGCCTTGACTCCACAACTCTTGCGTACATCAATGTTCGCCGCAGCAGCCATGTCCAAAAGACAATCTGCAATGGTGTGCGAAGAATCGGTCACCGGAAAAACGCGATTATCAGACTCAATCTTTAGCTCAACGCCACGATCTGCAAACCATTCCATGGTATCACCAGGCTGGAATTTATGGAACGGACCTAATAATTCGCGCTCCCCCCTTGGGTAATGCGTGGCCAATTCTCTTGGATCGAAACACGCGTGCGTGACATTGCAACGACCACCACCACTGATCAGTACTTTTCCAAGCACGTCTTTCCCCTTCTCTAAGATGGTGACATTCAGTTCAGGATTGGCCTCGGCACAGGCGATAGCGGCATAAAAGCCGGCGGCACCACCCCCGATGATTACAATGTGTTCGCTCATGGGGCAAAAATACGATAGAATTGGTCGCTAAATGGAATTGACAGCAGGAACAACTTGTTGTAAATAAAACAAAGAGGTACTTTTGCTAACAAATCTAATTCAAAATGAATCTACGCGAAGCACTAGAAGAATGCCTTAGACAACGTCCGTTCTTAGAAGAAGCACTTCAAGAAGACCTGATCAACCTCAGTTCTCTAGCACGCGTACTTCAACCAAATATTTCCCAATTCGTTGGAAATGAAGTAAAAGAGAGCGCCATTGTCATGGCCATTCGCAGACGAGAACCGAAGCTTCGCTTGAAGATGCAGCACCGTTTACAACAGTTTATCGCAAGTCTAGGCGATATAATTGTGCGTTCAAATCTAGTCGCATTAACGTTTGAAAAAACAACTCGACTGCCCGAGAAACAATCTAATTTCCTCAAAGCCTTAGGAACCGACTACAAGGGTTTTCACAGTTTCACAGGAGGTATGGAAGAAACCACCATTGTGATTAGCGAGCAGGCTCTAGATGCACTAAAAACCGCTATGAAAGGCGAGAAATTGATCAGTTCACACGCCAATCTAAGCGCCATTACACTCCAACTTCCAAACAGCAGTTCTGAGGTCATAGGCCTCTACTATTACTTCTTCAAGCACATCGCCTCTGCAGGAGTTCCCATTCAAGAAATCATATCAACTTCGAATGAAGCGACGTTTATCGTAAACAGTAATGACGTAAATGCTGCATTTGCAGTGATCAACACGGTCAAAAAGCCAGTGTAAGTAACTTTTACTTTTCCACAATTTTTGGAGGTTTCCATAGCCGTTCCCAATTTATAAGGAACAATAACCTAAAACCCATAACTATGGAAAATCAAGTCCAGCTTATTGGCCGTCTCGGTATGGATCCTGAGGCTAAACAAATCAATGACTCGGTAAAGACCTCCTTTACCATTGCCACGAACACCGTATATAAAGACAGTGACGGTAACAAAAAAACACTCACCGATTGGCACAATATCGTCGCTTGGGGTGGTTTAGCGAATACTATGGAGCAATTCTTAAAGAAAGGCGATAAAGTAGGTATCAGCGGTAGGCTCGTCACTCGCAGCTACGAAACAGAAGACGGCACCAAGCGCTATTTCACTGAAGTGATAGCCAAAGACATGCTTATGCTTGGCGGTAAAAAAGCCGATTAAGCAACAGCATGTGGAGTTAACTTACACCTTCTACCCTAGGCTCCTAGGACGCTATGGGTAGGAGGTTTTTAGATTGGTAGAGTCCCTAAAATGATTTGCCCGTTGTCAAACACGAGATCACCAAATGCACCAGATACCGGGCGGTCTGGAATCAGCGCTTCGGCTAAGGCCATCTGCGAACCATCAATCTCGTATAAACGCGGTTTAGACTTCAAATCCCCCAAATCGTCTACGATATAAATCGTCGCTTTTTGGTGACCATTCATGGCAACGACCCTTTTGACTGCAATATCTACACGCATGTGAGCGTATAATACATTTGTAAATACCCACTCGAGCTGGCCCTGCTGATTTTCCGGCAAATTCGAATAGCTCCCAGAAGGCGAGTCATCCGCTTGTAGAACGGCCAATAACAACGCAACGCCGAATTCACGTGCACTGTTACGCTCCAAATCACCACGAGCAACTCCACTTTCAACTAATATATTCGCGATCTGATTGGCCATCAAATAGTCACCAACTGCTGTAGGATAGTATTCATCAGTATATCTACCGATACCTGAAAGATCACCCATGGCGTCTAAGGCATTGCCTAACCTATTCATTACAGATCTTCGTAATGGCGTTATTTCTCGTGTCACATCAGCTGATGGTACTAACAAGGAAGTGTATGCACTCTGATTATTTACGTGAAAAATAGTACGCTGATCATGCAGATTGAAACACAACTCTGGATTATGCATCTTAATCCAACCTATCAATTTCGCACTTTCAACCGTTTGAAACGCTCTGAAGTCACGATTCATATCTACTCCCATACCGTTTCTACGGGTATACCGTACATAGGCATCCGGGTTGATCACTGGTATGATGTGCAAAGTATAGCCATCAATATTCAACTGTTTCTTTTGAAACATCTCTAATAGCTGAAGTATGATATGAACACCCGTTGTTTCATTTCCATGCATGCCTGCCCAGATACATATAGAAGCGCTACCTGTCCCTAATTCACAAGAAAGTATCGGTCTTTCCTCTGAAGAATACCCTAGTATATCCCAGTTATAGCTTGACATAAGCTCGTTATAAGGAAGATAGGGGTTGTTATTGTTGCTGTAGCTAAAACTGGTCATGAGCTGCATTGTATTTTAAAATCTTACCGAATTTACCACCGAAAATGCAGAACTTGGGAAAGAATTCATGTTGATACAAATGAAACACACCTTCTTCTTCGTATTGTTACTTTTGAATCTATCTTGTGTTACAAATGAACCGAGAGTAGAAACAATTGCATTTTCCTCGTGTAACGACCCTCGCCAGGGTCAAGACATTCTTCCTACTCTCCAAGCCGCATTGGACACCATCCCCACGTATATCTGGCTTGGAGACAATGTTTACCTAACTGAGGATGAATGGGCTAGCGAAGAGTCTGCACTGAACAAATACCATAAGATATTCGATCAGCCCGCGTACGAAAAACTGTTACAAACATCGAATCATTATGCTATTTGGGACGATCACGATGCGGGACCAAACGATTGCGATAAGTATTTCGAAGGCATGCATGAGACCATGGGTGCTTTTAAGCGCTTTTGGAAGCCCTCCTACTCCATGCCTGACACCAACTCCTATTACGGCTCTACAACGCTGGGAGAAGGCGCTGTAGCTTTGTTTTTTCTTGACAATAGAAGTTTTAGAGTACACCATGATAGCGCAAATGCTACGGTATTTGGAAACGCACAGCTCGATTGGCTGGAACAGGCTTACACCTCCTCTACGGCAACCTTCAAAATCCTCCTTATGGGAGGCCAGTTTCTTTCCACTGCTAAGGTATTCGATAACGTGAGTAGGTTTCCTGAAGAGCGAGACCGATTAATACGCTTATTATCAGAAGATAGCAGCGTTCCTATCGTTCTTTCTGGAGACCGTCATCATGGAGAACTTAACAAGCTCGAGACCAAGAATCACGCCATACTTGAGGCAACCGCGAGTCCCTTGACAGCGAAGAGCTACCCGCATCATGAAGAAGTAAATGAAACACGCCTTCACCAAAAAACTACAGCGAGTAATCACTTCGGAATTCTCCGTATGACCTATGAAAACAACACACCTTTAGCGGTTGAAATGAGACTCATTGGGTTGGACGGCAACGTTCTTTTTAAATGGCGTGAAACATACAAATGAATTTTCGCAAGCAATTGTTAATCAAATGTTTATGACCATCTAATTAAATCTTGATTTTAATTACATACCCATCCTAGTGGACGTAGTAAGATGCTTCTGTTTTCTCTTGAGTAGAAACGGGCTAAGAAACTTGCGAGGCGGTTTGTAAAATTTCCCAATTATACTTTTGGATACTTCCAGTTGTGTTTACATTTGAAACATGGAAGAAATCGTAACACGAATCGAAAATTGGTTGCAAAAGCGCGGAATGACTCCAGCTGAGTTAGCCAAAGAGTTGGGCATGAACCGCTCTTCAGTGGTACACATGCTTAGCGGCCGGAACAAACCGTCCCTTCAATTTATTCTTAACATCGCTCGTTATGACGAGCAGCTAGACCTTCGAGAACTGTTAACCGGATCCTCAAATCAAACGTCAACTAAAGAGGATAAACACTTCTCTATCAAAGAAATAGATACTACCCCACCCCAGCGTTCAACAGTGTTAGAGACGAAGGAAGTGGTCCATGAGATTGTGAAAGAACGATTGATTGTCTTAAAAAATGACGGAACCTTCGATTCCTTTACCAAAGAAGGCTAACAGACCTTATATTTGCGAAGAGAACACCCACATTATGACAGCAAGAACGAAAGTATTCGCAGGTTTAATTATTGTAGCACTTTTAACGAGAGTGATGCCTCACTATCCGAATTTCACGGCAATGGGCGCACTAGCTTTCTATGGCGCTCTTTCTACAAGAAAACTAGGTATGTCATTGGCCGCTATGGTGGGTACGCTGATGGTTTCAGATCTTATCATCAATAATCTAGTGTATCCGACAGGTTCATTTACCTGGATGTATGCTGGTTCTCTCTTTACGTACCTCGGTTTTGCGGCATACAGCCTCTTAGGTCGTTACGCAGGACAAGGTGCCAAGGCAGCACTAGCTTTGGTTGGCGGGTCGTTTGCGTTCTTCTTGATCAGCAACTTCGGAGTTTGGATGACTACAAACGCGTTGTATCCTACTGAGGCAGTTGGTTTGGCTGCAACGTATATCGCTGCAATTCCTTTTTACGCACCTGAGTTACTTTCTACTGCTGCATTCTCAGCATTAGCTTACGGTGCGCAAAGCTGGGCAATACGCACCGCAAAAGCCTAATACTTTAGTTTTTACTGGATAATTTGACGAGGAATAACACCTGAGGCAATACTGTCGAGTACAGCTCCTTGTTTGTCACATACGTAGACGACACCTGCACTTGCGAAATCCTTCGCATTGTGCACATATAGAGTATCGCTTAAAATGTCAATGCTGTACCCTACACCTTCGGTCAAGGTTGCAGTGGGCCATGAGGTGGCGGTATTCGGATCAACAGAAACTAAAGCACCGTTATACGTAGCGTTTAAAAAGAAGAGTGTATTTCCGTCCGTGCGCAAGGCAGTGGCATGGTCCATAGTCGTTGGAGCCGAAAGAATTTCAGCTGCGGAGGTCGGTGAAATTGACCACAAGCTAGCAGGCGTAGAAGCTGTGCCTACCCAATCCTGATATCCTTCACAAAGCACATACAACGTACCTGATACCTCTGCGAAAGAATTCGGCTTGTCCCCTACATTCAGGGTATCCACGGTCTTAGAAATTAAATCCACTACGGCAATCCGGTGATCATTTTGAAAGCCACCGTTCAATGCCACGTATGCGATTGGGTAATCGATGTAAACCGCTTCACTCTTACCATGAATGTGAATAGAGTCTACCATTGAACCTTGCTGATCATCGAGTACTTTCAAATATTCAGTTGCCCAGTTTGTGACATAGATCTTTCCCTCAGCCGCTGCTAAATAACGAGGAGAAGCTATAGTAGTCTCAAATTTTGACTGCATCGTTGACGCGCTTATTCCACGAACCTTATTCCCGTTGTTTAAGGTGATGTACAACAAGGAGTCGTGCTTGATCAAATGCTGGCCGATGTTACCAAGTGGAAATCCGTTTTCTGTAAGGAATGATTGGGCAACAGTGGTGTCCGCATCAAACGCTGTTATGGTAGCTGTTCCTCCAGTAAATGCGCCTTCATTTAAAATAAGCTTAGCACCTTCATAAACAGATGGTTCAGAAGTCTTATTTGGATTACAAGCGAAGAGCGTTGCGGCACATAGGCCTACTGTGATTAGGTTTAATTTCATTTTTTCGAGGTTAGTTTTAATTGAATTGAATAATACCTCCCCGGCATTGGGAAGTATGGAAAATAGGTCCGATTCGCATTGGTGAGATTGTGAACAGAAAAGCTTGTAGTCACCTGTCCATCTAGGAACTCATGCAGAAATGTAAGATCTGCCCAGAACTCAGGTTTGAGCAGTCCTGTCAGATCGTTATCTCGTAAGGTGTGTCGAGCCCCTACATAATGAGATCGAACCTGAAGGGCGTTGTGACCTTTTCGATACCCCATGGTTTGAACGGCTTGAAGTTTAGGTCTATAAATGAGAGACTTACCAACATCCGTAGTACTGCTGCCTGAAACTCCTACTACTCTAGTGTATTGCTGCGTCAAGGAAGTAGTGCTCTCAAATCCTACATAGCGATAATGCGCCTGCGCTGACTGTGTCGACAAAAGCACCTGCTTAAAGTTCTCTGGTGACCATAGCCCTCCATTCTGCGGAAGCCATTGGATTAAACGAAAAACCATCAGCTGGTCACTGTTTGCAGTAAAGGACCAATTCCCTGTTTTCCACATCGCCGATAGTTTCGTACCCAAAGAACGTTCAGGTTGTAGATCAGGATTTCCGCCGGGTGTCCAGAACAGCTCATTCATCGTAGGTAAGCGATAAAAGCTTCCTGAGGCCCACTCCAAAGGGATACGTTTTTGTTTGTTTTTCCAAATGATTTGCCCCGCGGGATACACCTTCCCACGAAACAGACCTATACGAATCCGTGATGACCATAAAGGTGACAGCTTAATGTATTGACGGAAAGTTGCCGATGGCAATACCGCATCTCTTGAGGTACCTCCAGCCTTGTAGTAATTCATATCGACGGTCGTCACGGCATGTGTTTGTGTGAGACGATACTGCGCCGTGATCTGATCATAGGTATTTGTATCACGAAGATCTATCGCTCCAAGCGTGTCGGTGTAGCTTTGCCATTCTCGACCGCCAAAAATAGTGATGTGCTGCTTGCGCTTGCTCCACGAATACTTCACTCGTAGCGCTTCATCTTCCAACACGCTAGGAATAGGAGCATTTAGGATACTGCCCCGATTATATTTCTCGCTTGACGTATACCAAATATCACTGGACCAAGTCGATCTACGATAAGCCCCCTGATACCGCTGCATGAAATTTAGCTGACTTTGCCGCATTCCTTTCATTTCTAAGCGCTGATTACCAAGGACATAGGGATATGTATTGTCTGACTGATTGGTATACAGATAGCTGCGGTAGTTTACCTTACCGAAATGCCCACCATTCAACACACCGATCCCTAATCCTCCGATGTTGTCACTGCTTAAAAAAGTGGTGAATTCCCTTTTACCAGATGCGTCTAGCCCTAAATTCAGAGCACCAGAAATAGCGTTTGTCCCGGTACCTCCCGCCGCCGATCCTTCTAAAATCGCGTCATTTTGAAGTAATGCAGCAGGGACCAAACTCAGATCAACGACGCCTGAAGCGCTACTGCCGATGTCTATCCCATCCCATAACACGGCAGATTGTGCACTACTTGCTCCACCAAAATTTGACGTAACTACCGAACCCGGGGCATATTGCCTTAGCTGATAACGTGCATCTTTAGTCAGGTAATCTGCTGCGGAGAGCAACAGCAGCTGTAACGAGTCCACTGCAGTTCGCTGGTCATAAGCACGCAAATAGGCACCTGTGACCGTTGTGGTTTGTAAAGTATCTGCAGGCTGCGCATGAACGGATAGCGTCCCAAGCATCAACCCGAGCAAAATGAGTCGTTTCATAATACAGGTGATCGCTTGGCCCAGAGCGAACGGTTAGTTCCTTCTACTTATGGCAAGTCTTCTGGCTCTTCACTCCTAACATTCACCTTCCCGCCTTTGACAGTGGTATTTCGAATGTTACTCCTTGTGAATTACAGCTGCTGGCACAGCCCCGGACTTCAACCGGGTTCCTTTTTATCCTACGCTTCCGCGCAAGGACCATAAGCACTACAAATATATCCTATTCTCTCCCAGTAAATACGGAAAGTGCACTGTTATACGCTGTTTCTATCATTAATGGTTGTAGCGTATGCCTATAAGGCGAAGCCTCCAAGGCTGTAAGTACTTTTTCGGTAGGCATGTTGCCAATCAGTTCATCTGAAGCAAATGGACAACCACCGAAACCTCTCAAGGCTGTATCAATCCGACGGCAGCCGGCCTCTATTGCAGCTGTAGCCTTGACTGCGGCTTCATCATAAGTGCTGTGCATGTGTGCCCCCCAAGGCACATCACAGGAGTTTTCCATGATTTGACAAAGCTCGGATACTTTAGAGACTGTACCCTGTCCGGTAGTATCAGAAAGCGAAATCAGGTCTGCACCACAGGCTACTGCTTGCTCCAAGCGTTCCAAGACCATATCTACATTGTAGGCCTCCTGGTAGGGATTTCCAAAGGCCATGCTTAGATAAACGACAAGCTGAACATTGTGACCAGCTGCCAAATCTTTCACACGTTTCAAATCTTCTATAGCAGCGGGTATATCTTTTCTAGAATTGCGCTGTTGAAACGTCTCACTTACACTAAACGGATATCCCCAAGTATCAATAAAATCGAACTCTGTCGCACGACGTGCCCCCCCCTCACTGGCAACAATGGACAAGAGCTTCGTTGAACTGTTTTCGCGCTCAGATTCAAGTGCCGAAAAGAGTTCTTTAGCATCCGCCATTTGAGGCATGGCACGAGGGCTCACAAAACTACCTGCGTCGATGGTATGATAGCCACAGCGCATCAAGGTTTTGATGTGCCTAATTTTTTCAGCAGTGGGTATGAAATCGTGAAATCCTTGCCAAGCGTCGCGAGGACACTCTACAATATCGATGGTGGTCATTGGGTTGTTGGGTAAAAGGTTCTACCCGTGAATTTACAAAGAACGAAGCATTCTACGCACCATTGCAGGACCTTCATATAGGAAACCTGTCCACACCTGAACAAGATCTGCTCCTGCATCCAATTTCTCTTTAGCATCAGCACCCGTAAACACACCGCCGACTGCAATAATTGCAATGGATGGATCAAGATGGGCACGAAGGTATTTTACAACTTCCGTACTGCGTTCACGAAGAATTTTTCCACTCAATCCTCCAGCACCAATCGCTTCGACTTTTGCACGACTAGCCTTCAAACCATCACGAGAAATTGTGGTATTGGTAGCGACTACTCCACTTAATTTCAGCGTATTAATGATATCGATAATATCATTCAACTGTCCCTCAGTGAGGTCCGGCGCAATCTTTAATAACAGAGGCTTGGCACCTAGTTCATTGTTACGCTTCTGAACTGCAGCTAGAAGCTTCATAAGAGGTACTTTTTCCTGTAATTCACGCAACCCTGGCGTATTCGGAGAGCTCACATTTACCACAAAGTAGTCGACTACATCGTGCAATGCTTCTACGCCTTTTAAATAGTCATCTGTAGCAAGCTCATTTGGGGTGATTTTATTTTTTCCGATGTTCCCACCAATGATAAGATCCGTCTTCTTTGCTCTCAAACGATCCTTGGCCAATTCCAAACCGCCGTTGTTAAAGCCCATTCTATTGATCACCGCCTCGTCCTCTACCAAGCGAAATAATCGAGGTTTTGGATTGCCGTCCTGCGGCTTTGGCGTGAGTGTACCTATCTCAATAAACCCAAAGCCAAACGCAGCGAGTTCATTGTAGAGCTTCGCGTCTTTGTCAAAACCTGCAGCTAAACCGATCGGATTCTTAAATTTCAACCCCATTACCGTAGTTTCCATGCCCTTAGGCGAACCGAAACGCGCATTCACCAGCGCTTGAACACCTGGGATTTTAAATGAAGATTTGATGGTTTTAAACGTAAAGTGATGAGCCTGCTCGGCATTCATCTTGAACAACAACGGACGTAAAACACTCTTGTACATGGCTTAGTAGCTCTTTAATCTCGCCAAATCTCGCTTGGCATCTTTATCTTTTAGTGACTGGCGCTTGTCGTAGTTTTTCTTACCACGAGCTACCGCAATGTTGAGCTTGACCCAACCTTTTTCACTTAGAAACAACTTTGTAGGGATAACTGTAATGCCCTGATCGATAGTTGCTTTTTGAATTTTTTCCAATTCCCTTTTAGACAACAATAACTTGCGTTCTCTGATCGGATCATGGTTGAAGATATTGCCGTGTGACCACTCGGCGATATTCATGTTTTTGATGAAGAGCTCATCATTCTTGAAATAACAGTACCCTTCGGCAATAGAAGCTTTCCCCATGCGTACTGATTTGACCTCAGTACCTAGAAGCTGCATTCCTGCCGTGTAGGTGTCCAACCATTCATAGTCGAACTTGGCTCTTTTATTTTTGATTTCTATAGATTTCACGTTGCAAAGGTACGTTACTCTCGGTCTTTAAGCATAGGAACGAAGGCTGCATCTCCCAATACCTTCTGAGCAAAGGTGCCGTCCGAGTTTTTTACGATGCGAACCATCTTCTGGGTGCCCTCTCCTACAGGAATGATCATGATGCCACCAATTTTTAATTGGCTCAATAGAGCTTTTGGGACATACGGTGCACCACAAGTGACAATAATTCGATCAAAAGGTGCGAAAATGGGCATTCCTTTGAAGCCATCTCCGAACTTTTGCTCCGCCCGATAGCCTAAATCTTTAAGTATGGATTTTGAAAAATCAAACAATTCCTTTTGACGCTCTATAGTAAAGAGTTTCACCCCTAGTTGACACAGAACAGCAGCTTGATAACCACAACCCGTGCCGATCTCGAGTACCTTCATACCCGGTTGCACTTCTAGCAATTCACTTTGCCAAGCGACCGTACTGGGATGGGAAATGGTTTGCCCGGCTGCTATAGGAAACGCCTTATCCAAATACGCGTGCTGATGAAAACCACTTTCTAAGAAGGCATGACGCGGTATTTGCATCATGGCATCTAAAACGGTTCTTCCTGCTAAACCCTTGTCAAAAAGCGCATTACACATCTGTAATCGCTGTCCTTGAAATATGTTTGAATCTTGGATTATCACACTGCCAAATTACCTTGTAAACGGTGTGTTGAACCTTGCTATTTCTTTGGGTTTTTAACAAAATTGGTTTTGGACTATTGCATACCTTTGAGTCCACATGAGTAAAATATACGTTTTCACCCTTTTAATAGGCCTTATCGCCCTATTCACAACGAGTTGTGATACCACACCTGCACCTGAGGTTGCCTATTTACAGATCGACACCTTACAAGTTAATGCTAACGGTACGCAAGGCACGAGCAGTTCTGAGCTCTCCACCTTTTGGGTCGAACAAAACGGACAACAAATAGGTGCATTCACTCCTCCGAGCTTAGTACCCGTTCTTGCTGGTGAAAACCAAAGTATTCGCATCATTCCTGGCATCAATATTAACGGAAGTTTTTCGCAACGTAATCAATATGAGATGCTGTCTCCGCGAACATTTAACTTCACGCTCAATCAGGGGGATACTCGTACGCTATCACCCGCGGCAACCACGTTTAGCTACAATACAAACTACACTATTGAGGTCATCGAAGACTTTGATGCGGTCGGCTTGAACTACTTAAGATCAGACAAGAGTGATACGAACCTATTGATTACTTCCGATCCTTCTGAGGTGTTCATTCACCCCGGTGAAACCCCGAATAAGAGTGGTAAAATCGTGATGAGACCTATCAGTAGGGCTGAATTCAAAACATTACAATCCTTCGAACTCCCCCAGTTTGCGGCGAACGTTTGGATGGAAATCAATTATAAAACAGACATTCCTCTGACCTTTGGTGTTGTTGCGAATGAACAGCTGCAAAGCATTCAAGCTCCAGTGGTTACCCTTTTTGCAAATGAGGAGTGGAACAAGGTGTATATCAACTTAGTTACAGAGGTAAGTGGTTATCCGAACGCTGTCGATTACAACCTTTTCTTTGGTGCCATTAATACCACGCAGGACACTGCGACCATTTTCGTGGATAATATAAAGTTGCTGTATTGAAAGCCTCTAAATTCATTGAAGCACGCCTTCTAAGAACGTATCTAGTACTCGATACCATAGCAGCAGGGATTGCATATACCACACTGCATCTAGTGCGCAAGGTATTTGTAGAGCCCAAGCGGTTCGGACACGAAGTCACAATTAAGTTTGACGAACGGTTTTTTATTGCATTGACTTTTACCGCTGCCGTTTTTCTTGGAATCTCTGCACTTAGTGGTGTGTACCGAGATCTGACTAGAAAGAGCCGGTTACAGCAAGCCTTCAACACGATAAGCGGGGCTGTGCTCACTGCATTGGTCTTATTTTTCGCTATTTTCTTAGACGATTACATCAAAAGTTACAACCAATACTACCTCACCTTAGGGGCCTATGCTTCTGCACTTTTGATAAGCTCGGTAATCCTACGTTACCTCCTTGCTACGGGTGTTCGAAGAAAAATTGACCGTGGCCAATTGACCTTTCCAACTGTCTTAATCGGTGGCGGTAAAGAAGCTGCAGAACTCCTTGATTCATTTTCGAAAGGACGCACAAAGGGCTACGAGTTTTTAGGACTACTCACGCTTCAAGGGAACGACATTATCGATCCTAGACTTAGCGATATCCCTGTACTCGGAACCGCGGCACAACTTCGCGACATTGTCCATGACAACCATGTTGAGGACATTATCATCGCGCTGGGAAATGGCCATAACGATGCCATCGGTAGACTTGTGAGTTCCATTGAAGATCAGGACCTTAGAATCCACGTGCTCCCAAATCTATTTAGCATCTTAAGTGGCCAAGTAAAAATGGAAAGCCTAGGCCGCTCGCTGATAGAAGTCAAGCGCGAACTCATGAAACCGCATGTCGCCTTCATAAAGCGCAGCTTTGATTTTATCGTCGCAATGGTCTTATTGCTGCTGTTCAGCCCCGTCCTACTCTTTTCAATTACCATGGTTAAATTGACCTCTAAAGGACCAATTTTTTACTTACAAGAGCGACTCGGAAAAAACGGAAGGCCTTTTAAAATCATCAAACTACGCAGCATGAAAGTAAATGCTGAGGCCGCTGGACCACAGCTCAGCAGCGAAGACGATCCACGCATTACCTCTTGGGGTCGCACCATGCGTAAGTATAGACTAGACGAACTGCCTCAGTTCATCAATGTACTCAAAGGCGATATGGGCATTGTAGGTCCTCGTCCTGAGCGAAAGTATTTCTTTGATCAAATCATCGATGCTGCACCACAGTACAAATACCTTCTTCGCGTAAAGCCGGGCATTACCTCTTGGGGTATGGTAAAATACGGGTACGCCGAGAATGTGGACGAAATGCTAGAGCGTGCGCGCTATGATCTTATTTACACGGAAAACATCACCTTGCTTAATGATATCAAAATCCTCTTCTATACCTTAGTCATCGTATTGCAAGGAAGAGGTAAATAAAGAACCACAAAACAACCCGAACAACAACATGAAGAACATCACAGTAATCGGCGCAGGAACCATGGGTAATGGGATTGCGCATGTTTTTGCACAAAGCGGTTTTAACGTCGAACTCTTCGACATTTCTGCAGAAGCACTCGAGCGTGCGAAGCAAACCATTGCAAAAAACATGGACCGTCAGATCGCTAAAGAGCGAATGACCACTGAAGATAAAGATGCTGCCTTAAACAGACTTAACACAGGTACGGACCTCGCTAAATCTGTCGCTAACGCAGACCTCGTCGTAGAAGCAGCAACTGAAAACACGGCTATAAAATTCCAGCTTTTCAAAGACTTGGATGCGCATGCTCCTGAGCACTGTATTTTAAGCTCTAATACATCTTCCATCAGTATTACGAAGATTGCTGCACAAACCAGCCGTCCAGATAAAGTGATTGGCATGCACTTTATGAATCCGGTGCCTGTGATGAAGCTCGTTGAGATTATTCGTGGGTACAGTACTTCTGATGAAACTATGAATGCCGTAGTTGAGATGAGTACATCGTTAGGCAAGGTAGCAGTAGACTGTAATGACTACCCAGGATTTGTTGCCAACCGTATTTTGATGCCGATGATTAACGAAGCGATCATCTCATTACATGAAGGTGTAGCTGGTGTCAGCGAGATTGATACGATCATGAAATTAGGTATGGCACATCCTATGGGCCCCCTTCAACTCGCAGACTTCATCGGACTTGATGTGTGCTTGAGCATCATGAACGTGCTCTACGAGGGCTTGGGCAATCCAAAATATGCGCCATGTCCCCTAATTGTAAATATGGTAACAGCTGGTAAACTTGGTGTGAAATCAGGTGAAGGATTCTACGACTACTCAAACGGTCCTAAGAATGCCGTGGTTAGTCACCAATTCTCATAACAACAAAAACTCAAGATAATACTATGAAAAAAAGTGTACTTGCAGCAGCGCTGCTGATTGGTCTTCAGTCTTTCGGACAGGTAGATCTTATCAATAAGGTAAAAGACAATGGTGCGGATGCGCCATTGGGTTACGAATGGGAAGTTGTAGCAGATATTGAGGCCACTCCTGTAAAGAATCAAGGTGCTTCGGGAACGTGCTGGTCGTATGCCACAACCTCATTTGTTGAGAGTGAAATGATTCGCATGGGGAAATCCCCGATCGACCTTAGCGAAATGTTTACTGTACGCAAGGTGTATGAAGACAAAGGTGAAAAATACGTGCGTTTACACGGGTATTTGAACTTCGCACAAGGCGGAGCTTTGCCAGATGTCATGTATGTAATCAAGAAATATGGTGCTGTTCCTCAGGATGCGTATAACGGTTTGAACTACGGAACAGAAATCAACCGTCATGGCGAGATGGAAGGTGCGCTCAAAGGTATTTTGGACGCAGTGATTGAAAACAAGAATGGAAAATTGAGCACGAGTTGGAAAGCTGGTTTCAATGGTGTTCTTGACGCTTATTTAGGCGAAGAGCCTGCTCAGTTCGGTTACGACGGTAAGACCTATACCCCACGCACTTTTGCAGATGAGGTTGTAGGAGTCAACCCAGACGATTACGTTCAGATCACCTCATGGAGCCATCACCCATTTTACGAAGAGTGTGAGATCCAAGTTCCTGACAACTGGACTTGGGGCGGAAGCTACAACCTTCCTTTAGATGAGATGATGGAAGTTACTGAAGGTGCGTTAAAGGGCGGTTTTCCTGTGGCTTGGGCATGTGATGTAAGCGACAAAGGGTTTTCAATCCGCAACGGTATTGCAGTAATGCCTAACCAGAGCTGGAAAGAGATGAGCGACGAAGAGGCACAAGCAGTCTACTCTGGGCCGCATGCCGAAGCTGAAGTTTCTCAAGAGATGCGTCAAGAACAATACGACAACTATCTTACTCAAGATGACCACGGTATGGTTCTTCAAGGCATCGTTAAAGATCAGGAAGGAAACCAATTCTTCATCGTTAAAAACTCTTGGGGTGACATTCCAAACGATTACAAGCCAGGATATCTTTATGCCTCAGACAGCTATGTACGTCTTAAAACGATTAGCGTAATGATGCATAAGGATGCACTACCGAAGTCGTTGAAAAAGAAATTGGGACTCTAATCCCCTCTTTTTTTAAATCACAACAGAAGGCTGCCTAGTTTAGGCAGCCTTTTTTTTTGCTGCCACTCTTTTAAAAAAGCTGTAAACGAGTATGGCAATACTCATCCCCACAACGGCGCCGGCCATCACATCCGTAATCCAGTGCACCATCAAATACACACGAGATATAGCGACCATAATTGCAGCAATAGCTGCTGTTGCTTGAATCGCCGGTCTTGAATACTGCAAGGCCAACAAGGTGAAAAGAGCAAAGGCTGCAGTGGTATGCCCTGATGGAAAGGCCAAAGCCAAAGGGAGATCTACAATGTTTGTCAACAACGTTTGATCTAAAGCAATCTCAGCCATAGGACGTGGCGATGGTGCAAAGACCAATCGCTTCAAAACCGAAACTACGACCGAGGTAAGAATCCCTGTCGCGGCAAAGCTCAGGCTAAATAGCCAACGTCTATTATAGAGGCCTAAAGCGATCACAGCTAAGAATATATAGGCCTCTCCCCATTGCGTGATGAGCTCCATCAACATAGCTCCATTATCGGTATACCAAAAATGATGCAGGGCTAACTGGGCTTCAATCTTCGAGGGATATAGCGATAAAAAAATCCCGCAGCTCGCTAAAAAGAGAGCTGCGGGAATAAAGAAGTAATTATGTTGCTTCATCAAGCGCCGATAATGTGTTGTAGTTCGTGGATTTGGCTATCCCAAAGCTGTTTGGCTTCCTCAACCTCGTCCTCCTCTGCGTAATCTGTTACGATGATCGAAGTGTCATTCGTTAACGCATCAACCTCAATGCGGAACTCGAAGTAAGAATCTATTCCGTCCTCCTCGTCATTTATCCAACGAAAGCGGACCATTTTATCTTGTTGCTTTTTCAAAAGACGAGCCTGCTCCTCGGAGCCGTCCCAAAAGAACGTGAATATCTCAGTTCTTGAGTTGACGTCATCGCAAAACCATTCACTGAGTCCCGAAGGAGAGCTCAAGAATGGGAACAGCATCTTTGGGGACGCACGAAGCGGAAATTCCAACTCAAATTTTACCTTTTCCATCTAGTGGCTTGTTTATTAGTTTTCGCAATATAACATCTAACGGATAAATCGCAACGATTTCTTGAAAATCTACACCAAAGAAAAACCCCAGCTCTAAAAAGAACTGGGGTTTTCTTCTGTAGCGAGAGGGGGGCACGATCCCCCGACCTCCGGGTTATGAATCCGACGCTCTAACCAGCTGAGCTACCTCGCCATTGATGGGGTGCAAATATAAACAG
>CBFHKC010000022.1:6135-31318 GCA_965656315.1 uncultured Schleiferiaceae bacterium | reverse complement strand
ATAAGCTCCGGCTGATGCTTGTCTAGTCCACCGGTAAGAGATTCGATATTCCAGATGAACATCCCAGCATTCCACAAGAAGTCTCCGCTGTCAATGAATTTCTTCGCGTGCTCTAAATCTGGTTTTTCAGTAAAGGCCTTGACTCCGTAAATATCACCTTCCTTTTTCGCTGCGTTGTATTGAATGTAACCATATCCCGTTTCTGGTTTATGCGGCTCAATTCCGATGGTCACATAACATTTCGAATTATCTGTTTTGGCCAATGCCTTACGGATCTGTTTCTCAAAGCTTTCCTCGTCCGTGATCAGGTGATCCGCTGGAGTGATAAAGAGGTTTGCTTTTGGGTTGCGTTTCTGAATTTTCAGCGCAGCATACGCGATGCAAGGTGCTGTGTTTCTGCGAAGTGGCTCAAGGATGATGTTCTCCAAGGGGAGCTCTGGCAAATGGTCCTTGGTCAATTCTTCATAGTTCGAATGCGTGACTACCAAAATGTGTTCAGGTTCAAAGATGCGGCGAACGCGGCGGTAGGTCTGTTGTATGAGACTTTCGCCTGTACCTAAAAAGTCTAAGAATTGCTTTGGAGTTTGTTCCGTTGACATCGGCCAAAATCGGCTTCCGATACCTCCGGCCATAATAACACAATAAGGAGTGCGCATGCTTGACGGTAGTTGGTTGAAGTAAAATGAGAATGTTGCTCAAATTCGATACAAAAATACAATATTCTCATGTTGGTAGGTATCTTCGTAGTCTGAATTAAAAGCTATAGTCATGTTAAATCTAGTTCTCTTCGGGCCTCCGGGAGCGGGAAAAGGTACACAGAGTGCCTTCTTGGTGGATCGTTACGAATTGGTCCATTTATCCACAGGTGATTTGTTCCGTTACAACATTAAAAATGCCACTGAATTAGGTGTGCTTGCAAAGTCGTACATCGACAAGGGTCAGCTCGTTCCGGATTCAGTAACCATTTCGATGCTTGAGGCTGCGGTGAACGAAAATCCAGCTGCGAAAGGGTTCATCTTTGATGGCTTTCCACGCACAAACGCACAGGCTCAGGCTTTAGATGCGTTTCTAGAAAGTCAAAACTCAGCGATCACCAGCATGATTGCTTTGGAAGTGAACGAAGATGAATTAAAGGTTCGTTTGGCGGAGCGCGCGAAGACTTCGGGACGTGCAGATGATGCCAATCCAGAAGTGATTCAAAACCGAATAGACGTTTACAATAAGGAGACTGCGCCGGTAAAAAATTACTATGAAGCTCAAGACAAATACCGTGGTATAGATGGCGTAGGATCGATCGAAGAGATCACCGCTCGCCTCACTGCGATTATCGACTCCTTCTAAACTTAGCGGTACCCATTTTTCCGCCGTACTTTTGCAGAGCTCACTTCCATTAACGGAAGTGGCTCTTTTTTGATTATGTCAGGCAGCAACTTCATCGATTACGTAAAAATCTACTGTAAAAGCGGTAGAGGTGGTAGAGGATCAACGCATCTTTTACGAAACCGAATGACCTCTAAAGGAGGACCTGACGGTGGCGATGGTGGTCGTGGAGGCCATGTCATCATTCGTGGAAATGAGCAAATGTGGACGCTTCTTCCTTTGAAGTATTCCAAGCACATCAAAGCAGGTTCTGGCGAAAACGGATCTGGTCAAGAGCGCACAGGTGCGAATGGTGCAGACCGTTATGTTGAAGTGCCGCTGGGTACGATCGCTAAAAACGAAGAAACAGGGGAGACCTTGTTCGAGATTACGGAACACGGACAAGAAGTTGTTCTTGTGAAAGGTGGCCGCGGTGGACAGGGGAATGTTCACTTTAAATCGTCGACCTTTCAGACCCCTCGTTTTGCACAGCCGGGTGAAGACCCTGTTGAAGGATGGTTTATCCTTGAACTAAAGGTGCTAGCAGATGTCGGTTTGGTTGGATTTCCGAATGCTGGAAAAAGTACTTTACTCAGCGTAGTAAGTGCCGCCAAGCCAGAGATTGCAAATTATCCATTTACTACCCTCGTACCGAACCTTGGTATGGTGAATTATCGTGGTCATAAAAGTTTTGTGATGGCAGATATCCCAGGTATCATCGAAGGTGCAGCAGAAGGAAAGGGCCTAGGGTATCGATTCCTACGTCACATTGAACGTAATTCTCTGCTATTGTTTATGGTCCCTGCGGATGCAGAAGACTATGTCAAAGAGTACGAGATTCTGTTGAATGAATTGGTCAAATACAATCCAGAGCTGTCTGATAAAGACCGCATTCTCGCCATTACAAAGGCCGATATGCTCGACGATGATTTGACCGAGGAAATCCGTAGCCAATTACCCACCGAGATCCCGCATATCTTCATTTCTTCTGTTGCAGGAAAAAACATCATGCAACTCAAGGATATGATTTGGGAGAAACTCAACGCTCCGGTGTAATGCAGCTCCCTTTGGAAATAGCAGCTTGGGATACCGATCTTTTGCGGTACCTCAACACGTTGTTTCCGAGTACTACAGATACTTTTTGGCTAGCGGTTACCAAGACCATAACATGGGTTCCCTTGTATGTGGTGTTACTTGCACGAATTATTAAATCCAGTGAAAATCACAGTGTTTGGATATTCCGAATCGCCCTGCTTGTTGCGGGTGTCCTTTTGTGGGACCAAGGCTCTGGCTTGTTTAAACAATGGGTAGCACGACCTCGACCCTGCCATGAAGTTGACGGCTTGCGCGTTTTGGTGCATTGTTCACCCTTTGGGTTTTTCTCCGCCCATGCGGCCAATTCGTTTGGAATCGCTTTTTTAACCAAGCGCTGGCTGCACTCCTCATGGCTACCCGTATTGCTCCTAGTGGCGGTTCTTCAAAGTTTCTCGCGATTGCACCTCGGCGTGCACTATCCTTTAGATCTCCTCGCAGGAGCTATCTTTGGCTTCTTGGGTGCCCGATTACTAGGACGCATCGATCAAAATTTTGCATGATGAATACGTGGTCTCTATTTAGTGTGTTTCTTGGTGGCGGTATAGGCGCCGTATTGCGCTATGCGAGTACCCAGTGGTGGGTGAGTCTACCTGTCTTACACGGTCGTGGTCACTGGGCAACACTCATCGCTAACCTCATGGCAAGCATTACCTTAGTGCTCGTCTATAAATACACTGAAGGTCGTCCGGTACTACTACTTTTATTAGCAACGGGCCTTTGCGGCGGATGGTCAACGTTCAGCACCTTCAGCTTTGAGACGGCGCAGCTCTTTCATTCGGGTCGCCCTATCGAGGCATTAGCTTACGCGTTTGGAAGTACTGCGATCGGAGTAGGTGTGGTGTATTTGATTGCCGAGCGTCTCCTTTGGATTGCGCCAAGATAATATTACCGCAGCAGGTACAGGGTCCCTTGTTTCTGCACGGGTTTATCATTCATCCCTCGAGCAAAAACGGTCCATGTGTATACGCTTTGTTCTGCGTCGCCGCCATTAGGATAGGTACCGTCCCAGCCTACTTTCGGATCGGTACTGGAGAATACTTCTTCCCCCCAACGATTAAATATCTTCAGTGAAAAATCCTTGATGCCTACTGCGGTAGCAAAGAAAATTTCATTCTTGCCGTCACCGTCTGGTGTAAAGGCGTTTGGTACGAAAATGAGCGTTTCAGGGTTTATTCTAATCTGAGCGGTTGACGTATCTGGACAGTCGAAAGTGTTAATAACCACATGTTCTACTTCGAACCAGCCTGTATCTGTATAAGAATGGTTTAGTGTACGCTGATTGTAGTACAAACTACCGTCCCCCATAGCTGTGATGATTCGATCCGACGGATCTGCTGCTAGATCTGTGATTTCAACATTTGAAGTATAGATCGTCGTGGTGGTAGGGTCTGCAATAAAGGCGCTCGTCGGCGAAGGATGGACGGTAATAAAGTCTTCGTAGAATACATCGATAGTATCGGTACACCCCTCAATAAAGTATATGGTCAAGGAGACGTCGTAGGTTCCCGGATCCTTATAGGTATATACCGCAGCACTATCATTGCTTAATACGCCGTCACCAAAATCCCAATTATAAATCACCTGTCCGTCCGTGATTGTGCTGTCCCAGAACTCCACGGTAAACGGTGCACAGCCCACCTGGTTTTGTACCGTGACATCGGTTTCTGGGCGTCTATAAATACGAACGGTATCTATGTAAGTATCCGTACACCCATGTTCTTCAATCGTTAAGGTTATGATGTGATCTCCCCAACTCGTGAAGACTACCGGAGGAGGAGTCCAGCCGTTGAAGGTAGCTAACGAAGCATTATTCCCAAAGTCCCAACTCGCTGTAGCATGGCCTCCGTTTGAACTTTGATTTTGGAAGGAAATCATGTTTTCATCGAAGCACACGGGACCGCTAAAAGAAAATTTAGGTCGAACTGGATTGTACAGCTCGTAGGTAACCTCAGCGGTATCAGTACACGGCCATCCTGGATTAAGAACAAGCTGAATAGTATAGGTCCCTGTATCGCTGTAGGTGTATTGCGGGTTTCTTCCGGTTGAACTGGCCCCTGGATTGTTCGGGTCGTTCCAAAGCCATAAGTAGTCGGTTCCATTATACGAGGAGTCAGGTAGACGTATCGTGGTTCCATTACATATTGTGTTCTGCTGGTAGATTTGAGGCGTTGGATCAGCGACAACATTACTTTGACATGTCGTTACGTTGAATTGGTAATCGCGCCTTAACGTAGAGAGCAACACCCCATTACTGTCATACTCTTCAGCACAAACGGCAAAGACATATTGCCCGGTACCTATAGGTGTCCCTGAAAGAATACCTGTGCTGCTATTTACACTAATTTGTGGATTACTAGGCATCGGGTAGGATGCTGAATAAGGAAATACGAATGGGACCCAGTTGTATGGAGGTGCACTAGGTGGGTTCGGTGCTGGAGAGTTTTGCGATCCTCCGTGTAGGGGTTGACATAAGGAGTAAAATACGGAGTCTCCATCCAGCTCATTTACCGAAAAGTCGACATTAAGACTGTCGTCCTTACACATTACGATCGGTGGGTCAGAGATAAATCGAGCGGAACTATTACAAACAGAATCTTGAGGTGGGATGGTAATGTGGTAGGTGTTTCCCCAAGTTCCGGAATTCGCTACGTTGTTGATGGTTTGGTTCCGGCAACAACGCTGATATACAATCGTGTATCCGTGCGTGCTGGGGGCAAGGGTAACATTCGTTGTATAAGTCGCCTTCTCAGTACAAACGTTCGGAGGCGTTTGTAAACAAGGGTTTGAAATGACGGCTGGAATGTTGATGATTGCGCCGCGATTGACGTTTATTGTAGTCACCGCGAGGTTCTGGCTGGCGCCACCGTAGACTGTGATGGGCGCTTGCTGATCGAAAGGCGCGCCACTAGAATTACAATCTCGGTAGATGGTAAGTCTTATTTGGTAGATATTGCCGTTTGAATTGGTTCCGACACATTGGTAAGAAATTTCTCCACCAACCAAGTGTGCTGCATTTCCAGTAAAGGAGAGCAGCAAAATCACAACAGTTAGAAGAAATGTTCTCATACTTTAAATGTACTGAAATATTCCTCTAAGAAGCAGCAATTAAAGTGCCAAGCTTTTGAATGGAAAGATGACTTTGTAGCCGGCTTTTCGCAGCAGTTTTTTGGATGAAGCGAGGCGTGTCACGAGTACGAAATCTCCACCCCATCCACCTAGGCTTTTTGCCTGTCCATGAAAGTCTGCAAAATGAGTGTCTTTGACTTTGGGCAAACCGAAGTGCTCGCTTATCAAAGCTTCGTGCTCAATGATGACTGTTTCGAGTTCAAGAACGGTTTGTGAACCGAGAAACGCGCCAGTCAGCGTATTGAACCGCTCGATTTGCGTGTCAGAAAAGGGCTTCTTATCGACCAACTTTAAACTGTCCGAGGTCAATTGTTTGTTTCCACTATATACAAATCCAATATCGTGGGTAAACTCAAAGTTGATCTTGGTAGGCTCTATGATTGCTTTTTCACCAGACAACGAGTAAAGAATAGGCCCTTTTGCTGTTCCACAAGCTAAGTCGTACCCACTTCCGCCATGAACTTTTCGAAATTCGGTCAGAGGGTCGGTGCCAGTGCATTGCGCTAAAAGGGAAGCTAGTGTACTGGATGAGCCAAGGCCCCATTCTGATGGGAATTCTAATTCCGTAGTGAAAATACCAGGGCGATCTAATAAGGCAGTACGGTGTTGCATCACCTTGAGCTGATCTACAAGGCGTTGCGCCATGATTTGATTGGAAGTGCCAGTAATATTCAGTCCCATGTTGAACTCCGCCCAGAACCAAGTTTCTCCGGTATGACTTTTAGCAACCCATTGAATCAGATCGTCTGTTGGGTTGGGTTTGTAGTTCAAAGTTTGCCCGTAACGTGTAGGTATAGCAAGACCTTTAGCGCCTTGGGTAATCGCATATTCGGAGGTAAGTAAAAGCTTGCCGTTGGCTCGGTAATTCAGCATCGTTTGGGTCTACTTCTCTACCTTTGGGGTAGGTATACCGCGCAAATTAGTGAAGTAATTGACAACTTCCCTATGATGAGGGACCTTATCCTTGAAGTATGCGGCTATTTTCTCCTTTTCTTCAACTGTTGCCTCGAGTTGAGTTAGGATATTCATCAAGTGCATTTTCATATGTCCTTTTTGAATACCGGTAGTAACCAATGCGCGGAGTGCTGCGAAATTTTGAGCAAGACCACTCACGGCAACAATACCCATAAGCTCTTCAGCTCCTGGATTGCCGAGCATTTCTAGTGACTTCACGACCAATGGGTGAAGCTTTGTAAGTCCGCCTACAACACCTAACGAAAGTGGGATTTCGATCCAAAAGGTGAAGATATTGTTCTCTACAGTACAGTGTGTGAGGCTTTTGTAGCGACCAGTTGCGCTAGCATGCGTGTGACAGGCTGCTTCCACAGCGCGAAAATCATTACCTGTGGCAATAATCACGGCGTCTATACCGTTCATGATGCCTTTGTTGTGGGTCGTAGCGCGATACGGCTCAGCGTTTGCAATATCGATGGCGCGCTTAAATTTACGAGCGAAATCTTCACCGCTAACTCCTTCACTAGCGAGTTGGTCCACTGGACAAGAAACAGAAGCGCGAACGATACAGTTCGGCGTGTAGTTGCTTAAAATTCGCATGACGACTTCAAGTTTTGAAGCATCGATTTGTGCGTGACGCTCGGCGAAGGACTCGAGTTGTTTCGCCATCTCCTCGAGATTGGAGTTAATGAAATTGGCTCCCATAGAGTCGCAAGTTTCAAAAACCACTTCGAGTTGGTAATAGTTTGCGAGGTCGGCAGTTTTATCTACCAGTTTTATCGAGGTAATACCACCTCCACGAGCCTCCATATTTGCTGTAAGTGGAGCCGTACGCTCACGAAGTTCTTGTTCTAATTCTGCGAAATCAGAAAACAGGGCGGATGCGTCACCTTCGTACATAAAGTGCACGTGGCCGATCTTTTCCATACTAATCACCTCTGCTTTGAAACCTCCGCGTTCTAGCCAGTAACCAGCGCTCTTCGCTGCTGCTGCTACGACCGAACTTTCTTCAATCGCCATAGGAAGCGTGTAGAATCGGTTGTTGATTTTAAAGTTGGGTGCAACGCCGTAAGGCATGTAGTAGTTCGTCATGGTGTTCTCGATGAACTCATCATGACGTTTTTGTACCTCTGCATCTGAGTGCCAATACGTCGTGAAAACTTCACGAGCTGCTTCAGGGTCTGCAAAATTGGAGGTGGTTAACCACTCTAATTTTCCTTCTTTACTGAGTTTTGAAAATCCTTTGATTGGCTGTTTCATGGCAGTAGAATTTAAGTTACAAAGGTAACGCCTAAGCGCTAAGAATGTTTTAAATGGTCCAAGTACTCCTGAATTTCATTGTAGAGCAATCCGCTACCGCCACCATAGTGTTCGATAACTGTGGTGTTCGAGTCGCCTGCAATCGTATGCCAGGTTTCGATCAAGCTTGGTGATGCGCCTGGACCGATCAATAGGATGTCTGCCCCGCGTTGTAAGAGCTGGGTGGTTTCGTCTACTTCATTGGAAGTGATCACACTCCAATTTTTTCCACGTGAGAGTAGCCGCTTCATTATTCTCGGCATCTCAAGGTTTGTGGTGAAATAAATAAACGAAAGCTTCGTATTGAATAACATGGCTTAAGCGGACATGGGTACATCAATCAGCAAAATTCGGCTGCCTGGTGATGTAGCTTGGATATTGACTTCTGTAGATTCCCAAACTCCAAGTGCGTCTCTTTTTGCAAGTGCCTCTCCCTCCATAGTAAAGCTGCCATTAAGTACAAAAGCATACACGCCATTTGTGCTGCTTTTTATGCGGTAGGTTTGATGTTGGTTCTGGTCGAACGTGCCCATGTGGAACCAAGCGTTTTGATGTATCCAGACACCTGCATCGTCTGGGTTTGGACTAAGTACTTGATGTAGGGTGTTGTGCACGTTGAGGTCAGGGAGTGGTATCTGATCATAACGCGGATTCACATCACGCTGATTCGGAAAGATCCAAATTTGAAGGAATTTCACCTCATCAGAAGAGCTGGCATTGAATTCACTATGAAATATCCCCGTTCCAGCGCTCATCACTTGGATTTCCCCTTCCTTTATGATGGCTTGGTTTCCCATGCTGTCCTCATGTGCTAGGTTTCCTTCAAGAGGAATTGAAATGATCTCCATGTTGTCATGGGGGTGTTTCCCAAATCCCTTGCCGGGTGCGACGATATCATCATTCAATACGCGTAGCAATCCAAAATTCATTTTTTGTGGATTGTAATAATTGGCAAAACTAAAGCTGTGTTGGCTGTTGAGCCATCCGTGATTTGCCGCGCCGCGGCTATTTGAAGGGTGATGTACTTTTTTCATAATGCAAACTTACTTAGTCATTGTTATAACAACTAATATAATCAAAGTAAGTTCACAGTAGGAGTGACAAAATTTAAAGCTGTTTTAGGACTTCTTGATCGATCGCCTTTTGAACCTGGGCTAGCTCCCTAGAATACTTACGCAATTCTTCGAGTCTTCGTTCCATTTCAGCCGCATTTATCTTGCGGTGGTCTTCAGAAACCTTGTTTAAATGTTCGACGACGTTTTTTGCTTCGAACTTCATTCGATTGAGCAGCTTGTATTCGTCTTTCTTCAAAGGATGCATATGCAGGGTCTTTTACATCTGAGTACAAAAATCGGTGTTTTAAGGGTTGATTTGGACGGCGGCAAAGCTCTAGTTACTAACATTCTGACCTCTATCAGGATCTATTTAGTTGTAAGTCAGACGTGTAGGATTGTTTTGTCGTGATGCGTTAGGAAAATGTATCTTCAGCATTTATTCATGAACTAATTCGCTCGAGGTAAAGAATCACGAGCTTTTCAGTTATAATCAGATAAACCGTTATGAAACAGTACATGACCACACTGCTTTTGGCAGCTTCAACAATAATGTTGGGCCAGTCCCTTCCCTTTGATTTTGAATCACCTACTTCAGGAATGCAAGGGTATGATGGTGCAACTTTTGATATCGTGGCAAATCCTTCAACTACGGGGAATACTAGCTCGAGTGTAGCGAAGATTGTCAAGGTGAACGTAACCGACCTGTGGGCAGGTGGAAAGATTGTAGGCGTTAGTTCGCTCGATTTCTCAACCTCTGCGACTAGTGTTCTGTCAATGAAGGTATATACTACTGAACCAGTAGGTACAGTAATCAAAGTAAAATTGGAAACGCCTTTCACTTCAGAAGTTGATGCAGTAACTACAGTCAGTGGTGCTTGGGAGACCTTGAAATTTGATTTTGGGATTCCTGCACCTACGGGAAGTGTGGATCTCGTGATCATGCCGCAACCTCATACTCAAGGTGGTGGTAACACATTCTACGTCGATGATATCATGCAGATCGAGGAGAATATTGCTACGCCAAGAACAGATTTGCCGATCACTTTTGAGTCGGGTACGTATACCGATCACTTCTTCAGCTTTGAAAGTGCAACGTTTAAAAGTTTGCCGAACCCTGATGTGAGCACAGCTAATCCTAGTGCAAACGTGGGTCGTGTGATACGTTACCTAGGCGCACCTTATGGAGGTAGTAAGATTACATTCACGAACGACGTCGACTTTGATAATCATCCAGTTCTTACCATGAAGGTGTGGACCACGGCTCCAGTGGGTACAAACATTACTCTAAAAGCAGAAAAGCCATTTTGGGGTGAAGAGCGTACTGCGCAAACCACCAAGTCAGGCGAATGGGAAACTTTGTCGTTTGACTTCACCGGCGTTGTTGCAGACATGCCAACCTTAGCTTTCTTATTTGACTTTACGGCGGGAAGTACGAATGTGGGTGATGGTTCTGCGGCATCGACGTTTTATTTTGATGACGTAAAGTATTCAACCGTTCCATTATCAACGTCGGAGTTGGCGTTGTCCAGTTTCAGCGTGTATCCTAATCCAGCTTCTGATCAGTGGCTCATCTCTAATGCTGAGGTCGCTTCGTTTGAAGTTTCGATTCTGGATCTAAATGGTAAACTTCTCTGCCAATTCAAGGGCAGCAACTCCCAGGTATTGATCGATGCTTCGGAATACGCAGCTGGAACATACCTTGCTAAGATTACCTCAGGTCAGGGAAGCCAATTTTTGAAATTGACCAAACTCTAAATTCTTTACTCGGATTTTTATTTAAAAGCCCCATCAAAATGATTTTTTGGTGGGGCTTTTTTATTCGATTTGTGCCTGAAATTATAAAGTCTCTAAGAGAGATGCTGATCTCTAAATCGTACCCCAAGTCTGAAATGGGTCATAAAAAAAGCCCCTCGGGAGACCGAAGGGCTTTTTTGGTGTGGTGATGGACGGAATCGAACCGCCGACACATGGATTTTCAATCCATTGCTCTACCAACTGAGCTACATCACCTCCGTAAGAGGACGGCAAATATACACTTTAGATTGAATTGTAAAAACTCTTTTTCTAAAATTATAATATCAATATCTGGTCGTTTCACGATTCGGTGCGACGCCTTGAATACTAAGAATTGTTTATCAGTGGTTTACAAGTACCTGAGGGTTTTTATGAGAATTGACCCTTGTACTATTAACTTGCAGACCTCCGCACAAGCGAATGAAAAATTTTCTCATCGATTGACTTTGTAATGAAAGTAACTGAATACACTCGCCTTCTCGTTTTTGATCAAGGGAATACCCTGTTGAAATTAGGCTTGTTCGTGGACGACATTCTGGTTGATCACAAGCAGTTCGAGTCGAGTGCGAATGAAGATCTTTCGAAGTATATAGAAGAATTGCAGGTTCATTACCCGGATTGTCAGTTTTTTGGGATTTCTTCCGGGGATTTCAACGCATTGCCAGAGATTTTCCAAGAAGGATGCGCCACTAGAGAACAAATCAAAGGACCTTTGGAAGTATCCTATAAAACCCCAAAGACCTTGGGGATAGATCGACTTGCAATGGCATCGTCGGCTAATCTAGAGTATGGTGGAGATGTTCTCGTGGTCACCATGGGTACCTGTATTACTTATAATATTGTTAAAAAATCATCTTTTTTAGGTGGAGCAATCTCACCAGGATGGGCCATGCGTTACCGCGCTATGCATGAATTCACAGCTGGTTTACCACTAGCTAATTTTGACGAATCATCTGCGCTACTAGGTGTCGATACTCATGGTAGCTTGAGGGCTGGCGTAGATATTGCTGTTCAGGTAGAGGTAGAGGGGATGATCGAGCGTTACTGCCATCACTATGATATTAAATGTGTTGTGCTCTGTGGAGGAGATGCAAAACGTTTGTCTAAGCCCTTAAAAAAATACATATTTGCACCCGCTAATTATGAATTACACGCGCTCAAGCGATTACATGAATATATCGAAACTACAGGTCCGCTTTAATTTGCCCTTCAAGACTCTTCTTCTAGGAGCATTCTTATCGTTGGCACTTTCTTCTTTTGCGCAGACGAACTCTGTTAGCCCACTAAGTATAGGTGGTTTAGGCGAAACTACCTTCGGCGTTACGCCCACCTTCTTAGGGTTAGGTGGAACAGGAATTGCCTACGCAGACCGATATTCTATTAACATGCTCAACCCGGCGGGGTATACCAATTTGTACTACACCACAATGGAAATGAGTGGCGCTCATCGTTCTTTTCAGCATCGAATAGCCGCTGATGGTGTTGATCAGACCAATTTTAACTCCTATTTCGATTACTTCGGTTTCGGATTTAAATTCAACGATTGGGCCGCAGGTGCATTTTCTTTATCTCCATATGCCGCGAAAGGGTATAGTATTAGTGTTGCCGACAGTTCTGATGATTTTGGTGTGTATGAATACAGAAGCATCGGCAACGGCGGTTATGACCAATTCAAAATAGGTCTAGCAGCTGAACCAGTGAAGTGGTTCTCGATCGGAGCGAACATGCGCTATGTTTTCGGTGAGGTCACACAGAGTAACAAAACTATTATTGCAGACAACGCTTTCCTCTCTGTGAGCAAAACGAATAAAAACGGTATTAGCGATTTTAGCTTTGACTTTGGAACCCAGCTCAAAGGTGAGTTTGGAAAATACAAAGTGAACTTAGGCGCCGTTTATGCACTAGGTGGTTCAATGAACGCACGACAGATTTCAACACAGTACTCGTTCATCAACAGTGGTATAGTAGAAACTCCGGTGGACACACTTTTTTATAATCTCGCAGAGAATGGAACCATGACCCTGCCGTCTTCTTATGGTCTCGGCATCAGTCTTGCTAAAACCATCGAGAACGCCCCTATCAACGCATGGGATTTAGTTGCAGATTACAGGGTGACCAATTTTAGCGAATATCGCGACTTCGTTCCTGAAGGAGGTGCATTGCCTCCGGCGACTCTAAATAATTCTGAGCGCATCAGTGCTGGATTTGTTTTTGTTCCAGCGTATACCTTCAAAGGACTTCGTAGATCGTCGAACTATTTTGCCATCGCCCGTTACCGAATAGGTGCATTTACCGAGACAGGGCAATACACTTGGGACAGCGATCCATATACCTCCAGAGAGGTTTCTATGGGAATGAGTTTCCCGATTATCTACAGATCTTTAGCTCCAGGTGAACAAAAGGCAAGCTTTTTGAATATATGTATAGGGAGAGGGCAACGCTGGGATGGTTTAAGCACCTCTTTACAGGAAGATTATTGGAATTTTAATTTAGGTATCACCCTGAATGATAAATGGTTCCAGCAATTTAAATACAGATAAAAACAACAATGATTATGAAACGAATTCTATTCGTTCTTGGCGCAGTCTTGATGACTGTCGGTGTTAACGCTCAAAGCAAATGGGGCGAAACTGCTGCAGATTCAGTAACCTGTTACGAGAACTACAACATTTTTGGGTCGTACTACCAGAGCAAAAACTACATCGATGCCTTCGATTCGTGGTTGAAAGTTTATGAGGTATGTCCAGGTGCTAAAAAAGCAACGTACATCTATGGTCCTAAAATCGTAGAAACAAAAATTAAAGCCACAGAAGATGCCGCTCAAAAACAAGAGCTAGTGGATCTTTTGGTTGGTCTGTATGACAACCGTTTGAAGTACTTCCCGGGTAAAGAAGGGTATGTTCTTTCTGAAAAAGCATCCAAGTACATCAAATACAACAAAGACAGTGTAGAACAGGCTGCTGTATACTTCGAGCAAGCGTATGCTGTTGCGGGGAAGGAGATGTCTGCAAGTCAGTTGAATGCATACTTCTTGACCAACATTCGCCTCTTTAACATCACAAAGGATGTGGACGGTCTTTTCTTGGTGTACAACCGCGCTATCGAAGCGTTGGAGTACAACTCTATGAAAGAATCGAACGAGATCAGCAAGCTAAGTGCAAAAGCGGATAGCGTAGAGCTGACGTCAAAGGAGCAGAAAACTTTGAAGAGAAGTGAAAAATCTGTGGCTAACTTTGATAAAGTGCAGAGCAATATCGAAAAGGCGCTTAGCCCGTTGTTGACGTGTGAGAAACTTGCCGTGATCTACAACGAAGAAAAGTTTGAGGAGCACAAAGACGACACAGAGTGGTTGAAGCGTGCTGCGAAAATGCTACAAAAGGAGCGTGAAGGTGAAGACGGTGAAATGACCAGCTGTACAGACAACCCAGTATTCCTTTTGATTGCAGAGCGTTTGTATGAATTGGAGCCGAGTGCAAGTGCTGCTCGTTCTATGGCTAAACTAGGTGTTCGTAAGAGCGACTGGTCGATGGCGAAGAAATACTACCTCGAGGCAGTCGCACAAGAGGAAGATCTGCGTAAAACAGCAGATGATTATATGGGACTTGCTTACGTAAACAACAAGATGGGTGCACTAAGCTCAGCGAAGAGCAACTGTTTGAAAGCAGGTCAGCTTCGTAAAGGATGGGGGAACCCGTACCTCTACCTTGCGACCATTTATGCGGATGCAGCGGGAACTTGTGGTGCGAATGCAGTAGAGAAAAATGCAGTGTACTGGGCAGCGATTAACAAGCTGAACTATGCACGTAGCATCGATCCAAGTATTGCTGGCAAAGCTCAAAAATTGATCAATGCCTACAGTGCTGCAGTACCAGATAAAGGGGTTGCTTTCCAGTTAGGTTTTAAAGAAGGCGATAAGATTGATATCGGTTGCTGGATTAATGAGACTGTAGCTGTTAAGTTCTACTAAACAGCAGCGCATTCATAAAATACAAAGATCAAATCCCTGGGTACAGATGTGCCCGGGGATTTTTTTTAGCACTATTTTAGATACGTGAAACAAACGTTCGACCCACAGCACAGAAAGTCTCATTTTCCCTTAACGCGAGAAGTGTTAGGGCTTTCTTTGGGGCTTGTTTTCTTGGGTCTGCTTGGGGCTTGTGCGAACGAAGAGTCGATGGTAGAACAAATCAACGCTCCGCTAAAAAGTTACCCATTAAACGAACAGTTCGGTGCGCGTATCACCTACAGTGATAGTGGACTTCAAGTCTTGGAAATTCAAAGTGGTATTGTTCAGGATTTCGGAAATCTAGATCCCGCTTATGTCTTTTTTGGCCGCGGACTCGAGGTGAAGTTTTACAATGGTGAATCCCTTGGTTCCACAGTGCTCACGGCTGATACCGCTCGGCAACTCAAGAAAGACGATCTTTGGGCGATAGGAGGAAATGTCACCGTGACTAATGGGAAGGGGGAGCGTATGCAAACCGAGCTCTTGTATTGGGATAAGACTTCCGAACGCCTCTATAGTGATGCTCCAGTACAGATTATTACGGACGGTCAGCTGATAATGGGCAAAGGCTTTGAAGCTGATCAAGAATTTAATACATACCGCCTGTTTAAAGTGCAGGGTGAAATAACGATTGACGATGAATAGAGCGATGCGATTTATTGAATTATTATGGCTAGGTGTTGCTGCCGTGAGTGCTGTGGAGATTTACGCCGCTTGGGGCAATACCTCACGTACCCTTCAGTTTAGCTTGTTCTTTGGAGCAGCGGTGTTTATGTACTTCTTGCGTAGACGGTCTCGATTACGTCAGCATAAAAAATAAAACAAGCGCAGGTGTCATTACTACTTCTCATTGCCATAGCGGTACTCTCTTCCGCTTTGTTCTCCGGTTTGGAGATGGCCTATCTCAGCATCAACAAACTGCACGTGGAACTCGAGCGCCAGAAAGGTGGTGTTGGATACAAGGTGATGGGGTATTTGATGGATCGACCTGCTGCGTTTATCGCTGCCATTCTGGTTGGAAATAATGTAGCCTTAGTGCTTTACGGAAACTACATGCACAAGATTTTAGTGCCAGTTTTCGAGGGATGGTCCGCTCTAGAATATTTGGTGTTGCTCCTTGAAACGAGTATTTCGACCGTAATCATCTTGGTATTTGCTGAATTTTTACCAAAAACGCTGTTTCGTCAAAATGCGGAAGGAATCATGCGCTGGTTGAGTGTTCCTGCTTTCTTACTGTTTTGGATACTTCGCTTACCGAGTGCTTTAATGCTTGGTCTGAGCCAATTTTTCTTGCGCTATGTATTCCGCTTGGAGTTAGAGGAAGAGCGTACGGTTTTGGGTAGGGTGGAATTGGACCATTACGTTCGTGAACGCGTATCGAACCATTCAGAAGGGGCAGAAGATGTCGATCCAGAATTGGAAATTTTCAAAAACGCCTTAGAATTTCCAGAAACCAAAGCGCGAGAATTCATGATACCGCGTACCGAGATTGAAGCAGTCGAAGTCAGTGAATCGCCTGAACGCGTTCGTGAACTGTTTATCGACAATGGCTTTTCAAAGCTGCTTGTTTATGAAGATAATGTCGATAAAATCATCGGATATGTACATGCCTTTGAGCTGTTTAAGAAGCCTGAAAACCTCCAGCGTGTACTGCGTCCGGTGAGTTTTATTCCTGAGAGTATGCGTGCAGATGAGATTTTAAATCTGTTCACTAAGGAGAAAAGGAACATTGCCGTGGTACTTGATGAACACGGTGGTACAAGTGGAATGATCACTCTTGAAGATGTGATTGAGGAGATTTTTGGAGAAATAGAGGATGAACATGATTCCGAGGCTTTGCTCGAGCGCAAGGTGAAGGAAGGAGAATGGCTCTTTTCTGCACGCTTGGAAGTTAGCGATATCAACGAAAAATGGGGGCTTGATTTGCCCGAAAGTGAAAATTACAACACCTTGGGGGGCTATATTTTAGACTTGTATCAGAGCCTTCCGGAGAAGGGCACGGTGGTCCGCAGCGAGGATTATTTGTTCGTGGTTCAGAAAACTCGATCAAATAGGCTCGAAGAGGTGCTCGTAAAGGCCAATTAATTGGTCCAAAATCTTATATTCGCACACTCATTACTTTAATTGCAGTAAAATGGCAACAATCGAACGCATTAGACAGCGCTCAGGACTTTTGATCGTCGTAGTATTTGTAGCACTATTGGCTTTCTTGTTAGGAGATTTATTCCGCTCAGGTGGATCTAAGTTTTTTGGTGATCCAAACGTGATCGGAACCGTAAATGGAAGAGACGTAACTCGTCTTGAGCTCAGCCAGGGAATGGAAGAGCTCAGAGTGGGTAACCCTCAACAATATGGCAACGCGAGTAGCTTACAGCTCTCGAACTTCGTGTGGAATACTATCGTAACAGACGAAGTCTTGTCCGCAGAATTAGAAGCTGCTGACATGAACGTTAGCGAGCAAGAAATTTACTTTGACATCATCAATAACCCGAACATTCGCCAGAACTTCACTGGGCAGAACGGTCAGTTTGATGACAACATGTTCAAAAGCTACATCGCACAGATTCGCGAGAACAGAGATGCTACTGAACAAAGCGCAGAGATGTGGTCCCAGTGGATCGCTTTCGAAAAGGCGGTAAGCGGACAGAGCAAAAACTTCAAATTCACGAATGCAATCGAAAAAGGTGTATTCATGCCTTCAGCGCTTGTTGAGGTGGAGTTGAACCGCTCAAACGCCCAACACCCAGCGCAGTACGTTTACGTTCCTTACATCGACGTCAATGAAGATGACATTGAAGTAAGCGAAAGTGATGTAAAGGCGTATTACAACAAAAACAAAGAGACTTTTGAGCAGGATGCTGCTCGTAATATCGAATTCATCAACTTCCCGTTGCAGCCGTCCAATTCGGACCGCGAGGCGGTTCGTGCTGAATTGGCAACATTAGCTTTAGAGTGGTTTAGCGTCACTGACGATTCTGTCTTCGTGAACCTTCATAGTGATGTTCGCTTCGTATCGCAATACTTCACAGAGGTGGAGCTTGTAGGTACAGGTTTGGATACACTTGTAGCTGGTCAGGATGTAGGTTACCAGAAAGGTCCGTTAGATCTAGGGAACGCATTCTCAGTAGTGAAATTGGTAGACAAGAAAGTCCTAGCGGATAGCGTTCAAGCACGTCATATTTTGATACCGTTCGCTGGCGCAACTCGTGTTGATCCGTCTGTAACGCGCTCTCCACAAGAGGCGAAGGCACTTGCAGACAGCTTGCTTAGTGTTTTGAAAACTGATCCAAGCGCCTTTGATGCACTATCACAAGAATTCTCAGGTGACGTTGTTGCCAAAGAAAAAGGTGGTGACCTCGGTTACTTCAAGCGTGGCATGATGGCACGTCCATTCGAAAACTTCAGCTTCTTTGGTAAAGAAGGCGATTTAGGTGTTGTACCTACTCAGTTCGGTTTCCACGTGATTGAGATTACTGATCAAAAAGGTGCAAACGAAGCTTACAAGGTAGGTCAAATCGTTCGTGAGATCCTTCCTTCTGATGAGACGATTCAAGGACTTTACGGTCAGGCATCTGCTTATGCAGCTGCAGCACAAAGCGCTGACGATTACCGTGCACTTGCAAGCGAGCAAGGATTGTTCTTGCGTCCTGCACGTAACCTAGGTCGTTTGGATGAAACTGTTCCAGGTTTAGGTGTTTCTCGCCGCGTAGTACGTTGGGCTTGGGACGAAGAACGTGAAGAAGGTAATATCGGTCTTCTAGAGAACGATGGTAAAGGATACGTTGTTGTTGTATTGACAGATGTTCTCGAAGAAGGTGCTACACCTTTTGAATTGGTAAGAACTCAATGTGAGCAAGCTGCTAAGAAAGCGGCAAAGCAAGAAAAAGTGGAGGAGATGGTTGCTTCAGCTTTAAAGAGCGCAAGCAGTATTTCTGAAGTAGCAGCAGCACTAGGTAAAGAAGTGCGCACCTTGAACTTCCGTGTGAACAACCAGAACATTGCCGGTGTAGGTAATGAGCCAGAGGTAGTAGGTGCTATCTGCGGTTTGGAAGCAGGTGAGTTAAGCGATGTAATCTTGGGTGAAAGCGGTGCATTTGTTGCCGTAACCCAAGCTGTACAGCCTGCTACACCAGTAGATTACAAAAACCAAGCACAGTCTACCCAGCGCAGCTTGAGAAACTTAGTAAGCGTTCAGGCATACAAAGCTCTTGAGGACAAAGCTGACAAAGAAGATATGCGTTACATGATGTTCTAATCTCTTCTTTCTGAGAGAAGACATTTTCTATAGTAAAAGCCCCCTTGCACATGCAAGGGGGCTTTTTTGTTGGGGTGATTTTTATGGAGCGATTCCCAGCGTTTGAGTGGAGAAAAAGCTTACAGTCTATTCCATCGCTCCGCATCGAGCTTCACAAATATGAACAGGAGCAGTGTAAAGCCCCAAAGGGAGGAACCACCATAGCTAAAGAAAGGTAGCGGAATGCCGATGGTAGGAACGAGCCCTATGGTCATGCCGATGTTGATCAGCCAATGGGTGAAAATGATGCTAGCGACCCCGTATCCATATACCCGAGAAAAGGTGTCTTTCTGACGTTCAGCGAGCCAGAACAGGCGGCCTATGAGTAGGGCAAAGGCAATCATGAGAAGGGTCGTGCCTAGAAATCCCCATTCTTCTCCGATGGTGCAGAAGATGTAGTCTGTACTTTGCTCAGGGACGAAGTTGAGTTTGGTCTGGGTACCGTTTAAATAGCCCTTTCCTGTCCAGCCTCCTGAGCCGATAGCGATGAGCGATTGCAAGGTGTTGTATCCAGCGCCTGAAGGGTCGTCTTCCAATCCTAAAAGCACTTTTATACGGATTTGTTGGTGTGGTGCCAAGACATTGTCCATGACGCGTCCTACGGCGAATACGATACCTGAGGAAGTGAGAAGAGCGGCAAAATTGGCCAAGAAGTATTTCAGTTTCTTTGGAAGAATCAGAGCGACAAGCAAAGAGATGGCACCTAAAATGAGAAGAGCTGTTTTGAGTTCTAAAATAAGCCCTGCGATCGCTAGTATGATCATTATCAGCGCAGTTCCAATATAATAGCCGGGCATCCCTTCGCGGTAGAGAACCAAGATTAAACTGAGATAGACTAGGGTAGAACCCAGATCTGGTTGGATGCCGATCAGCAGTCCAGGGGTAAGAATGATGCCTAAACCGATGATGCGATCGCTCCATTTTTTAAAGCTTTTTCTAGGTAAAGACACATAATAAGCAAGCATGAGGGTAGTGGCAAACTTTCCAACTTCTGAGGGCTGTAAACTGAAGCCTCCAAGACCGAACCAGCTTCGTGCACCGCCGATCTTCTTACCTATAAATAGTACGAGAATCAGCAATACGACGCTCAAGGCATACCATAACGGGGCAAAATTTGTCCAAAGCTTGAAGTTCGATAAGAAAACGGCTGCAATTATCAGAATGCTACCGGCGATCCATAGGCCTTGCTTTCCGTACTCTTGGGTGATGTCGAACAAGCTGCGTGAATGCTCATCGTAGACAGCGGCATATATGCTTAGCCATCCCCATAACACTAAAAAGGCATAGAGTCCGACCGTAAGCCAGTCGACTTTGAGCTTGTTCCTGTTTATGCCTCCGTATGCCATATTAGTAGTTCGCTTTGTATGTGGTGTCTTCGCCGTAGATTTTGAGGTGTTGTTGTCTGTATTCTTCGTGCAAGTCGCCTTCGATCATACGTTGCTCCATTTTCGGACGTGTGATCGTGTCGGTCAGATAACGTTCTGTCATCAAACTTGCGATAGGAGCCGCCCATCTAGATCCCCAATATCCATTTTCTATCACGACGGCAATGGCAATTTTCGGATTGTCTTTTGGGGCGAAGCTCACAAAAATACTATGGTCTTGTCCGTGTGGGTTTTCTGCGGTTCCGGTCTTCCCACATTGACTGATGTGCTCAAGGCGTGCACCACGGGCGGTTCCGGATTCAAATACCTCATACATACCGTCGATCACAACGCCAAAATGTTTTGGGTCGATTGTGGTGTATTTTGGTCTGGTGAAATTAGAATCGATGGGTTCGCCGTTGATGTTTTTAACCACGTGTGGCGTGAAGTAATAGCCCCTGTTTGCTATGGCAGCGGTCATATTCGCGAGCTGTATTGGAGTTGCGACTAGCTCTCCTTGGCCAATTCCGTTCGAGACCGTCGTTGCTCCTTTCCAGTTCGTCCAGCCCAAGAATCGGTCGTAATAGGCCGCATCGGGTATGTTTCCTTTCCGTCCGGTCGGTAGATCATTCCCTAAGAACTTTCCGAGCCCAAAACTTTTCACGTGGTTACTCCACTTGTCCAAACCTTCGTGCGCATTCCCTGTTTTATCGACCGTCTTTTGGTACACTGTACAGAAATAGTTGTTGCAGCTCTCAGAAATTGCCTTTTTTAGACGCATCGGGCCACCCTTACAGTGGCAAGCGACGTGTAACGCTCCGAAATGGAAGCCATGTCGACAGGTCATGACCGTATTTGGAGTAATAACTCCTTCTTGGAGCCCGATAAGCGCATTGACCAATTTAAATGGGGAACCCGGAGGATATTCAGCTAGAATGCCTCGATCGAATAACGGCTTGTTGATGCTGTCGTAATACATCTCTGTATAGTTCTTGCTTCGAACCCTACCTACCAAGGTGTTCGGATCGAAGTACGGCGCGGAAACCATAGCTAAAATTTCTCCTGTAGCAGGCTCGATAGCAACAATCGAACCGCGCTTTCCACTCATCAGAAGCTCGCCGTAGAGTTGGAGATCGATGTCAATGCTCGCGGTCATGTCTTGCCCTGGAACAGGAAGTTCATCGAATTCTCCGTCTTTCCAAGGGCCTAGTTTCCTGTTGCGATGATCTACCGTGTAGAAGCGCTTGCCATGAGTTCCCTTAAGAATAGATTCATAGCTTTTGTCGATGCCGCTTTTACCTACTAAATCGCCTTGGCTATAAGACGGGTTGCGGCGAATGAATTCTGTATTCACCTCCCCGATGAAGCCTACTACATTTGCAGCGCCAGGATTGGGGTAGTTGCGAAGTATTCTTTTTTGAGCGTGAAACCCCGGGTATTTAGCGAGTTCGGTATTGATTTTTGCATAGAATTCCTTGGGCAGCATTTTCATGAACATACTGCTGCGGTAATAGCTGTAAGCTCTTGCTTTGACCAATTTCTCTTTGATCTCACTCACCGATATTTCTAAAAGCCCACTCAGCGCTGCCGTATCTAAATCTTTGACCAAATAAGGGCTCACCATAAGGTCATAAGTAGGGCTGTTGCCGATGATGAGTTTACCGTTGCGGTCGTAGACATAGCCTCGCGGTGCGTACAGCTTTTCCGTCGCCGTAGCATTGCGCTCTGCCTTTCCTGCATAGTCCTCATTTAAAATCTGTACATAGAACAAGCGTACACAGAGTAATAAAGTGGTAGCGATCAGCCCGATGTAGAAGATTGAATTACGCTGCATACCTCTTGGAAAATAGTAGATGACCGATGACCAAAAGAAGTGTGGTGAGTACCGTGGAAATAGAAATGCGGAGAAGAAGGCTGGTGAGGTGGTCGAATCCGTAGTTTTCTAAGGTAAAGAGGACTGCGTGGTGCAGAAGAACAAGAATTATAGACTGCGTAAGGAAATTGGTCAAGGGGAGGTGAATGAGTCCTTCGTCGGATTTACCGTCCTTAAAACCGTAGAGTACATTCTCGATGGATGGCTTGAACCAAACCATGATGAGCATAGCAATCGTGTGGGCGCCTCCACTGCTTTCTAAGCTGTCCATGATGCTACCGAGAACAAAGGCGTAGAGGATGTATTTTGCTTTGGAGGTATTAAACGGTAGGACGAGGATCCCCCACATGTAGATGTACGGGTTGCCATATGGAGTAAGCGGTAGGTCCTGCAGAAAAGCGAACTGCAACACATATGCAGCTAGGACGACAAGTATGTTCTTTAATTCGTTCATTCGCCGTCTACTAATATAGAATCTACAGCAGTTTGGTTATAGAAACTGCTTACATAAACCCAATTCAAATCTTCAAATCGAGTGCTTAGTTGAATTTCTGCACTCCAGGTTAAATCCTCCTTGTTTTGTCGAACTGAGGCCACCGTTCCAGCTAGAGTCGGAGGTGCAACTACTGCGCGGGTGTAGCTGTATACACTGTCGCCCACCACGGGTTTGTTTTCACGTTGTATATCGGTAAGAATAGCAATGCCGGATTGTCCTTCCCAGTGTAACTCACCGAGTCCTTTGCCGGGAATACGTGCGCCGATGCCTCCCTTTTTGTGAAGTAGAGGCGTCACATACGCATAGGAGTTGCTGACCTCTGAAACGATGCCTACCCAACCTGATGGTGCAATGATTCCGGCACCCAGGGCGACTCCGTCTTTTTTACCAGCGCCAATTAGGATGTAGTTATTTCTCTTTCGGTTAGTGAACTCAATAACTTTAGCGGGAAGATAGGTGTACCCTTCGGCTTGAGTGAAGTCCGGGGATGAGTTTTGATACTGTCCCGCTCGAAGTGCTGCATTTTCACGAGCCAATTCTTCGTTGATTTCATCGAGCTTCCAGTACGCTTTCCATCCGGAGGTTGCGTCTAGGAATTGGCCAGAAATACCAGTTCCAATTGCATTTAATACGTGTGAGGCAGCAGGGTTCTTCTTGTTATGACGAATCACAGCAATAGCCATGAGCGCCAGGAACAACAAGAGCGTACGATACTTTGAAAGAAAAAGTATCAATTGCTGCATAGCGACTTATTTAGCTTTCAAGAACAGTCTTGAAGTGTTCGATGTTTTTAAGAACAATACCCGTACCGCGTACTACTGCACGAAGTGGATCTTCTGCAACATATACTGGAAGATCGGTTTTTGCAGAAATACGTTTATCTAGACCTCTAAGCATAGAACCTCCACCTGCGAGGTAAATCCCCGAGTTGTAGATATCTGCAGCCAATTCCGGCGGCGTGTTACTCAAAGCTTCCATAACTGCATCTTCGACACGAGTAATGCTCTTCTCAAGTGCACGTGCAATCTCACTGTGGGTGACTTGAACCTGCTTTGGTTTACCTGTGAGCAAATCACGACCTTGAACCGAGAATGGTTCTGGAGCATCTTCGAGCTCTTCAAGAGCAGCTCCAACAGCGATCTTGATATTTTCAGCAGTACGCTCACCAACAAATAGGTTGTGTTGCGCACGCATGTACATTGCGATGTCGTTGGTAAAGACATCACCTGCCACCTTAATACTCTTGTCACAAACGATACCTCCCATTGCGAGAACGGCAATCTCTGTAGTACCACCACCGATATCGATGATCATGTTGCCCTTAGGTTCTAGTACATTGACTCCGATACCTACGGCAGCTGCCATCGGCTCATGGATTAGATATACCTCCTTTGCATTTGCATGTTCTGCACTGTCTTTTACAGCACGCTTTTCTACTTCTGTAATCCCTGAAGGAATACAGATAACCATGCGAAGGCTTGGTGGAAAAAGACGTTTCTGGAACGCAGGTATACTCTTGATGAGCTCGCGGATCATGTGCTCTGAAGCCTCGAAATCAGCAATAACGCCATCCTTTAGGGGACGAACAGTCTTGATGTTTTCGTGTGTCTTTCCGTGCATTTGACGCGCTTCTTTACCCACGGCAATGATTTGCCCTGTGCGTCTGTCTTTTGCAACAATAGATGGTGAATCTACCACCACTTTGTCTTGATATGTGATTAGCGTATTGGCCGTACCGAGGTCAATCGCTATATCTTCTGTCATGAAACTAAACCAACCCATGCCGTCAAGGTAGTAAAAATTAGTGTTTGAAGTGACGGATACCTGTAGTAACCATCGTCATTTTATTCGCATCACAGTATGCAATACTTTCTTTGTCGCGAATAGAGCCGCCAGGCTGGATTACACAAGTGATTCCTGCCTTGTCTGCGATTTCAACACAGTCAGGGAATGGGAAGAATGCATCAGAAGCCATTGCCGCACCGCTCAGGTCGAAATCAAAGCGTTGCGCTTTATCAATCGCCTGGTTCAATGCGTCTACACGAGAAGTTTGACCTGTTCCAGAGCCGAGCAGCTGCCCGCCTTTTGCTAGAACGATCGTGTTACTTTTTGTGTGTTTACAAACTTTAGCTGCGAAGATTAAATCTTGGACTTGTTCTTCTGTAGGTGCAAGAGCAGTCACTGTAGTCATGTCGTCTGCAGTTTCTGTTTTTGCATCTTTCGCTTGAACAAGTGTACCGTTGAGGACCGTGCGTACGTTGTATGCCGGTACTTCGTAATCTTTTAGCAGAAGAAGTACACGGTTTTTCTTCGTTTGCAGTATTTCTAAAGCGTCAGCATCGTAGGATGGCGCAATAAGTACTTCGAAGAATAAGCTGTTCATTTTCTCAGCAGTCGCTTTGTCTACTGGGCGATTCGCTGCAATAACACCACCAAAAGCGCTTACAGGATCACCTGCTAGTGCATCA
>CBFHKC010000022.1:2202-6037 GCA_965656315.1 uncultured Schleiferiaceae bacterium | reverse complement strand
TTCCCAAGCTTGAACAAGTGTAGGGCGTGATGCCAAACCACAAGCGTTGTTATGCTTGATGATAGCGATGGTCGTTTCTTCGAATTCGCGGATGAGGTTCACGGTTGCATCGATATCCAGAAGGTTATTGTAGCTCAACGCCTTGCCATGAATCTGCTCTAGTGCATCGTCTAGATTTCCGAAGAATGCAGCTTCTTGATGCGGGTTTTCTCCGTAGCGTAAACCTTGTTTGGTGCGGTTGGATAGTTTTAAGTCCAATGCATCTCCTGCGAAGTAGCGGTAAATCGCTGTATCATAGTTACTACTCTCGTCGAATGCTTCAAGCGCATATCTGCGTCGTACCTCAAGAGTAGCACCTTCCTCCGCTTCCAAAACCTGAAGTGCATCTGCATACTGGTTCATGTTTGAAATGATCCAGCAATCTTTGAAGTTTTTAGCAGCAGCACGAATCAAGCTGATTCCACCGATGTCAATTTTTTCAATGATGTCTTGCTCGGGAGCTCCAGAAGCAACCGTAGCTTCGAACGGGTACAAGTCTACAATCACGAGGTCGAAATATGGAATTTCGAACTCGCCCATCTGCGACTGATCACTTTCGTTGTCGCGACGTGCAAGAATACCGCCGAAAACTTTCGGGTGTAATGTTTTTACACGGCCTCCTAAAATTGAAGGGTACGACGTCAAATCTTCCACACGTTCCACGCTAATTCCACGCTCTTCAATAAACGCCTGTGTTCCTCCTGTGGAGTAAATAGTAGTGCCCATCTTGTTTAGAGCGTCAACAATCGGTCCTAGACCGTCTTTGTGAAATACCGATATGAGTGCGTTTTGAATGCGCATGAAGGGAGAATTTTTGGTGTACTAAATGATAAGTTGCAAAAGTAGTTATTTCAGTACCGATTAAATGTAATTAATCACCTAATTTTGAGAGAAACCTCCTGCCTTGTGATAGTCATCTTACGTCTCCTTAAAGAAAGTTTAGTTTTTGCAATTATATCTTTAACCGTCAATAAGTTACGTACCTTTTTATCGTTGCTGGGAATCACAATTGGAATTTTTGCAATCATTCTAGTCTACAGCATCGTGGACTCGCTCGAGAAGAACATTCGAGATAGTGTTAGTCAGCTCGGTGATAATGTGGTTTATGTGCAGAAATGGCCTTGGGGCGGTGGAGGCGAATACGCCTGGTGGAAATATCTAAACAGGCCCGTTCCGCTTTCCAAGGAAGCTGATTTGCTGCGAAAAAGAAGTCAATTTGCTCAAAACATAGCCTTCGGTAGTTCTGTAGGCCGCGCCGCAGTTAAAAGAAACGGAAACGAGGCACAGGGCATTGAGGTACTGGGAGTCACCTATGAATACAACCAGATTTGGGATTTTGAATTGGCCGAAGGTCGCTACTTTACCGAAACCGAGATGGGGGGCGGGAAGCCGTTTTGTATCGTCGGTGCGAATATCGCTGAAGGATTGTTTGCGCCGGGGGAAAGTCCTTTGGGGCAAAAAATCACCATTCGTGGTCAAAAGTTGATTGTGATTGGAGTTTTTGAAAAAGTAGGCGAAAGCTTGGTAGGTCAGAGTTACGATAAGCAAGTGGTCGTTCCTTTCAAATTTGTGAGGACGGTAGTGAATACAGATCGCAACGACGGCAACATGATCATGGTAAGTGCGAAGCCAGGTGTAGATTTACGCCAATTAAAAGACGAGCTCACCGGGATATTGCGCTCGATTCGCCGTCTGCGTCCTGGTGCCGATGATGACTTCGCCTTAAACGACCCTTCGCTTATTTCTAATCAGCTGGATAGCTTATTCGGCGTGCTTGGATTAGTGGGAACGGTGATTGGTGGTTTTTCTATTCTGGTTGGAGGCTTCGGAATCGCTAATATTATGTTTGTCAGTGTTCGCGAGCGCACCAATGAGATTGGGATTCAAAAAGCTTTGGGCGCGAAAAACTTCGTCGTTTTGGTCCAATTTCTAACAGAGAGTATAGTGCTTTGTCTCGTCGGTGGAGCCGGCGGGCTCCTCATGGTTTGGGGCGGCGCTTTCGCTGCAGCCAAAATCTTTGATTTCGACATTTTCTTGTCCTACCAAAACATCATTGTTGGGCTGGGATTAAGTGCCTTGATCGGTCTAATCTCTGGGTTCATTCCTGCATGGATGGCCTCACGTTTGAATCCTGTGGACGCGATACGTATGCAAGCTTAACGCGCTTGATTACAAGCGTTCAGCAACAAAAGCACAAACGGTTTCAAGCAGTTCGTGGTCCTCAGGAGTGAAGGGGTCACTTTGATGCGAATCAATGTCGATCTGACCGATGAGTCGCTTCCCTTGAAACATAGGGACGACAATTTCACTTTTGGTGGCTAAAGAACATGCGAGGTAGTTGTCTTGTGCGTGAACATCAGGCACCTCAAAGATCTCCCCGGAAAGTGCAACCTGTCCACAGATTCCCCTGCCATAGGGTATTGAGGTATGGTCCGTTTTCTCCCCCACATAGGCACCCACTTCGAGCTGTTGCTTTTCGTCATTCATGAAGTAGAATCCGGTCCAATTATAATGTGCGACAGCAGCATCCAACCATTCTACAATAGTTTTTTGAAGTTCTGCACCTTTTAAATTCTTGAATTTATAAAGCTCTGAAGTCAGTGTATTCTTAGTTTCCTGGGTCATATCGTGTTCTTGTTGATAGAAAAGCTTTATGAATGAGTAATCGTAGCACGATTATTGCGTTCCATGCACGAAATTAGCAAGTACATAGCATTTTGCTTGTGTGAACTTAACCCAAAAACTTCTATGAGAAAAGTTTTACTCTCAGCGATGTTCGCTTTGGCAAGCATTTTTTCGTTTGGTCAGACCTATTCCAACGAAAATTTGAGCCTTCAAGCCTGTCAAGAGGATACGATTGTATTCGGATTCGACATTGCATCGGCCTTTAATCTAGGTAACCAATTCCAAGTTGAAATCAGTGATGCCACAGGAAATTTCGGTGGATCGTTCGTTAGTGTCTCCCCGCTATTTGCTTACGGTGTGACTACTGGAAACGAGATTGATGTTCTGATTCCTGCAGCGTTGGCGCAAGGCGTGTACAGCTTCCGCGTGGTTTCTTCAGATCCTCCACGCGTGAGTGATACCATCTCAAATGTAATCATCGGAGCGAACCCACAAACTAACATGACCGTGTATGATTGGTGGGATAAGGCAGGTGACATTACTTTTTGTAGTGGAGATACAGCACTTTTGGTCGCCAATAAGGCTCCAGCTGGTCAGAGTTACACGTACCAATGGTTAGACAATGGCGGTGTTATGGGTGGCGAAACGAACGATACCTTGTTCGTGACAAAATCGGGCACGTACTCTGTAGAGGTAAGCTCTAATTTATGTGATGCCGTTTCGAATGATACTATTATTAGCGAATACCAAGTACCAAATCAGGTCTTTGCAAATTTTGCACCGGGTGTAAACTATATCGGTCAAGATTCCATCCAAATGTGTTACGGAACTGTGGCAACTTTGGAGCATATTGCGTTCGCATCGCCGGGCATCAACGGGTATTCGTACCAGTGGTTAAAGAACGACAGCATTAATGTTATAGGAGACACCGTAGTGTACCCGCTGATCGGCGATACCTTAGTTACGCTTGATGTAGATACTACTGGAAAATGGTGGTTAGAGGTTACTTCCGATCCAGGAGGTTGTGTAGATACGTCAATCGCGTATTGGGTATTTACAGATACAGTTCCACAGACTATGGTTGTGAATCAGCCTTGGCCAGGACAAGCACTTCCAACGACTACACTATGTCTTACCGACTCTACACTTCTTTCAGCAGTAGATACAGTAC
>CBFHKC010000022.1:0-2104 GCA_965656315.1 uncultured Schleiferiaceae bacterium | reverse complement strand
CCTTGGCCAGGACAAGCACTTCCAACGACTACACTATGTCTTACCGACTCTACACTTCTTTCAGCAGTAGATACAGTACTTTACGACAGCTGGGAATACCAATGGCAGATTGCTTACCCAAGCGGATCTGGATCGTGGTTGAACCTTCCGAATGATACCTTACCGTGGTTGACGGTAGATACCTCTATCGTAGCTGATACAGCAGATTACCGCCTCTTCATTCGCAACGAAACCTGTGAATACACTACCAATCAAACCACTGTGAACTTTGTATCGTTCCCAACACTTAGCTTCTTGCCAGGTGACTCTTTAGGGATCTGTGTCTATGACAGTGTGCTAGTTTCATTGCAGTCCAACGCTATCAATTTTGCATGGAATGGCGGTTTGTTCGTGGGTAAGCAAAACTTCATTAGTGCACCTGGACAATACATTATAGAAGCCTTCGGAATTAACCAGTGTCGTACAGTGGATACACTAGACATATATAACTATACGCTTCTTGCAACGGCTACAGCATCACCACAAGTGATTAGCCCGGGAGAAACTACAACGTTGAGCTCTAATGGTGGTGTGAGTTACTACTGGTTCGCAGATTCGCCATCGAGCTACAGCAATCAGCTTGGTGAAAGCACGCTAGCACTTCCAACAGAAGACACGACAACCTACTTTATCGAAGTAGAAGACATCAACGGCTGTACAGATACAGCAAGCGTGATGGTATACGTAGAAGAGCAAGATTCTGCTACTGTTTACGCAGCGACTTATGGAAATGTACAGAATGTGATCACACCAAACAGTGACGGTATGAATGACGTATTGGATTTAAGTTCAGTAACGGCTGGTGATGATTGTTCTTTCAAGGTGTACACTCGCTGGGGTACGCCGGTGTATGAGCAAGACATTTACACAAACAATTGGGGCGGAACCACAGACGGTGGCGCTCGTCTAGAAGACGGTACGTATTACTTCGTATTGAGCTTCGATAATGAGATTCGCGTGAAAGGTCCGGTAACCATCCTAAACAACTTCTAAGCATGAAAAAGTCACTATTACTAGCAGCGCTACTGTTCGGAAGTTGGGCAGTGAACGCACAGCAATTGCCACTGGTTTCGAACTATTTAAATACAGCATACCTTTTCAATCCTGCATTTAGCGGAATTGAAGGGAAAACTGAAATCACCGTGTTGAACCGTCGTCAGTGGACCAATATTGAAGGTGCCCCTGAGACCCAATTCATGGCGTTTAACGGCAATCAAAACGATCTCAAGTTTGGATACAGCGGTTATGCCTTCAATGATGTAACAGATATCGTTTCCCGCAGTGGGTTCTATGGTTCTTACGCGTGGCACGTGAAGTTCACAGATGAGAACAGCCTCAGCTTAGGTATGGGTGCTGGATATGTGAATAACACCATCAACGTAGGCGGTATTCGCGTTCAAGACGAGATGGATCCTGTGTTGTTCCGTCAGCTCAATAGCGGAAAATTTGATTTGAACTTCGGTTTTAATCTCCGCTTCGGGGACTTCAGCTTCGGTGCAGCAGTGCCGAACCTACTCGCTCCGGCAGTAGACTTTAGCGATAACTTCAATAGCCCGTTCGCTTACCAGTATCAGCGTCATTATGTAGTTAATACGCAGTACGACGTAGACATGCAAAAGGGGTTGATGACCCTAAGTCCATATGTTACCGTTCGTGCAAACGAGGTGACCATGCCGCAGGTCGATGCAGGTTTGATGTTCAACCATAAGGAGTACTTCTTTATCGGTGCGGCCTACCGCTCTTCCTATGCAGTTACAGGTAATGCAGGTGTGCATTTGACCGAAAACCTATCCTTGGGTTATGCCTATGATTTCTCTTTGAATACCTATGGGTTTGCTCTGGGGAATTCACATGAGTTCATGTTGCGTTACACCTTTGGCGAGAGTAAGAAAGACAAGCGCTTAGAGAATGAACTTAAGAAGCTCAAAGACCGTCAGCGCCGTCAAAGTGGAGATTTAGAAGATCTGCTTAATGATCGTATTGATGAGTTGAAGGATGAATTGGAAGCGCAGTCAAAAGAATTGATAAACGCTGAAAAGGAATCTATGAAACAAGAGATTTCTGA
>CBFHKC010000021.1:25345-31957 GCA_965656315.1 uncultured Schleiferiaceae bacterium | reverse complement strand
CTTTCACCAAAGCACATCGTGATTGCTTCTTCAGCACCACAAATCCGTTATCCAGATTGCTATGGAATTGATATGGCACGTATGGGCGATTTTATTGCCTTCCGTGCTGCCGTTGCGCTATTGAAAGAAAGTGGCCGATCGTATTTGATCGATGAGGTATACCAGAAATGTAAGGCGCAGGTGAATCTTCCTGACGAAGAGGTGCAGAACTACGTAAAGGAAATCTACGAGCCATTTACCGCCGAAGAGATTAGCGAAAAAATCGCCGTATTACTAACGCCTCCTGACGTACAAGCGAAGGTGAGCATCGTATACCAGGACATCGAAGATTTGCATAAGAGCTGTCCAGGGAACCCCGGCGACTGGTACTTTACCGGAAACTATCCTACAGCGGGAGGAAATCGCGTTGTGAACAAGAGTTTCATCTTCTACGTTGAGGGAAGAACAGAACGCGCGTACTAAATGAAAATATATACTAAAACTGGCGATAAAGGCACAACCTCGCTACTCACGGGTACCCGAGTTTCAAAGGCAGATATGCGTCTTGAGGCTTACGGTACTACTGATGAGCTAAACTCTTGGTTGGGCCTTGTTGCTGCGGAGGCACCCCACGGTGTATTCTTCTTTGTCGAAGAACTGCAAAGTGAGTTGTTTTCCATGGGATCCTACCTCGCTTTAGATGGAGAGGCGAGTTTTCCAATGCCGCAGCTAAGTCCAGATTTAGTCATTCGAATGGAGCAGCAAATCGATTCTTGGAATCAAGAACTACCTGAGCTGAAGAATTTTATTTTGCCAGGTGGATCTATTTCAGCAGGACATTTGCAAGTCGCTCGAACGGTTTGTCGCCGTGCGGAACGCTTAGTAGTAGCGCTGTCTGAAGCAGTGGATGTTCCGTCGGAAATTCCAATTTTCTTGAACAGACTCTCGGACTTTCTCTTTGTGGCAGCGCGTTATGTGTTGTACGTTGAGGAGCAGCCTGAGGTGATTTGGACTCCTAAGTACTAGACTTTTACATTTTTTAAAAGCGTGTTGTACAAGTCCTAAGAAAAGTTACATTTGCACGAAATAAGCAATAAAAACGTTCAATAGAACTATTATGTACTGGACTCTAGAATTAGCATCCTATTTAAGTGACGCGCCATGGCCGGCGACTCGTGATGAGCTTATCGATTACGCGATTCGTACAGGTGCGCCTTTAGAGGTGGTTGAAAACCTTCAAGCGATTGAAGAGGAAGAAGAAGAAACTTACGACAGTATCGAAGAGATCTGGCCGGATTATCCGTCTGAAGAAGATTTTCTTTGGAACGAAGAAGAATATTAAGTCGAAAGCCCCATTTGGGGCTTTTTTTATGTACCGATAGACGACACAGCTGAGCTTATCAATCTTAGCTATAGTAATATTGCGACAATGCATTACTCAGCAGAGTTTTGTGTTGTATTTTTGAAAGAATTTCCAACACACTCAAATGGATAGATTTTCATTTTTAGGTAGCGTACATGCTGATTTCTTTGAAGAGCAGTACGAGCGCTATCTCAAAAATCCAGACAGCACGGAGCCTAGTTGGAGAGCTTTTTTCCAAGGGTATGACTTTGCGAAAGAAGTGTACTCTGAAGAGGATTTAGTAGGTGCCGGTGTTTCTGACGAGGTCATTAAAGAGTTTCATGTACTCAACCTTATTCAGGGCTACCGCTCAAGAGGACACTTGTTTACACGTACAAACCCCGTACGAGAACGCCGTGAATACAAGCCTACTTTAGCGCTCGAAAACTTTGGTTTATCCAAGGAGGATTTAGACACAGAATTTAAGGCAGCTACGGAAGTAGGTGCTAGCGGACCGAGAACACTGCGCAAGATTATCGAGCATCTCGAAAATATCTATTGCCAGAGTATCGGTGTGGAATACAACTATATCCGTGACCCGGAGCGTCGGACATGGATTAAAAATTGGATCCACAAAGACGATAACCAGCCGAAGCTCAGCATCGATGAGAAGAAGCAGGTGCTTCACAAGCTCAACCAAGCGGTGAGCTTTGAGTCTTTCTTGAATACAAAATTTGTAGGGCAGAAGCGTTTCTCGATCGAGGGTGCAGAATCTCTTATTCCTGGCTTAGATGAAGCAGTGAACCACGGAGCACGTCACGGCGTAAGCGAATTCGTTCTTGGTATGGCTCACCGAGGTCGCCTGAACGTATTAACGAACGTTTTTGGTAAGCCGAGAAGGCAGATTTTTTCTGAATTCGAAGGAAAGGCCTTTGATGATGTGACGATAGATGGTGACGTAAAGTACCACTTGGGACACACGACCATGCACACGACTATCGATGGAGCAAAGGTGAAGATGAATATCGCGCCTAACCCGTCGCACCTCGAAGCAGTAGATCCAGTTGTAGAAGGAATCGCCCGTGCGAAGATTAATAAAGACTACGATAGCAACGGCCAAAAGGTCTTGCCGATTCTTATCCACGGTGATGCAGCAGTAGCAGCACAAGGCATCGTGTATGAAACCGTTCAGATGGAAACACTTGACGGTTACAAAACTGGGGGTACGCTTCATATCGTTATCAATAATCAGGTAGGTTTCACGACCAATTACCTCGATGCGCGTTCCTCAACCTACTGTACGGATATTGCAAAGGTGATCCTTGCTCCAGTATTGCACGTGAACGGGGATGATCCGGAAGCATTGGTACATGCCATGCGCCTTGCTATCGAATACCGTCAGCGTTTCCAAAGAGACATTTTCATCGACTTGCTTTGTTACAGAAAATACGGCCACAACGAAGGTGATGAACCTCGTTTTACGCAACCGCAGTTATATAAAGCTATTTCTAAGCACCCGAACCCACGTGAAATCTATGCTGAAAAGCTGATGAATGAGGGGGTTGCCACGCAGTCGATGGTCAAGGAAATGCAAGATGAGTTCAAGGCTATGCTCGAAGTTGACTTCGACGAAGCTAAGAAAATTGAACGCAACGTGATCACGCCATTTATGGAGGAGGAGTGGACGGATTACCCTGGTGCTGAGCCGGGTGAGATGTTAACGCCTGTAGATACCACATTTGATCTTGATCGATTAGTAGACATCGGTAAATTCATTTCAACGTTACCAGAAGGCAAGAAATTCTTGCGCAAAACGGAACGTTTGATGAAAGACCGTTACGAGCAAGTAGCTACGAAGAATAGTGTAGACTGGGGCATGGCAGAGTTGCTAGCCTATGGGTCATTGCTCGCTGAAGATTTCAACGTTCGTATCTCCGGAGAAGATGTGGAGCGCGGAACATTCTCGCACCGTCACGCCATCCTAAAGGTGGAAGACAGTGAAGAGGAGGTAAGCTTGCTCAACCAGTACCCGGGTAAAGAAGGTCGATTCGCAATTTACAACTCCCTCTTAAGCGAGTATGCAGTGATGGGATTTGATTACGGCTATGCCATGGCAGCGCCGGATACACTCACGATTTGGGAGGCACAGTTTGGCGATTTTGCAAATGGCGCCCAGATCATGATTGACCAATTCCTTTCTGCAGCAGAAGACAAATGGAAGGTACAGAACGGTCTCGTTTTACTCTTGCCACACGGATATGAAGGTCAAGGTGCCGAGCACAGTTCCGCACGTCTTGAGCGTTTCCTTCAGCTTTGTGCTCAGGAAAATATGACCGTAGCAAATGCGACTACGCCTGCAAACTTCTACCACTTGTTACGCAGACAGCAGAAGCGTCATTTCCGCCGTCCATTAGTGGTCATGTCACCGAAGTCCTTGTTGCGTCATCCGAAGGTGAAAAGTAGTATGGAAGAATTGGCCCAGGGAACATTCCAGCCGATCATTCCAGACCACGAAGTATCACCTGCTGAGGTTAAAAAGGTCGTATTCTGTTCAGGTAAGCTCTACTACGAGCTCTTGGAAGAACGCGAAGCACAGCAAGCAAACGACGTCGCTTTAGTCCGTATCGAACAGCTGTATCCGCTGGACGATATCGCGATCAAAGAAGAAGTCGACAAATATCCGAACGCGACCCAGCACATCTGGGCACAAGAGGAGCCAGCAAACATGGGCGCTTGGACGTACATGTTGTGGCAAATGCACCAGAAGTTGACGCTGGTGTCACCGGCGCCTAGCGCCTCAACTGCAAGTGGATCGAATAAGGTCGCACTGCAACGTCAACGCGAAACAGTAGAACGAGTATTTAGCATCTAAGTCATAGAGATATGTTAGAAATGAAAGTGCCTTCACCAGGCGAGTCTATCACTGAAGTTGAAATAGCCACATGGTTAGTTAGTGACGGTGATTACGTAGAAAAAGATCAAGCGATTGCGGAGGTTGACTCTGATAAAGCAACGCTTGAGTTGCCGGCTGAAGAAGCGGGTGTCATCACGTTGAAAGCCGAGGAAGGCGACGTAGTTGAGGTAGGTCAAGTCGTTTGTTTGATCGACACCAGTGCAGCACGTCCAGAGGGCGGAGCAGCTCCAGCAGCAGCGCCGAACCCGGAGCCAGTTGCAGAAAAAGCAGCGCCAGCAGCTCCAAAGGCAGATACTTATGCAACAGGAACGGCCTCTCCAGCAGCGAAAAAGATGATGGATGAGACGGGTGCCAAAGTATCGAAGGGTACAGGTAAAGATGGACGTATCACTAAGGCTGACGTCATTGAGGCAGTAGCTTCTATGGGATCTGCAGGTACTGGTGAGCGTACTTCTGAGCGCAAAAAGATGAGTAGCTTGAGAAGAAAATTGGCGAGCAGATTGGTGACCGTTAAGAACGAGACCGCGATGCTAACCACCTTCAATGAGGTGGATATGAAGCCAATTTTTGATCTACGTAACCAGTTTAAAGAGGAGTTCTTCGAGAAGCACGGCGTTAAGCTTGGTTTCATGAGTTTCTTCACCTTGGCAGCGACTCGCGCCTTGCAGATGTACCCCTCTACAAACAGCATGATCGACGGTAACGAGATGGTTAGCTTTGATTATGTAGACGTAAGTATCGCAGTAAGTGGTCCTAAGGGCTTAATGGTACCGGTATTGCGTAATGCCGAGAACATGTCTTTTGCTGGTGTTGAAAAAGAGATCGGTCGTTTGGCGTCGAAAGTACGCGATGGTAAGATCACCTTGGATGAAATGACAGGAGGTACGTTCACGATCACAAATGGTGGTGTCTTCGGATCGATGCTCTCTACTCCAATCATCAACCCGCCGCAAAGCGCGATTTTAGGTATGCACAACATCATTCAGCGTCCGATCGCTGTAGATGGTCAGGTGGTGATTCGTCCGATGATGTATCTCGCATTGAGCTATGATCACCGTATTATTGATGGTCGGGAGAGTGTAGGTACTTTAGTAGCCATCAAAGAAGCGCTCGAGAACCCAGCAGAAATTTTGATGGGCGGTAACGTTCGTAAAGCATTGGGTCTATAATCTAGATTCATATGTTATAGAGATGTGAATTGGTCCTGGGAAGCAGGAAAAAAGCATCGAAAAGCAGTATATTTGAGAGCTCTGTTAGCAATAGCAGGGCTCTTTTTTCTTGATAAACCCAAACATAAAAACATGAGAAAATTTACAGCAGGCTTATTGACCTTAGCCTTTGTTCTCAGTAGTGTGATCACGACAGCCCATGAAGGGATGTGGTTGCCTATGTTGATCAAGCGTTTGAACATGGCAGAGATGCAGGCAAACGGCTTGAATTTAACCGCCGAAGAATTGTACGACATCAACAACGCCTCTGTAAAGGACGCGATTGTTTCATTAGGAGGTTTCTGTACTGGAGAGTTGATCTCTGATCAGGGATTGATGCTGACTAACCACCACTGTGGTTACGATGCGATTCGTTCACACTCTACTGTTGAGAACGATTATTTAACCGATGGATTCTGGGCAATGACGCGCGAAGAAGAGCGCACAAACCCAGGATTAACTGCTGCTATTTTAGTGCGCATGGAAGACGTTACAGATAAGGTCATGGCAGAATTGACCGATGATATGACGGAAGCTGAGCGTGCAGCAAAAGCAAAAGAAGTAGGTGACGCTTTGGCAAAAGAAGCGACAGAAGGAACAGTGCACAACGCATACGTTCGCAGCTTCTTCCACAACAATGAGTACTACTTGTTCGTGTTCAACACGTACAAAGATGTTCGTTTGGTAGGTGCACCTCCAAGCAGCGTAGGTAAGTACGGTGGTGATACAGACAACTGGATGTGGCCACGCCACACAGGTGATTTCTCTATGTTCCGCGTTTATGCAGATGCAGATGGAAACCCATCAGACATCAGCGATAGTAACGTACCATTGACTCCTAAGCACCACTTGCCAGTAAGCTTGAACGGTGTTGAGGAAGGCGATTTTACTATGGTATTCGGTTTCCCAGGTTCGACGGACCGTTTCTTGACCTCTACGGGTATCGAGCAAGCCATCAATTTGTACAACCCGACTGTGGTTGAGATTCGCGAAGAAAAATTGGCCATTATGAAAGAGGCGATGGATGCTGATGCAGCAGTTCGTATCGCTCTAGCCTCAAACTACGCTTCTACAGCGAACTACTGGAAGTACTTCATCGGACAGACCGAACAGCTGAAAAAGAATCGCGTTAAGGCGAAAAAAGAGTCTATCGAAGAGCGTTACCTCGC
>CBFHKC010000021.1:22378-25247 GCA_965656315.1 uncultured Schleiferiaceae bacterium | reverse complement strand
CGCTTGCTTCTTCTGAAGACTTGGAAGGCGATAAAGCTGCTGTGTTAGCATATGCAGATGATCATTTTGCAGAGTACCAAGCTGATGTTGATCGTAAACTAGCGGCTTCATTATGGTCGATGTGGATAGAGAATGTTCCTGCTGAGCAACAGCCACAGGCATTCCAAGAAGTTCGTGATAGTCTTGATGGCGACGTTACTGCATTAGTAAACGATATCTACGACAACTCTATTTATGCTTCTAAGGAAGCGCTCGAAGCATGGTTAGAAACTATGGACGCTGAGGTGCTTGCTGCTGATAAAGGTGGTGAGGTAGCAAACAGCTTCATCATGACCTACTTTGCTTCTCAAAATGGAAACAAGGACATCAACGAAAAGATGGAAAAGGGATACCGTTTGTTTACCGATGGTTTGCGTCAAGCTATGCCAGAGAAGACATTCGCTCCTGATGCAAACTCTACGTTGCGTATGACTTGGGGTGTTGTTGGTTCTTACGATCCAAAAGATGGTGTACACTACAACTACACGACTACGATCGAAGGGATCATGCAGAAAGAAGATCCGAGCAACCCTGAATTCGTAGTACCAGCAAAACTCAAAGAGTTGTACAATGCTAAAGACTATGGCCAGTACGCTGATGCGAACGGTGATTTGATTGTAAACTTCATCTCTAATAACGACATCACAGGTGGTAACTCTGGTTCGCCAGTGATTAACGGTGATGGTGAGTTGATTGGTACTGCATTCGATGGAAACTGGGAAGCAATGTCGGGTGACATCTTCTTCGAGGACCAGTTGCAACGTACGATCTCTGTAGACATCCGTTATACCCTATTTATCATCGACAAATATGCAGGTGCTTCGCATCTGATTGATGAGATGACTGTGGTTAAGGGCAAGTCTAAAAAGAAGAAGAAAAAGAAAAACAGAAGAAAGTAATCTTTTAGGTTTTTCCTGAATAGTGAGCCCCGGTTAACGTTTGTTAATCGGGGCTTTTTTTGGTCTGGTGTTACAAGGGAATATAAATGTACCTATAAGTTAAAGCGTGTTGACGGTGAGGTAGATAGCGTAGTACATTTGGCTTGTACTAAACACCCCTAACACATGAACTTAGTTCAAAAAACAGCTTTTGCCATTTTTGGTATCGCTGCATTTTCATCTTGTCAACAAACGACTTCGACGCCTTTTCCGGGTGATGTAGACAGCATGGAAGAGCTCGAAGCTCCAGCGTCTTTTTCGTACTCACTTTGGAAAACGACCGATCTAAAATTGGTGGTTGACGGTCCTTCAAAATTTGGACGTGTTCAGGTTCAGGTGTTTGGTGATCACGATGGTGAACACGAATTGCTTTATCAAGGAATGCAGGCGATTCACGATACGAATGAAGTGCATTTCAAGCATGGCTCACATTACACGTCGTTTTCCGTAAAGGCCAATTTTAGCGATGGAGTATCTGCGACAGGAACGTGCAGAACGGATGCGACTTTACTCTCCTTACAACGTGTGGTTCAAGAGACTCCGATGGATTTTACCTCCAGTTTTAAGACATCAAGCTTAGATTGTAGCTCTTGTGCTACTGTAGTCTCTGCAGCGACCAGTGCACTAACTGTTGCTGCAAATGATACATTGTGTTTGGACGGAAGTACAGGTGCCTCTATAACGGTCGGAAAAGGCGGATTTCTCAATCTCTGTGGAACTCATACATCTATGGGTAATGTTGATCTAGGTGAAGATGCTACCTTGTCGCTAAGCGCTAGTGCAGTAATGACCTTTGCAAATGGAAAGGGGTTGAGCTTAGGTAAAAACTCGAAAGTAGTACTCTATGAAAATTCCAATTTTAACTCAAGTGGCGCATTGCTATGTGCCGTTGGATCAGAGCTCGTATCCTATGGAACGATGCGTGTCGACGGTCATTTAGATGTGACTGATGGCGCAAGCTTTACGTCGTTTGGAAACTGTATGGTTAAGGGCCACGTAGAGGTGAGTGGAGCACAGAGCACACTCACGAACTATGGAAGTTTATCAACAGTAGTCAATGACCACATTCGTGTTACGAATCAGGGAAAATTGGTGAATCATTGTCACTTGCACAGTGATCAGCACATTTGGATTGAAGATTTGGCCCAATTGATCAACTATAACCAGATCGACTGTGACCATCGACTCAAAATGAACGACGGGGGAGTTCTAGAACTTAAGCCTTCGAGTATTTCGATCAGTCAAGATCTTCAGCTATATGATGCGCAGATCGTAAACTATGGCGTTTCTACGTCAGTGTTGAAAATTTGGGACGATGCGCTGTACTATAAAAATGCAACCATTGGCGGGTTGATCGAAGTGTGTGTAAAAGGGCTAAATCAAAATACTCGCAATCTTACTATGAGTGGGAATGCGCAATTCAGCTGTTCTAGCTCTATTCCGCCTTCAGCGTGTATAACCATAGGTCATGATCCTGGATTAGACGATGATAATGACGGCGTGACGAATGCCTTAGATCCATTCCCGCAAGATTCTTCTAGAGCGATCAAGGTGTGTGAGGTAGCTTCTACCTTAGTGTTTGAAGATAATTGGCCTTATAAAGGAGATTTCGATTTCAATGACCTTGTGATGAGTTATCAAATCTGGGGCATCGCTAACCGCAATTCAAAAATCAAAGACATCTACTTTGCCTACAAGATGCGTGCACGTGGTGCCGCCTACGAGAATGGATTCGGGATTGAATTTAATACTGCTCCGAATAATCTGATCTCACCGGATTACGAATCCTCTAATACACTTACCACTTCTGCACTCGTTCTTAGTGATGTAAGTACGGTACTTAGTGCTTGGAATACAGACTCCACACAACAGCAAAACTTTGTTGACGTAGC
>CBFHKC010000021.1:6462-22278 GCA_965656315.1 uncultured Schleiferiaceae bacterium | reverse complement strand
GTTCTTAGTGATGTAAGTACGGTACTTAGTGCTTGGAATACAGACTCCACACAACAGCAAAACTTTGTTGACGTAGCCTGGGATACGGTGGTATTTACCTTTAACAACCCTATTAACGACAGTGTGCTCGGTACGTTCAATCCGTTCCTAATTATTGATAAAGAACGAGGTCGCGAAGTGCATTTGGCAGACCACAAGCCTACTTCTTTGGCAGATGCAACATTGATGGGAACCGGAGATGATCGTTCAAACGAGTCATCAAGAGATTATTACCATACGGATCAAAACCAGCCTTGGGCTTTACAGCTCCCAGTGATTTTTGACTATCCGTTCGAACGTGTCGACATCACAAAGGCGTATTTGAACTTCGATAATTGGGCGGCAAGTGCGGGAGCCACAAACGAGGACTGGTACGATTCTACAAAACCAGGAAATGCTAAGGGACGCAAAATCCATAAGCGCAACAAATAAGTAGCGTCACCATAAAAAAACGCCCGCTGAGCAATCTCAGCGGGCGTTTTTTTTGGCCATTAAAAGAGGTTATTTTTCCAAGCTCTCCTCGACGTAGTCAAGCACCTTGGTCATCAAATGTAATCGGTCTTTGCCACGTACGTTATGCGGATGCATAGGATAGGGGAAGAAGTCCATTTGAACGCCTGCGTCGATGAACGCTTTAACAAGTGAGAGATTGTGCTGCATCACTACGACATCATCTACAGTTCCGTGAATCAAAAGAAGATCGCCCTCGAGATTGCTGACGTGTTCATGTAGGCGGTTTGCGGCATAGCCGTCTTCATTTTCTTCTGGACGGTCCATGTAGCGTTCGCCATACATAATCTCGTAGTATTTCCAATCGGTAACTGGGCCACCAGCAATACCTGCTTTGAATGTGCCAGGCTGACGAAGCATCAAAGATGTTGTCATAAATCCTCCATAGCTCCATCCGTGAACAGCCATGCGATCGCCATCCACAAAAGGCAAGCTTTTTAAATAGGCGACACCGGCCATTTGGTCTTCCATTTCGACTGTACCTAATTGGCGGTGAATCTGCTGTTCAAAATCGGTTCCACGGTGCGCAGATCCTCTGTTGTCTAGGGTGAATACTAGGTAGCCGCGGTTCGCAAATTCGTTCATCCATAATGGGCCTCCTGCATTCCAGCGGTGGGTAATCATCTGGGCGTGGGGACCACCGTATACGTAGACAAGAACGGGGTATTTTTTATTCGGATCAAAATCGAAAGGCTTGTACAAACGGGTGTAGAGTGTACTTCCATCCGGTCCTTCTATCATGCCCAATTCCGGTTTGCGAATATTCGTACCCTCGAAAGGATCTTCGGCCTCAAGCAACTTGCGACTTGCTTTTCCTGAATATGAAATGACGTTCTCCACTCTCGGTACTTCCACGCTTTGGTGGCTGTCAAAGAACCAGTGACCGCCCTCTTGTATCGTGCAGCTGTGATAACCCGTACCAGAAGTGAGTTGCTTTTGGCGACCTCTGGTTGAAACACTGAACAAATGCTGGTCACGTGGGTCAGCGCCTGTGGCGGTAAATAGGATGTTGCCCTTGTTATCGCGTCCGAGTATCCCCGTGGCGACGAAATCGTTCTTCGTTAATTGACGTAGAAGCTTGCCCTTGGTGTTGTAGAGGTACAGGTTCATAAAGCCATCGCGCTCGCTCATCCATACGAACGTACTGTTGTCGATCCAGAATGCAGGGTGCTCCGGCTCTACCCATTGCTCATCATCTTCACTAAACAGTGTACGGATTTTGGCACCTGTTTTTGCATCGAAAGCCACCACGTCAAAGTGATTCTGCTCGCGATTAATGATGGCAAGTGTGATGATCGAACCGTCTGGTGACCAGCTTAAGTTAGTGAGGTACTGATCACGCTGCGCTCCATCTGTATCGAGATATACTGGAGTTTCCATTCCCTTGCGGTACACTCCCACACGAGCATATTCAGATCCTTGACCAGCCATAGGGTATTTCACCTCGTTTAGCGCACCGGGAGTGACAGTGATGTCCAATAAAGGATAATCTGCGACCTTGCTTTCGTCCTTCTGATAAAATGCGATAGCGTCACCTTTAGGCGACCAGAACAGTCCATTTGTAATGCCGAATTCACTTCGTGCGATGGCCGCTCCAGCAACAATATTTGGATCTTTAAATTCAGTTATTGAAGATGTCGTACCATCATTCCAACTCACCTTCACGTTGTTCGCAACAGTGTATGCCGCATTTAATGTGCTCGAATGAATGGTAACATTACTTGCCTCTGGGTCGATGTGGTTTTTAGCCTCCAAACGTCCGCTGAGGTCATAGGTGAAGATTTGATGCTCGCTTTGGAAGTACAAGGTGGAGTCGTCTTGCCATTCGATCATCCAAAGCCCACGAAGATTGCGATATTTCTCACCTAACTGTGCATTGATTTGCTCAGTGGTGATTGTCGGATATTCTGTTTCGCCATCTGCATCCACAATGACCAATTCCTGATACCCCTTAGTATTAAACGAGTAGGCATCCGCTTCAGGAAGCCATTTAAACATGGGTGTACTCTTAGGGTAGTAGTTACGACCTTTGAGAACAGCATCTTCTAAGCTAAGCTCCGATTGTGCCCACCCGGTCATTGCCGCGAAACATGCAGCAAAAAGAAAAGCAGTTTTCTTCATTTGGTTTTATTTTGAAATATCTGAATCTATGTTTCCATCGACCAAGCGAATGATGCGCTTGGCATGCTGGGCGATGTCTTCTTCGTGAGTTACTAGAATCACGGTGTTCCCGGCAGCTTGTATGTCGTCAAAAAGCTTCATGATTTCCACCGAAGTTTTTGAATCCAAGTTCCCCGTAGGTTCATCGGCAAGAATGAGTGCAGGTTTGTTCACCAAGGCGCGAGCCACGGCAACACGTTGACGCTGTCCTCCGGAGAGTTGATTGGGTCGGTGGTCCATCCGATCTGCTAAACCTACTTGTTCTAAAACTTCAGCTGCACGTGCGAGGCGCTCATCTTTGGTCATCCCTGCGTAGATCAGCGGAAGTGCCACATTTTCTAGCGCTGTAGAACGAGGAAGTAGATTAAACGTTTGAAACACAAAGCCTATCTCACGGTTGCGAATCTCGGCCAATTCATTGTCATTCAACGAACTCACATCCGTACCGTTCAGCTCATAAGTCCCCGCAGTGGGTGTGTCTAAACAACCTAACAAATTCATTAAGGTTGATTTCCCAGATCCCGAAGGCCCCATCAAAGCGACATACTGGTTCTTGTGAATGTCTAAGTCAATGCCTTTTAATACATGGACGGTCTGCGCCCCTAACTTAAAGTCTCGGGTAATGTCACGCAGTTTAAGGATCGCTTCGGTTGAATTCAACATAGTTGTCTAATGGGGGTTAGGACCTCTAAAATAGCTATTCGTTATCAAATTCACTGAGTTCCAGCCACCTCATTTCTTTCTCATCGAGCTCAGCGATGACTTCTTTGATCTCGGCAGCGGCTCGAATAACTTCATCGGGGTCTTGGTCGTTTCCTTCGAATACCTTGTTGAGGGCATCTCTACGCGCCTCGAGCGCTTCAATCTGACCAGGCAATTCCTCCCATTCTCGCTTCTCGTTGAAATTGAGTTTGGTCTTAACCTTCTCCTTCTTTTTAGTCTTCTCTAGAGCCAATTCTTTCGGCACGGCAGTGCTAATCGCATCGATGCGTTTTTGATCCTCGCGCCACTCGTAATACCTTCCGTTAAAATCCTTGATGCGGCCGCCACCTTCAAACACGAAGAGGTGATCACATAATTTATCTAAGAAATAACGGTCATGACTTACTACGAGCAAACAGCCTGGGAAGTCCTCAAGGAATTCTTCCAGTGCTTGAAGCGTTAAGATGTCCAAATCATTCGTAGGCTCATCCAGAATCAAGAAGTTAGGATTCTTCATGAGAATCGTCAGCAGGAATAAACGACGTTTCTCACCACCACTCAGCGTACTTACATAGCTGTACTGTTGATGAGAGTCGAATAAAAAGCGTTCGCATAGTTGAGAAGCAGTCAGCTTTTGACCTTTTTTTAGAGTGATGTATTCGCCGATCTCTTGAACGACTTCGATCACTTTAAGGTCATTCTTGTCGATGATACCGTCTTGGGTGTAATGACCAAAAATGACTGTATCACCAGTGATGATTTTTCCTTTATCTGGGGTTTCAAGCCCCATAATGAGTTTAAGTAGGGTCGATTTTCCCGAGCCGTTCGGTCCGACAATGCCCGCACGTTCTCCCTTTTTAAAGATGTAGCTAAAGGACTCTATCAAGAGCTTGTCAGGATAACTTTTAGCCACCTTGTGCAGCTCTAAAATCTTACCACCGAGTCGACTACTGTTGATTTCTAAGGCGACTTCACGGTCGTCAATGCGTTGCTTGGCCACTTTTTTGATGTCCTTGAATCGGTCGATGCGGTCTTTGGACTTGCCGGTACGAGCACTCGGTGTCTTACGCATCCAATCGAGCTCTTTCTTAAACAGCTGCTTGGTCTTGTGCAGATTTGCCGCCTCGTTGGCCTCGCGCATTTCTTTTTGCTCAAGGTAGTAGCTGTAGTTTCCGTCGTATTTGTAAAACTGCAAGTTTTCCAGCTCATATATAGTGCCACAAACACGTTCCAAAAAATAGCGGTCGTGCGTGATCATGAGCAATGCACCCTTGTAGCTGATAAGGTATTCCTCGAGCCATTCGATAATGTCCAGGTCCAAATGGTTGGTCGGCTCATCCATCAAAATCAAATCAGGCTCCTCGATAAAGAGCTGTGCCATCGCAAGGCGTTTTACCTCTCCTCCAGAAAAGTGATCCACTTTGCGGTCCATATCCGGTAGGTTCATTTTCCCGTGCATTTCCTGTATGCGTCCTTCAATCGTCCATCCGCCAGTAATCTCTACGCGATCGAGCGCTTTTTGCATGGCATCTGGATCGGCACCGTCTGCAAGTACCTGCTCGTAGTGTTGCAGGGCAGCAAGCCCTGGATGTTCACTTTGATACAGTACTTCACGAACGGTTAGTCCATCGTCGAAACTGGGTTGCTGGCCGAGGTATCGAATTTTCAAGTCATTGCGAAACACCACATCGCCGGTATCCGCGATTGCCGGATCGAGGAGGGTGCGCATGAGGGTGGTTTTACCCGCGCCGTTTTTTGCAACAATGGCAATTTTTTCTCCTTCGTGGATGCCAAAGGTGATGTCCTTGTACAGCGTTTTGATGCCGTAGGACTTAGAGATTTTATGTACTGAGAGGAGATTTTTTGCGTCCAAAAGTGCGTGTTTTATTCGGCGTCATTCAATGAAACGATCCAGCTTGCAATAGTAGCTAAATCCTCGTCGGCAACCCATTCCATAGGTGCCATAGGTGGGTAATCTGGCCAATTTTCTGGTTTCGGATTTCTAATCAATGCAACCAGCTCCTGCTGCGAATAACCGCGCTTGGCAACTTCTAGGTAAGCGGGCCCAACCAATTTTTTATCCACTTTATGACAGCCTAAGCAGGTATTCGTAGCCAAAAGTTTTTTTACTTCCGACGGCACTTCAACACCTGTGGAACTTTTCTCGGGTTTCTTCATAACCGGGTACTCCGGAGCTGCTGCAGATTCCGAGCCGCCCCCTGAACAATTGGCCAATGAGAATGTCAAGAGTAGGATGAAAAATGCGTGATAAAAGTGTGTGCGATTGCTCATTCTGTGCGCTAATTTTGAATTCTATGATAAAGATAAACCTCAAACCCGTAGAGTGGTTGAAAATACTCGTTTTGATTCTGGTATTTGCCGCTGGTTCCACGGCGTCCTATCAAATTTTAAAGCCGAAACCGCGTCTGCCTATTTTTAATCCGACGGACCTGAATCCTGCGGTCGTCGATGATGACTTGGAGCGTGTGGGCAGAGGCCATCGCATTGGAGATTTTCAGCTCACTGACCAGTGGGGCAATGCTGTAGACTCTAGTCTACTTTCAGGTAAAATCTATGTTGCCGATTTCTTTTTCACCACCTGTCCTTCGATTTGTATCGACATGGGAAAAAATTTCCAAAAGATTCAAGCTGCGTACCAAGATGAGCCGCGCGTGAATCTAGTCAGTCACACCGTAATGCCGGAGGTAGACTCTGTAGAAGTGATGCATGCGTATGGCCAGCGCATGGGCGCGATCCAGGGGAAATGGCATTTGTTGACGGGTGAAAAGCGCGAGTTGTACCGCCTTGCACGTCGTCAGTATTTTGCGGTCATGGAGGAAGGTTCGAGCTTTGATGAGCACGACTTTATACATACAGAAAACGTCATCTTGATCGACGAAAACAAGCGCATTCGCGGCTTTTACGACGGGACAGATGATCTACAAATGAGCCAGCTCATCACTGACATCCAGGTCTTGCTCGACAACAACTAGTCCAGCTTTCCTGCCGGGGTGGTCGTTTCTGTGCTGTCCGCGGACTCTTGAACGGGAGTGATATTGAGTGTCTTCTCCAGTGTGGTGTCGTTGATTCGAATAGGGTTTATGCGAACTAGGTTGCTGTCCGGAAGTTCGAATAACGCATTGAACCCGGTGTAATTGGTGTCAAGAGCAGGTACGAGGAATTGGTCCATGCCACGGTGGAAGTCCCACAAGCGTGCGGTACTATCTCGAGGATCTCGAACGAGCCCAGCGGTATGTTTTCCTACGACATTCCCGAGTTCAGAAACATAATAACGGGCGTATTTTACGTTGTCAAAAAGACCAGGGCGGAAGGTTCTATAGTCCTCTACGATGCCACTTTGGCGGATCTGTTCGGCTACCTTAATGCTTCCTTTTTTGTAGAAGCTCAGCGGCAATTCATTTTCATTGTATCGACGCTGCAGATCATTTTCAGAGATTTGCGCTAAGCTGTCAAGCCCTGCCAAGCGCTGCAGAACCACGCGGTTGATCAGGTAGTTTACGTTGTCTGGCTTAAAGCTAAGTAGCGCCTCTTGTGTCTTCAGCGCAGTTTCATATTCTTTGTAAATACGCCATTCCAGCTCGACGTGCTGTTCCGCAGTGAGTCTCCAAAAATCTTCTCCACGTTCGAATCTCAGCAGGTTGTCTTCCACTTGCTGGCGGGCTTTATAGAATTTTTCTCGCTCTATATTAATCACCGCAAGCATGTAGAAAGGCGTCTGCTTATCGTAGAGTTCACTTAATGTGAAATACGTGTCATAAGCTTCGGATTTACGGCCCAATTCATACTGGATGGCTGCCTTAAATAGGAGGTATTTCTGGAAATTCTCACGAAACTCAAGACATTTGTCTAAATCGTCCAAAGCCTTATTCAGTTGGCCCAATTCATAATGCGCTTCCGCACGGAAATAATACAAATCCTCACTTTGCAGTCGCTTACTAATGGCCAAATCATAATGACCAATCGCTTGGCTGGCCTTGGGCGGATCTAATGCCATGAAAGCACGTCCTATGGTCATGTTGTCACGACCGCTCATCTTCTCTCCCTTAGGCGAGTATTCAATGATTTTATCATAGCTTTTTGTATTCCACAATCGGGCAATATAACTCTGTGCCATTACCTGTGTGCACATCAAAAGTGCCACCCAAACCAGACTAATCTTTTTCATTTTCCGCTTTAATTTCTTCAGCTTTTGGCAGTGCAACCGGCTGGTTCACCTCCCAATGCGCTTTAAACTCAAATTTCTGTGGTATCAAAATTTCCTCCGCTCGACGATCCTCCTCGAAGGATGAGGCATCCCAGGTGCCGTTAGAATTGGCATCGATAAAACCGTGCAACGTGTATTTTCCGGGTAAAAGTGTCCTAGCTGATAACGTGATAGTATCCGCAGAGGGTGTCCAAGTTTCCTTCGACATCCAACCGCTGCTATGTGCCAGCCAAACGACCCATTCTGACGAGTGCGGCGGAACCTCAAAGCTAACCACAGCGACCTCTGATTCTACCATGGTGTCTAGTACTGCTTCTATGGAATCCACGGCTAAACTGTCCCAAACTGGTGCTTCGAAAGGTGCAGCAACAAAGGGAAGTTCAAAGGGCAAACTGTCCGAACGTGATGCCTGATTCTTCGAAAAGCCGAAGGGCTCTGTGGCATCCCAACTTCCATTGAAATTGACATCTTCAAAAGCGATGACGTGAAAAGTGTCTACGGGCAAGTACGAGAAAGAAAATGTACCCTCTTTCGAAGGTGAAGTGTTAAACGTACCACGGAACGTACTGTCGAGCGGTAGTTCCAACAGGGCTACGGTGAGCTTTTCCAGCAGGCCAGTAGGAGCGCCAGCTATTTGTCCATCTAAGCGCAAACTATCGATGTATGATCCAGTACTCCAAACCAGCTGTAGATGCTTGTGAGGGTTGTGTTCATTCAAATCTTGTACCGCATCTCCAAGGTCAATCCGGTAGGTTCTATTTGCTTCAAGCACCTGCGATTTGGACCAATTCAATTCCAGTCGTTTTCCCTTGATCTCAAAAGCCAGTTCCTCCAATTCAGGAGTGCTTTTCATTTCACCACGGAGTTTCGGCGCTTCGATATATTCATCGAACACGAGCACGGCTTGATGACCACGAAAGTTGAGCGCACCTAGTTCCGGCGATCTTTCAAGTATCACCGGGGGCGTCTCGTCCTTAGCCCCACCTTGAGGTTGACTTTGAACGGCACAGCCCAGAAGCGCCCAGAAGGCGATAAAACGTACTGAATATTGCATATTTCAAAGTTGAGGATTTCTATCCATTTCAAGGATGTAAGCCGTGCCTCAAGTTCGAATACTTATCAAAAGCCTCGTTTGTTTGACGAAAAGTCTCCTTCTCAATAAAAAACGAGTAAAACAGCAAGAAATTCTTACTTTGTCACTTCAACAAAAATGAAAAGCGTGAAAAAACTTTTACTCTCCTTCTTCCTCGCCTTTGCAGCCTTTACAATGCAAGCTCAGACGTATTGTACACCTGCATATACCACAGGATGTGCAATTGGTGATGACATCGATGATGTCTTCATTGGAACTTTCCAAGACACAAACACGGGGTGTGCAACAAACCACTACATGGTTGCCACGAGCGATACAGTGGATCTATCACGTGGAGGTTTTACCACAGTGAGCTTCACTTCGAACTATTCTACGCAGTGGTTTGCGATTTGGGTAGACTTTAATGAGGATGGTGATTTCGATGATTCGAATGAGTTCATATGGTCGTCTTCATCTAACTCTTGGGCAGGAAGTGTCGATAGTGTTTTACTACCGCCGACAGCCCCTTTAGGAGACTATCGAATGCGTATTCGTTCTAACTTTTCTGCGCGTATTCAAGCAGGTGAGAGTTGCTCGAGTTTTACCTACGGCGAGGTTCATGATTATACAGCTCGCATAACGGACGCTCCTGGTTGCCCGCTTCCGTATTTTACTGGAATCTCATCTACGGATAGTTCGGTTACTCTGAATTGGCTCACTAACGACACTAACTTCGTAGTTCAATATGGTGCTCCTGGATTTATTCCTGGTCAAGGAACCTCGGTTTCTGTTGCGGATACGACCGTGACGATCACCAACCTTTCACCAAATACGGCCTACGAATTTTATATTCAAACAGATTGTTCAGGAACAGGGACAGGATACAGCGCCAACGTAGGGCCATTCTACAAAAAGACCCTCTGTGTACCTGCATCTACGCCCATTTTCGAAGGATTTGAAAACGATTCTTTAGGAAGCTTCAGCAATCCTAACGCTCCGTCGTGTTGGTTCTACACAGAGGACCCCTCAGCAGCAGGTTATGGATATCTCAGTGCAGGTTCTATCTTTTCCATTTCCCCGAGAACAGGCACTCAGTTGTACTACTTGTACAATTCGTTCGATTCACTTCAAGAAATGTTAGTTAGTCCAGCAGTCTTAGGGCTAGATAGCGGTACCAAGCAGATTGAATTCTATGCTGCTTCTAATTCGAACAATGGTGGAGAGTTACTCGTAGGAACGCTGAGTGATCCAAACGATGCAAGTACCTTCGAAGTGATCGATTCTATTACGGTAACGGGTGGTGCAACGTGGAACAAATACACCTCTTACATCTATTCTTCTGCAGGATACAATTTAAGCGATGGACACATCGCCATAGCGAGCTCTATTACTAGCACATTTTCAGCAGTATACATCGATGACATTACCATCGATAATGGTCCACAATGTTTACCTGTAACTTCGATCAGTGCAGGAACCGTAGGCTTAGATTCTGCAGAAATCATGTTTAATGCAACGGGTATCGCAAGCTATCTAGAGTACGGCCCTCCTGGGTTTGTACCTGCATTTGGACAGGGTACAGGGACTTTCGTAACCACTACGGGGTCTCCATATTGGTTGACAGGTTTGGATTCTAATACATCATATGATGTGTACGTTTATCAGATGTGTGCGGATAGCTCAGTGAGTCCAGCTTTTGGTCCAGTGTCGATTAAAACATTGTCTTGCCCCGCAAATTTAATGTGTTCTTTAGATCTTGAACTAGTCGACTCCTTTGGTGACGGTTGGAACGGAGCTGAAGTACAGGTGATCAATGCTTCAGGAAACGTAGAATACACCTTCGGTTCGGACTTTATAACGGGCAGCTCTTACACTGAGCCTATGATGCTCTGTTCAGGCGGTACCTATTCTGTGGTCGTGTCAGACCCGGGATCATATGCAAATGAGATTGGCGTAAATGTCCTCAAAGGTGGGTCCATCATTGCGTCGTATGCACCCTCGTCAACCACCACAACGGGGACAGTGATGACCTCATTTGTTTCGAGCTGTAACACGCTGTGTCCGGACCCTTCTGACCTTGTAGCGACACCAAGTATGAATAGTTCTTCGTTTACCTTTAATACGAACGGTAATACGGGTACTTTCGATTATTACTGGGGACCGACAGGTTGGTCTCAAGGAACAGGTGCGGTAGCAGCGGGTTCGGGGAATACTTCTACAGCTGGAATGACAATTTCGGGATTAACACCTGGATCATGCTACGATGTGATTGTAATCGGAAATTGTGGTAATGACGGCGTTTCAGACACGTTAGGTCCACTTAATTTCTGTACGCCATTCTGTGATCCTGCAGACCGGTGTACGTATACTGCGATTCTAGAAGATTCTTTCGGTGACGGATGGAATGGAGCAGCACTTACCTACAGCGTTAATGGATTGCCAAGCGGTGAGTTCTTTACGTTTAATACAGGATCAACGGATACAGCTACCATCACGGTGTGTAGCGGTTCTTTTGTCGAGTTCTTTAACGGCCCTGCGGGGAGTTACCCTTCAGAAGTAAGCTACACGATTACTTCGGATTACAGCGGCTCTTCGGTAGCTTCTGTTTCTCAAGGAAATTACACAGCAGCACAGTCTTCAGGTTCTGATTTGGCCAATTGTGTTCCAAGTATTTGTGCCGTACCGGCGAATTTAGCGGTAGCTTCAAAATCGGGTTCCACAGCAACCATCAGCTGGACCGGATCTGCGACGGGATACGTATACAAATTCCAAGAACAGGGCACCTCAAATGTCATCAGTGGTTTTACTTCTGTGGCATCCGCAAATCTTGCAGGCCTGAGCTACTCTACGTACTATGATTTCTGGGCAGCTCAGATCTGTTCTTCTGGTGATACTTCAGCGTTCAACTACTTCGTTTTTGAATCAGATTCATGTGCGGCTATTGCCCCAGGGACTCCGAGCTCTACCGTTACGAATGTTACCTCGAACTATGCTGATGTAGACTTTAATTGGGCAACGGCATCTAACTACTCCAGCTTTGCATTGGACTTTGGTGATGGAAATTCTACCTCAGGTACAGCGTCTAGTGCAGCGCATCAGTATGCGAGCAACGGTACGTTTAACGCAATGTTGACCCTATACGGTGACTGTGACACAGTCAGTCAATCTATCACCGTTTCCGTAGCCGGTATAGGTCTAGATGAGCACATCGGATTAGATGCACTGACGCTTTATCCGAACCCTACCTCGGGTCTTGTACATATCGATGCAACTGTAGATGGTGCTACGACTCTACACGTTCGTGTGATGAATTATGTTGGAAGCACGCTCTTTGAAGATCACATTGATGTAAACACGGGTCGATTAGCAAAAACGTACGATTTAAGCACACAAGCAAGCGGTGCATACCTAATCGAAATTCAGACGGATCGTGGAATGATTCAAAAATCGATCATCGTCCGCCACTAGATTTCTAGAGCCAACGCATGAAGAAGAAGGGACGTGGTTCCCAATTCTTTTTTAAGCGCTTCTGCCGCATGCAGCATGGAGGACCCTGTGGTCACTGTGTCATCGATCAACACTACAAGCGCATCCTTTGGGATGCGCTTTTTTTGTGCCGGACTCACCCGAAAGGCATTCGAGGTGTTGTTCCATCGCTCGAAGGGGCCGAAGTTGATTTGGCTCTTGCGATGGCCGCTTTTTTGCAACACTGGGACAACCTTGACGCTAAGTGCGTACCGACGGAGTTCACGTGCACAGCCCACGGCGAGTTCCTGGCTTTGATTGTAGCCTCGTTTGAACTTACGTCGCGCATGAATGGGCATGGGGCAGAGGACCATGGTGCGCGTTTGAAGCCCTTTTTTCCGCCAATTCGCAATAAGATCTGGGGCAATAATGCGTTCACCTAGGGTGCGTGCAAGTGTCGGGTTTCCTCCATATTTTAGACTGTAGCAGAGGGTTTGCACGGGCTCCGTGAAAAAGAGCGAAGCGGAGAACGGGCTGTGAATGGTGGTACCTATGCGTGTTAGTTTTTCTTGGTCCAATTTCGATAGTCGGGGAAGCGAAGCGATACAGAATTGGCACAAGCTTTGCTCTACAGGGCGCAGCAGCATATTGCATTGAAAGCAACGTGTCGGAAAAAACGGACGTGTTAAAAAACTTAGTGGCCTGATATTCATTATTTACGGCGATTGAGGTAGTTTCGTTATATATTAAGTTAGATAAGAAGGTTATGGGAGCGGAAGAGAAAAAAGGAAAATTTGGAATAGTGGTAGCAGTCCTTGCTGTAGGTGTCATCGCCTTAGGGGTATTGCTGTATTTACGTAGTGAAGAGAACCACGCACTCGAAATGGAGAAGCAGTCTTTGACGATCGAATTGTCAGGGATGAAAGAAGATCTCTTGTTGCAGGTTGGCGAAAATGACAGCTTGAACGCCTATATTCAATATGAAACAGCACGTCTGAGCAGCGTGATTGACAGTATCAATGCTGTGAATGTTCAAAACAAAAAATCATTAACAAACTACCGCTACCGCCTAAGCTCGATGAAGAAGCAAAATGCTGAATTGGTCGCGCGTTTGGACAGTACGAATGATGCCTATGCGATGCTTAAAATGCGTGAGCAAGCGGTGGCAGACAGTTTGAATGCGGCGATGGATGCGAATGCAAATCTAGCGGGTCAAAACAATGCGCTCAGTTCTACCGTGGAAAAAGGGAAGCGCTTGGTTATTGCGAGTGCAACGACACAAGCGGTTCGTTTGACGAGTTCAGAAAAAGAGCGTAAGACGCGCCGTGCAAAGCGTACGGACCGTATTAATGCATGCTTGACCTTAGCAAAGAATAGAATTGCAGATGCAGGAACACGTACGTTGTATGTGAAAATCCTAGACCCGAACGGAAAGCCCGTTGATGCACCAGAGGAGAACATGGCAGTCGTTGGTGGTGAGCGCAGCGGTTATAACGGTGAGGCTCAGGTAGATTTCCAAGGTGATGCTGTTGAGGTGTGTATTGCTGCAAATAGAGCAGTGGATGCGCCGGTCGAATTGGCAGCAGGTATTTACACGATTGCAGTTTACACAGATTCATATTTGGTAGGCACGGTCGCATTAGAATTAAAATAAACCATGAAAAAACTACTCATTATCGCCCTAGCAGGGTTCCTTGGAACTTCTTGTGTGAGCACGAAAGTGCATAAGACATTGCAAGAAAAGTACGACCTGCTTGCGAACGAAAGTGACCAGCTGCGTCAAAAGAACGAAGCGCGAATCGCTGAGAACTCTGAGCTTCAGCGCACGCTCTCGGAAGCGCGCCAGAAAGTGTCGGTCTTGAAGCAGGACACGACCACTAAATTTGATCAGATGCGCGCATTGCAAACGAAATACGATCGTTTGTCCAAGCAGTACGATTATTTGCTCGATAATAATAACTCGCTGATCGCTGCGAGCGCTCGTGAGAACAAAACGCTCATGGATCAGCTTTCCACCATGCAGAGCCGACTTCAAGCAAAAGAGGACAGTTTGAACACGGAGCGTAGAATGCTCGAACGTGGGCAGCGCCGTGTGGACGAACTTGAGGGCATCATTCGCCGCAAGGACAGCACCGTGGCTTTTGTACGTCAGAAAGTAGCCGACGCATTGTTGGGCTTTAATGGCAAAGGGCTGACCGTGAACATGCGCGACGGCAAAGTATACGTGAGCTTGGAGAACAGCTTGCTTTTTGCGCCAGGTTCATGGAATGTGGCAGCTAATGGGCAGGTTGCCTTGGAAAACTTGGCTAAGGTATTGGCGGAGAATGAAGATATCAGCGTGCTTGTTGAAGGGCATACCGATAATGACCCATACCGCGGACAGGGGCAAGTGAAGGACAACTGGGACCTCAGTGTGCTACGTGCTACGAACGTGGTGAAAATCTTGACAGGGAGTTCGGGGTTGTCTCCCGAGCGTATCACCGCTGCAGGTCGCGGAGAGTTTGTGCCATTAGTGGCAAATGACTCACCAGAGAACAAGGCCGTGAACCGTCGTACGGAGATCATTTTGACACCGGATTTAACGGAATTGGCTAACCTACTGGAAGGCGATAAATAAAGAAAGAGTTAGAACTGAGCTTGAACGAGCTCTTCAATCCTTTTAAGGCCCACTATGGCGATGTCGTAGTGGGCTTTTTCTATGGCGTGATGTCCACTGACATAGATGCGTTTAAACCCAAGTTTTTCTGCTTCGCGAATCCGTTGTTCCACCTTAGTAACCGGTCGAATTTCTCCAGTAAGACCTACTTCCGCAGCGAAGCATACCTTGCCATGTATAGGCTCGTCTGCATTTGAGCTTAAGATAGCTGCAATCACGGCTAAATCTAGTGCGGGATCGTCGACACGCAAACCGCCAGTAATGTTTAAGAAGACGTCCTTTTGGCCCAGTCTAAAGCCACAGCGTTTTTCTAAAACGGCTAAAAGCATGTTGAGGCGACGCGTATCGAAACCTGTGGTCGAACGCTGAGGTGTTCCGTACACGGCTGTAGAACAAAGAGCTTGCAGCTCGAGAAGCATGGGACGAACACCTTCAAGCATCACTGCTACGGCATTCCCGCTTAAGCCTTCGTGCTGTTTGGTGAGTAGAAGGTCGCTTGGATTCGCTACACCTTTAAGCCCTTGCTGCTCCATGGTGTAAATGCCGATTTCGTGGGTCGAACCAAAGCGGTTTTTGTGGGCCCGTAGTATACGGTAGAGGAGGTTAGGGTCTCCTTCGAATTGTAACACCACATCCACCATGTGCTCGAGGATTTTTGGTCCTGCGATGCTGCCTTCTTTATTGATATGCCCGATCAAAAGGACCGGTACTCCGGTTTCTTTCGCGTAGCGTATAAAGCTTGCTGCGCTCTCGCGAATTTGTGCGACGGAGCCCGGGGTGCTTTCCACGTGGGGTACATGAAGCGTTTGAATAGAATCTACAATAACGAGATTTGGCTTCATTTGCTTGAGGTGGTTGAAAATGACCTCAGATTTTGTTTCGCTGAGTAAGAAAAGTTCGCTTTGGGCAGGGCCGATTCGTTCTCCGCGCAGTTTGATTTGCGAAGGGCTTTCCTCACCGGAAATATAGGCTACAGTTCCGCTGAAC
>CBFHKC010000021.1:2631-6364 GCA_965656315.1 uncultured Schleiferiaceae bacterium | reverse complement strand
AGGGCCGATTCGTTCTCCGCGCAGTTTGATTTGCGAAGGGCTTTCCTCACCGGAAATATAGGCTACAGTTCCGCTGAACTCGAGCGCCATCTGTAGTAAGAGCGTACTTTTCCCGATCCCTGGTTCACCACCTAAGAGCACGACAGATCCGGGAACAATTCCTCCTCCGAGAACACGGGCGAATTCGTCATCACGAATCGGATAGCGTTGAATGGTTTGCTGCACGACTTCTTGGATGCGCACGGGCTTTGAGGTGCCGGCTTCACCGCTCCAAGCCCGAGGATCAGGTTTAGTCTTAGTTTGAACTTCTTCAACAAGCGTGTTCCACTCTTTACAGCCTTGGCACTGGCCCATCCACTTTGAATGTTCTGTGCCACATGAGTTACAGGTAAAGATGTTCTTGCTTTTTGCCATGGCTTTTTATTTCTTCCGTGCAATATACAGATACACCATGCCGATAGCGCCGGTTGCGATAAACATCAAGCTCTGTCCACTGTGGATGATGGTTGCAAATGCAGTTCCTAATTCTGGGGAGTAGCCTATGACTTCCAAAGCTTTTGACACCAAATAGTGGTAGGCGCCAATTCCGCCAGGAACCGGTATCACAAACCCTAAGGCTGCTGCAACACTAATATAAAATGCTGCTCCAACGCCTAAATCACTTAAGCCTCCGACGATCTGGAATCCAACCACGATAGTGCCTACGTAACACGTCCAAATTCCGAAGCTGTAGAGCCAAAACAACCATTTGTGTTTCACTTGGCGCACACTTTTCAGTCCTTCCAACAAGCCTTCAACAAGTGCCAATATCTTTTGAACGAATCCCCATTGTTTCCATATGTCGCTGGTGTAGTACACGACTAAACTCAGTGCCAAACCTACCGCAGCTGCGGTGAGAAAGAAGAAGACATCAAAATCGGGTAGTGCAGCGCCGCTCTGTGTTAGGAACAAGGCTAGGTCATCGGCTTGCATAATGAAAGTGACCAGAACGACGATGCCAAACATCAAGGTGTCGATGACACGTTCGAGCACGACTGTCCCGAAGAGCTTGTCAAAAGGCACATCATCTGTTTTATTCAGCGCAGTACACCGCGCGACTTCACCGACTCTCGGGGTGACTAGATTGACCAGGTAGGAAAAAGAAACTGCGGCGATGGCGCGAGGCAGCGCAACTTCATAGCCGAGCGATTTTAATAATTGGACCCAGCGGGCGCTGCGAAGAATGATGGCAAAAAAGCCAATCCCTAAGGCCAGCGCTAATCCTCCCTGATCAACACTTTGAATATTATTCCAAAGCTCGGTGGGATTTACATTCTTAAAGGTGAAGTAGAGCAAAAGTGTACCAATACCCAAAAAGAGCACATACTGCAGCGCTTTTTTGGTTCCGGCTTTCACTACTTCAACAAGTTTGTTTCTTCGTTCGGGAAGACGATTTTCGGTTGGAAATCTGCCGCTTCTTCAGGTGTCATTTGCGCATATGCGATAATGATTACGATATCTCCGCGTTGCACTCTGCGTGCTGCAGGTCCATTTAGGATCACTTCGCCCTTTCCTGGAGTTCCAGAAATGGTATACGTATCAAAACGCTCACCATTATTTACATTCACGATATAAACGCGTTCTCCAGGTACAATACCCGAAGCCGCCATGAGCTCATCGTCTAGGGTAATAGAACCCACATAATCCAAGTCAGCTCCTGTGACTTTGACGCGATGAATTTTACTTTTTACAACCTCTATTTGCATGCCGCAAAAGTAGATTAAAAAAGAGGATAGTTGTCTATTAATCGGACTTTTCCGCACTGAACAGCAACAAAAACTCGGGCTGAGCCGGGGTGGTAGAAAGATTGAAGCGGAACGAGCGTTTTTGCATCGGCAATCTCGATGTATTCGGTTTGAAGACTAGGAACTTCGTTGATGTGAAGTGTCAGTGCTTCTAGGGCTGTACTTGGATCCTGCTTTGACCAATTCCCATTAGAAATCCATGCACCAATCCGTGCATTTATTTCAGCCGCATCCAAGCGTTGTTCGGGGGTCAAACGCAAATTTCGGCTGCTCTTCGCCAAGCCGTCATCTTCGCGCACGGTGGCCACGGCTTGTATCCTCAATGGCCAATTTTCCTGCTCCACAACAAAGCGAATAATGGCGAGCTGTTGGTAATCCTTTTCTCCGAAGTACGCGACATCGGGTTTGATCAATTCAAAAAACCGTGTCACCACAGTCGCCATGCCTTCGAAATGTCCTGGGCGTCCGGCACCCTCCATGAATTGGCCTAAGGTGTTAAAATCAAACGATCTAGAAACCGGACCGTTGGGATATATGTCCGACTGTATCGGCAAATACACGGCGTCCACCTCAAGCTCACGCAATGCGGCCAAATCTTCGTCAATCGTCGATGGATAGTTCGCTAGATCATCGGCATTGTTGAACTGCGTCGGATTCACATAAATACTGACCAAAGTGGCGTCACATTCCATGCGACTTGCTTCTACCAAAGCGTAGTGTCCAGAGTGAAGCGCACCCATAGTCGGCACGAAACCAAGGGTCTGTTGCGCGTTCTCCCGCGTCCACAAATCCAATTCAGAAATAGTTCTTAAAACCTTCATAAATTTTTTCAAAGGAGCTCAAAACTAGGCTATTCTTTGATACGAAGGGTTTAAAATCGTATCTTTGCCGACTACTAAACACAGACAATTCCTCTATGGAAAGCAAGAGAGTTCTATTCATCTCACAGGAAATTCACCCGTATTTACCGGAAAACACCATCTCAAGCTCTACTCTAGCGTTGGCCAAAAAGACCAATGATAGCGGACACCAAGTACGCGTCTTCATGCCACGTTTTGGTGTGATCAATGAGCGTAGACACCAGCTTCACGAGGTGATCCGACTCAGCGGAATGAATGTTGTGATCAATGACATGGACATGCCACTCATCATTAAAGTGGCTTCTGTTCCTGGTGCGCGCATGCAGGTTTACTTCATCGACAACGAAGAATACTTTAAGCGCAAGTTTACGTACACTGATGCAGACGGTAAGTTATTTGAAGACAACGACGAGCGCACATTGTTCTTCTCGAAAGGTGCGATCGACACTGTAGAAAAGCTCGGCTGGAAACCGGACGTGATTCACGTTCACGGTTGGATGTCAGCTTTAGTGCCTATGTATCTGAAGATGTTCCAAAGCGAAAACCCAATTTTCAAGGATGCTAAAATCGTATTCTCTGCGTACGACAATGGTTTTGAAGGTCCTTTAGGTCCAAATCTCAAAGCTGGTCTTGAGTTTGATGAAATCGATGCAGTACACACCGAAGGGTTGGAAGCACCTACTTGCGAGGACTTGCAGAAATTGGCTGCGAAGTACGCTGATTTCGTCATTTTGGGCGAAGAAAATACAGAGCACGTTGCGCAATACTGTGAAGAGAATAACATTCCTGTAGTAGATGGCAAGAACTTTGCAGAAACGCCAGAAGAAGCCATCAAGATTTATGAATCCCTTCTTGCAACTACTGACGTTGAATAAACTTTTTAATCACCTCGCTGCGGCCTTTGTTGTACTCGCTGCTTTCACCTCATGTGAAAAAAGCAATGGAACGATAGGTGCTGGGAAATTCACGAACGATCGTCCTGAACTGGGAGAGAAGTTGACATTCCCTGTAGTAAGCTTCACCATTCCTTGGGATAGCATTTCTACGAAGAGCCCATCGAAAGTGGTTCTTGGAAATCTACAAGACCCT
>CBFHKC010000021.1:0-2531 GCA_965656315.1 uncultured Schleiferiaceae bacterium | reverse complement strand
TAAGCTTCACCATTCCTTGGGATAGCATTTCTACGAAGAGCCCATCGAAAGTGGTTCTTGGAAATCTACAAGACCCTATTTTCGGCCGCACAGAGAGTGCTTTTGCTACACGTTTTTTATTGTCAAAAACATCTCCTGATTTCGGAGAGGGAACCGTTTGTGACTCTGTGAAGTTCCGCTTGGCCTACAGCGGCTATTATGGCATTCCTGGGGATTCGATTCACGTTCAGGTCAAAGCACTCACAGAGTCTTTGATTGACACGGCGAGCTATTATTCGAACCACTCCACACCTCTAGGCGATGTAGTTGCAGATACCATAGTTGCACTCGATCCATTTGCTCGTTTGTACAACGGTGTGGACTCTTTAGTAGGTTACTTGTCCTTCGATATGGATCCTGCGTATTTCCAATCGGTTCTTTTCGATCCATCTATGGCAGGTGCAGATTACCTCGCGGACAACGAAACGTTTGTAGAGGAAGTTCCAGGCTTACACTTTAGCGATATCGGTTCTGGTTCTAACATCGCCGGTTACTTTAACTTGAGTAATCCAGGTTCGATGATTGAATTGTACTACCACACCGGTGAAGACGATACTATACCGAAAGTATTCAACCTCACATTTGGTCAAAACTTTGGAGATCCTGTCGGGAGCTACAACAGCTATAATCACGACCACACTTCTGCTCAGTTTGACCTCGAGATGATGGACACATTGAATGGTGAAGTCTTGACCTATGTACAGGGCGGTAGCGGAGCTAGAACGGTGTTGTCTTTCCCGGGGCTAGATACTTTGATTGGAAAGAATTACAGCATTAACCGCGCGAGCTTGACAGCCGATGTACTTCAAGGAACTGTAGGTCCTTATACCTTGCCGAGCTCTCTGCTACTGCTTCAAGACCTCGACTCTACGCAGCAGTTAGTCAAGGATTATTCGTCCTCTGTGAATGCAACGGGAGGTTCCGTAGTACGTGCGGACATACGCGAGTACCGCTACACGTTTAATGTGACGCGCACGATACATGATTTCGTGAATGAACGCGGTGAAGTGCTGCCTCTATTAATTATTCCATCTTCTTCGAGTGGAAACCTACATCGAGCTGTATTAGGTGGCGGTATGCATCCTAGTATCCCTATGGAATTCAACGTGTATTATACCAAATCTGAGTAAGGCTTTTCTTACTTTAGAACATCAAACCAAACCAAAACCAACTTAACACCTTTATCTTATGTGTGGAATTGTAGGATATATCGGCGACCGTAAAGCGTTTCCGATTCTCGTCAATGGGCTCAAGCGTCTAGAATACCGAGGATACGATAGTTCAGGAGTGGCATTAGCCCAAAACGGTACTATCGCAATGTATAAAAAACAAGGTATGGTGAAGGAAATGGAGGCACACGCTGCTGCTCACGACATTTCTGGATCTACAGGTATCGCCCACACACGTTGGGCGACCCACGGTCAACCTTCGGACCATAATGCACACCCGCACATTTCAAATGACGGCAACCTCGTTCTAGTTCACAACGGTATTATCGAAAACTATCAGGCCCTTAAGGAGCTGCTGATTGAAAAAGGTTACGCGTTCCACAGTGAAACGGATACAGAAGTTCTCGTGAATTTCATCCAGTACGTAAAGTCAGAAGAAGATTGTGAATTAAGAAAAGCGGTACGCCTTGCATTAACGCAAGTGATCGGAGCATATGCAATTTGTATTTACGACAAGGACGCTCCAGAGGAGATCGTTGTAGCAAAACTCGGTTCACCGCTCGTTATTGGACTTGGTAAGGATGAGAAATTCATCGGTTCTGATGCGACACCTTTCCTAGAGTACACTAAAGACGCAATCTATCTCGAGGATGGAGAGATGGCGTCGGTGAGCGCAAACGGCGATTTAGATATTCGTTTGATCGAGAGTGACGAAACTGTGGATGCTAAAATTCATCAGTTGCAGATGGATCTCGAAAGCATTGAGAAAGGGGGCTACGACTACTTCATGATGAAGGAAATCTACGAGCAGCCTCGTGCCATCTACGATACTTTCCGTGGCCGATTATTGCCAGAGCAGGGCATGATTAAAATGTCTGGATTGGAAGAATATGCCGATCGTTTCCGCAATGCAGACCGTATCATTATTACGGCATGTGGAACTTCATGGCACAGTGCGCTTGTCGCAGAATACCTTTTTGAAGAATTTGCTCGTGTTCCTGTAGAGGTGGAGTACGGTTCGGAATTCCGTTACCGCAATCCGATCATTCGCAAGAACGACGTAGTCATTGCTATATCCCAAAGTGGGGAAACTGCAGATACCTTAGCGGCGATCAAAATGGCGAAAGCTGCCGGTGCAATGGTCTTTGGAATTTGTAATGTTCCAGGATCTACGATTGCACGTGAAACTCATGCCGGTGCGTATACTCATGCCGGTCCAGAGATCGGTGTTGCTTCGACAAAGGCCTTTACATCTCAGGTAACGGTTTTGACCATGATGGCCTTAGAGTTGGGTAAAATCCGCGGTGAATTCTCGACGTCACA
>CBFHKC010000020.1:10865-32069 GCA_965656315.1 uncultured Schleiferiaceae bacterium | reverse complement strand
CCTTCACTGATAAATTTAAACAGTCCAATCGAACCGGTTGAAGGAACATGAATTCCACCACAAAGCTCAATCGAAGAACCAAACTTGATAGCACGCACTGTATCGCCATATTTCTCACCAAAGAGTGCCATCGCACCCATGTTTTTAGCCTCTGAAATAGGGATGTTACGATATTCTTCTAGGCTGTAGTTGGCTTGAATCGCAGCGTTTACCTGCTGTTCGATCTCTTGCAGTTCTTGAGGACTCACCTTTTGAAAATGAGAAAAATCAAAGCGCAGCAAATCTGGACGAACCAACGACCCTTTCTGCTCCACATGCGTTCCTAATACATTGCGCAAGGCTTCATGCATTAAATGCGTAGCGCTGTGGTTTTTTGCACATTCCTGGCGGTCTTTGAAGTTGACCTTTGCTTGCCATGTACCACTAATATCTTCAGGCAGCTCATCTGCAAAATGCACAATCACGCCGTTCTCTTTCTTCGTATCCGTAATCTCAATGGTATGTTCACCTTGTGCTAGCAGCCCAGTATCTCCTACCTGACCTCCGCCTTCTGGATAGAACGGTGTTAATGAAAATACGAGTTGGTAAAATTCCTTCTTCTTCGCCTTGACCTTGCGGTAGCGTGTGATGCGCACTTCAGCTTCCGAAAAATCATACCCGATGAATTCTTCTTTTTCGTCGTGTTCGAGCTCAATCCAATCGTCTGTACTGAGTTTAGTCGCAGCACGAGAACGTTCCTTTTGAGCGGTCATTTCTGCTGTAAAGCCTTCCATATCCACTGTTCGATCATTCTCTCTCATGATCAATTCCGTCAAGTCAATCGGGAATCCATACGTATCGTACAGTTCAAACGCATGCTTTCCATCAAGCAAGGTCTCATTCGTACTTAGAAATTCACTCAGCTTTGTTAGTCCTTGCGCCAGAGTTTTCAAAAAGCTCAATTCCTCTTCTTCAATCACCTTTTCTACCAATGCTCTTTGGCGGCCGAGCTCTGGGAAAAACTCACCCATCTCATTTTCGAGCGTAGCAACCAGCTGATGCATAAAAGGCTCCTTGAGGTTCAAATACGAGAACCCGTAACGGATTGCTCTACGAAGAATTCGACGAATCACATACCCAGCACCACCACTTGATGGCAGCTGGCCATCAGCTATAGCAAAAGCAACCGCACGAATGTGATCTGCAATCACTCGCATGGCAATATCAGTCGACTCCTCTGCTCCATACTTGACGCCTGAAATAGCGGCAACTTTGTCCAGCAATGGAGTGAATACATCGGTGTCGTAGTTCGATTGCTTGCCTTGCAATGCCATACACAAACGCTCAAAACCCATACCTGTATCGATATGTTGCGCAGGAAGGTTTTCTAAAGTACCATCTGCTTTGCGGTTGAACTGCATGAATACCAGGTTCCAGATTTCCACTACTTGTGGGTGGTCTTCGTTGACCAGAGTTGCCCCGGAAACAGCAGCGCGATCCTCATCGCTTCGTAGATCGACATGAATTTCTGAACACGGACCACAAGGACCGGTTTCACCCATCTCCCAGAAATTGTCCTTCTTTGATCCATTCAAGATTCGATCTTTAGGGACGAATGCTTCCCAAAGACCCGCAGCCTCATTATCACGATCCATACCGTCAGCAGCATCTCCGCCAAATACAGTAACATAAAGACGATCCTTTTCTAATCCATAAACGTCTGTCAGCAATTCCCAAGCCCATTCGACGGCCTCTTTCTTAAAGTAATCGCCAATGGACCAGTTCCCAAGCATTTCAAACAAGGTGTGGTGGTAGGTATCGTGCCCCACTTCATCAAGATCATTATGCTTACCACTCACACGAAGACATTTCTGAGTATCCGTGATACGTATGTTTTTAGGCACTGCATTCCCCAAAAAGTAATCCTTAAACGGATTCATTCCGGCGTTGATAAACATTAGGGTCGGGTCGTTTTTATTCACAACGGGTGCCGAGGCAACTACCTCGTGACCTTTCGACTCAAAATATTCGAGGAACTTTCTACGTATCTCTTTAGAAGTGAGCATATTATCAGTTATCCCAAAACGGGAATTGTTTAGGTGTTAATCTAATTTTGTTTCTTTGTGGCACAATATTCGCGTGAATAAAGCGTCTTAGCAAAAATAACGCACAAAGTATGGCTAAAGTAAAATATACATATGATTCTAAAACACTCTCTTACAGAAAGATAGAGCGTGGATGGAAGCAACGCGCTAAAGAGATCACCCTCTTTAGTGCAGCAGCAATGGCATTTGGGATCGTTTTTTACATGGCAGCTGACATGTGGGTTGAGAGTCCAAAGGAACGCAGGATGAAACGTGAATTGGACCACATGGTTATTCAATACGAACTTATGAATGGAAAACTCGAAGAGTTGACTGCCGTTCTTAGCGATATTGAAAAACGCGATGATGAGATTTACCGTACTATTTTTGAAGCGGGACCAATTCCTCAAGATGTCCGTACCGCAGGTTTTGGAGGAGCAAATCGTTACAAAAACTTGGAAGGGTTTGACAATTCTGAATTGTTGGTAGATACACGCAAAAAGCTCGACCAAGTTGCTAAACGCGCTTACGTACAGACCAAGAGCTTCGATGATGTCGTAGAAATGGCCCGAAATAAGGAACAAATGCTTGCTGCTATTCCTGCCATTCAACCGGTTGCAAATAAGAATTTAAAAAAGATGGCATCCGGCTACGGATACCGCATCCACCCCATATACAAAGTGCGCAAGATGCACTGGGGTACCGATTTTTCTGCGCCAACAGGCACTCCTATCTATGCAACAGGAGACGGTAAAGTCACCACCTACAAAAGATCAAGATCTGGATACGGTCGCCATATCGTGATTGACCACGGCTTTGGATACAAGACGCTGTACGGTCACATGAGTGAGATTGAAGTACGCCGAGGACAGCGTGTTAAACGTGGAGACATCATCGGTTTCGTGGGATCTACAGGCTCTTCAACAGCACCGCATTTGCATTATGAGGTAATGAAAGACGGTCGTAAGATCAATCCGATCAACTACTTCTTTAACGACCTTACACCAGAGCAATACGAGGAAATGCTGAAGATCAGCTCCCACTCCAACCAGAGCTTCGACTAAGGTTTCATACAGGCGGTAGCTACTCAATTTCCTCATATCTTCCTGCGTGCATCTCTACAGAAGTGCCCCAAAGTGTGTATCTTTATTTTCATGAGTACAACCACCACTTTACCCGAACTATCGAAGATGTATTATAGCATCGGCGAAGTCGCAGATCTCTTTGGAATGAACACCTCGAATCTAAGGTACTGGGAGAAAGAATTCCCCGCCTTGAAGCCTAAGAAAGGTAATTCCGGAAAGCGGAAATACAGTCATGATGACATCAAGGTAGTGGCGACCATTAACCATTTGGTTCGTGAACGAGGCTTTACCATAGACGGGGCAAAAAAGCACTTGAGTGGAAATAAGACGGCCCAAGTAAATCAAGTGGAGGTCATCCAAAAATTGGCTCATGTAAAGGAAGAATTGCAAAAGATTCTCCGCACAATGCGTGCTTAAACTAAAACAACCCTTGTAAATCACTAACCACCTAAAATTTCCAATGAAAAAATCAACCATCACCCTTCTTGTTGTCCTCGGACTTGTCGTATTCTTTGTATTGCGCTTAGTAGGCATCTATAATAACTTGGTCACACTTGACGAGGAGACCAATGGCAAATGGGCTCAAGTAGAGAGTGCATATCAACGCCGTGCTGATCTTATTCCTAACCTAGTAAATACAGTCAAAGGCTACGCTGACTTTGAAAAAGAAACACTTACCGGAGTCATTCAGGCACGCAGCAATGCCACTGGAATTAACGTAAACGCTGACAACCTTACTCCTGAGGCGATTGCTAAATTCCAACAAGCACAAGGACAACTCTCTGGAGCACTTAGCCGTTTAATGGTGAGCGTGGAACGCTACCCTGATCTCAAAGCCAATCAAAACTTTTTGGCTTTGCAAAGTCAATTAGAGGGCACTGAAAATCGCATCAAAATCGAGCGCGACCGATTTAACAACAGCATCAAATCGTACAACTCGACCATTCGTAAATTCCCAAGAAACCTTATCGCCTCAAGCTTCGGCTTCGAGAAAAAGGGATATTTCGAAGCTGCCAGCGGTACTGAACAAGCGCCAGAAGTAAGTTTCTAACCGATGAGTGACTACGTTAGAAGCATATTGACCGAAGAACAAGAGACTGCGCTTGTAGCTGCGATAACAGCAGCCGAGCTAAAGACCTCAGGAGAACTACGCATTCACTTGGAGAAATCCACTAAGGATGCACAAAAGCGTGCTAAAGAAATGTTCGGCAAGCTTGAAATGCACAAAACGGCTGAGAAGAACGGTGTGCTATTTTACCTTGCTGTTGAATCGAAAAAATTGGCCATCTGGGCAGGAGAAGGAATTGACGCAAAGGTGCCCACTGATTTCTGGGAAGAAATCGTTCTAACGATGATTGAAGAATTCAAAGCTGGACACTTCTCCCAAGGTCTAATCGCAGGGATCGAAAAGGCGGGTAATGCCCTTGGCCAGTATTTTCCTCGTAGGGACGATGATGTAGACGAGCTATCGAATGAAATATCTAAAGGCTAAATGATGAAGAAACTACTAGTAGCACTATTACTTCCACTTAGCTTACTCGCTCAAAACGCACAAGACTTACTATCAAGTAGCGTTCCTCAAAAACTGGTCAATGATTTTGCTCAAGTATTAAGCGCAAACGACGAGGCCTATCTTGAAAACAAGCTGCTCGATTATGCGGATACCACAAGTACCCAAATCGCTGTCGTCACAGTTGCCACAACCGGTGGTGATGATATCAATCTAATCACGGCAGAAATAGCTCAACATTGGAAAATCGGTCAAGACGGTAAAGACAATGGCTGTTTAATTCTTGTCGCTGTCGATGATCGAGAAATTTCTATTCAAAACGGATACGGTCTAGAACCTTATCTGACCGATTTTAATTCGAAGATGATCATCGAGAATGACATACTCCCTGCATTTAAAGCCGGTAGTTATGCCAAAGGAATTGACGCCGGTACTACAGCAATTTTCCAAGTACTAGCCGGCAGTTATCAAGGTAAAGGCGGACGCGGCGCGGCATCTTCCGGACGTAAAGGCTCTAGACTGATTCGCCTACTGGTGATCATCGCAGTGATACTGCTGTACAGCAGGTCAAAAGGCGGTGGTGGCGGTAACGGCGGTCGCCGCTCGGGCATGGGCCCTTTCTGGTGGGGCATGGGAACCGGCTACACTATGGGCGGCGGAATGCGCAGCGGCGGTGGATTCGGCGGCTCAGGCGGATTCGGTGGCGGCGGAGGCTTTGGAGGCTTCGGCGGCGGTGGCTTCGGTGGCGGTGGCGCATCGGGCTCCTGGTAAACCCTATAAACAACGAAAAAGCCCCCCTTATTGCCATCGGCAGTAAGGGGGGCTTTCTTTTGTAGAAAGACTATCGGATTAAAATTCAAAAGTTAAACCCGTCATTACATTGAAAGTCGCCTGTGCATAATAGTAAGGCGTACTGCCCCACATGTAACCATTCGCCGCATAAGAGGTTCCGGCAAGATTACGCAACTCTACAAATGCCAATACTCGTTCATTACTCAGCGTTTTGAACTCATAAGAGGCACGAGCATTAAGAATATGGTATGCAGGTAAGGTATGCGCAGCAAGACCTTCATTGGACAGGTACTGCTCGCCGATGAATTGGTTCCAAAGAGTCGCTTCAAAACCTTTGTAGTTGTAGCTTAGTCGAGCTCCGGCAACTAATGCAGGTGAAAATGCAATAGGTGTATTATCGACAAACGATGAGAGCGGGTCACTAATCCAATTCACATTTTCGTTTTGACTCAAAGCGGCATTCGCTTGCAATGACCAATTCTTAGTCAACGCATAGCTCCCCGCAAACTCGAGTCCTTGACGGAAACTCACTCCGACATTGCTACGGATAGGATATCCTTGTGCATCGATCGCCCCTGTAAGCACCAGCTGATTTTGGTACTGTTGGCGGTATACGTTCGCATCTACCGACCATGATTTTGTTACTTTTCGATAAGTAAGCTCAGCATCCACCATACGTTCCGCTTGGATGTCCGTTGGATCTGCAGCATACGTCAAATCGGTTCTGTTCGGCTCGCGATGTCCTACCCCAACAAAAGCGCCGAGCGTTTCATTCTTTCCTAGCTGGTAGGTAGCGCCCACTTTCGGGTTAAAGAAATGGAAGGTGCGCGAAAAATTGGCCGGACCTACTGCCGATCCATCTTTAGCATCGTGCTGTACGAAACGGTACTGGGCATCTGCGTACAGTAAGAATCTATTCTTTGTCAGGGACCATTTAGCGTAGACGTTGGCATCATCTTTTAGACCCGTTCCCTGATAATAATTACCTGCGGTGGTCGTCACATTCGGGTGGTTTGCCCAAATAACGCGGCCAAAGTGATCGCCTTCATATCGGTGAGCTCCACCGCCTAACACGAAGGTTTGATCTCCTGATACACGGTTCCAAGAAAAGGTCCCGCCGTAATACTGGTTGTCCAACCACTTACGAGTTACTACATCGCCAAAAGCTATGGTATCTGAGCCAGAGATGTACGAGGGCAAGCCAAAATCGGCAAATCCATATCCTTGATTGTATTCTTCAAAATACCCTTTACCACCCGTATGATGTAGTGCTGCAGCGAAAGTGCCACCGAGTAAATTGCTCATACGGTAGTGCAATTGTGTATGTTCTTGGCCATAATTATCGACCTGATCCGCGTAGGTACCGATAACGTTCCATGCGTCATCATAAATAGCACCTGCATAATTTGTGGTAGGAGCAGCATCCCAAGTACCACCATACATAGTAGTGGAGTCTATACCCCACCAGGCTTGATAGGTACGCTCTCCTCCACCGAATCGAATCAATTCAATAAAATGATTGTCGTTGGAATACCCTGCGCTCAGGTAATACGATTGTAAATCTGAACTAGCGCGATCCACATACCCATCTGAAGTAATGGTAGAGAATCTAGTGTTCATCCAAAAACCATTATTCGTACGACCGGTACTTGCCTCAACAGTTGCTCTTTGAGTGTTATAAGAACCCGCCCCGAGGGTGATCTTCCCTCCTTTTTCTCCAGCTCCTAGGGTACTTAACCCGAGTGTAGCGCCGAAAGCACCAGAGCCGTTTGTTGAGGCTCCAACACCTTTTTGCAACTGTATGGCCTTAGTGGAGGACATTAAATCAGGAGTATTTACCCAAAATACGCCATGACTTTCGGCATCGTTCATAGGTATGCCATTTACCGTAACATTAATACGGGTGACGTCAGAACCACGAACGCGCATGTTGGTATATCCTACGCCATTACCTGCATCTGAGAAACTAACAACACCGGCTACATCCTGAAGGACATAAGGTAAATCTCGGCCTGTGTTTACGGACTCTAGGTCCTTTTCGGTAAGGTTCAATTGGGCAATCGGATCTTCCTTCTTTGCCCAAGTTCCGATCACATCAACAGCATCTAACTGTGTTCGTAGCAGAAGATCTGAAACTATCATGGTATCAGCAGCTTCATTGGATTGTGCACGTAGACTTGTTGCAGACAGCATCAAGGCGAGTGCGGGTAGAATTACTCTTTTCATTGGAGTACAATTGGTTTTAAAACCACGTCAAGGGGCAACAACGTGTAATTACACATCTATTGCTTATCGTTCCTTGGCAGCATTACCTGCCCAGGTTCTATGGGTATAATCTCAGCCTGCAGGTCCGGAACGGACTTTCTAGGCACCCCTTTGAGACGGCACAAATGTACAGTAGAATTTGACCTATCTTACTATGATGGAAAATAAAATTAATACCATTGGTGCTACGGCACTTGGCACTTTCCTTCTAAGTGTGGTGTTTAAATTGATGCATTGGATGGGGGCACCCACCCTACTCTTGATCAGTACAGTGTTAGGAATAAGCTACCTATTGACCTTGCTCTTCCACGCATTTAAGAAAAGATAGATCCTCATAAAAACCATTAAGACTTTAGAATCAAATCTGCTGGCTTCATTTGTTCGAATTCATGCCTACTAGCCTTGGCCGACGCGGTCTCTTTCCTTAGTTCAACGCAAAACCCCTGATGAGGGATTAACTTCATTTCCCAACCGATCGCACTTAATAGCTTTTTAGTGTGATACACACCAATTCCGGAAGATGCTTTATTCCCGATCATCTCTTTACCATACGCCTGGAAGAGTTGAGGTGATAAACCTGGTCCATCATCTTGAATACGTAATGTTCCATTTTCTTTCAAAGTAATAACCGGAGTACTTTTGGCGTGAACTAGGCTGTTTTCAATGAAGGTGGTGAGCGCCATCCGTAATGAGAAAGCCTCTGCCTGATTGATTTGATTGCTCATACCCTCTGGAATTTCCATAATTACCTTCCTCTCCATGGCAACGGACTTTATCACTTCGGACAAATCTAATTGGTCCGTTTGTATAAGCTGATTAACCGCCTTTTGGTTGACTACCAACTCCGTAACCATCTTATTTACCATCCCTATTGACTTCTGAAGTCGAGCGACCTCTTTTTCACTAAAGGTGTAATTACCTGTGTCAGGATCTTTTCTAAACCGAGCTACATCAAGTGTAAGTACCGCTGTACTTAACGGAGTCTTTAGGTGATGACTTACCAAAGCGAAGGAGTTGGTATAATAAGACTTCTCCTTAATTTTTTCTGTAAGTAAGCTCTTAGTGTTCAAGGACTCTTCCAATTCTCTGTACATCATTATCAGGGTGACTATCATATATACGATAATCCATACCCTAGATAAAACGTTTGTTTTTACGGCTACCCATAATACCTTTTCAGACTCTAAACCGGCAATTCTTGATCCCAAAGCAAGGAAGACTAGTACCATACCTAAGCCGCCTGCTCGTAGTGCCTGTTTATCCATTTGGGACAAGGCAAACACTACTATTCGAACCAACAATAAAAAGAATAGACCAGTATACCACAACGTATCATTTACTGGGATAAAGAATAAGCTCATGATTGCACCGAATATGATCATACCTATCTCTAAATCGATCAATTTTCCGCGTCGATCAACAACTGGACTGTGGAATGAGAGGAATAGATATACCAGTAAGGTCGTGTGAATGGTGTAGGTTAAAACTTCAAAGACTGGGTTTGTATTGTACCAGCTATCTACAAAAACCACGATTCCAGACAAAGTCAAGGCAGACAACAATACGTGTCCATATATGGCCTCGCGCAACTTTTTAAAATATCCCATAGGTTTATTCGCTTGGAGTACAAAGAACCTAAATAGCTCGGTCGATTACAATTCTTCTCTAAACGACGGGACATGAGTACTAATTTGAGCGCATTACTAAAAACTCAATATTTTTTTTCGAAAATTCCCCAAGGACGCATTCGAATGACAGAAGCACCTGCGGGTTGTTCTCCAACCTGCATATCGTTGTATTTGTACAGCTTTTCTAAACGTACTCCTTCCTGCTGAGCGATCTCACGCATTGTTTGTCCTGGCCGAACTAGAATCGTTTTAGTCCTTCCACGATTCCTTTTGTAATCGACATAAATACGATCGCCTGCTTTAAATTTTGTCTCCCAACTCGCGTCATTGATGTTTAATAAAACTTCAACGCGCATGTGTAAAGAGTCCGCAATAAATTCAATTCGCTCATCTTCTAAAAGAACTACAAACGGAGCCAATTTCGGAAGGTTATTCACCCGATGAATCACAAAACGCTTTTTAGCATTCTTCACAGGCTTCCCCTTACCATTAAGTGTGGGACCATTAACCTTAGCACCTATTCTCGAAGAATCTGTAGAAGCCTCAACGAGTCGTTCACCTATACGGTCATAGGTATATAAGGCCTCTTGTTCAATAATGGCAATAAGTCGATTCGCATAATCAGGCGCCGTGGCATATCCGGCCTTTTTCAAACCCTTGGCCCAACTCTTATAATCCATAGGGTCCAATTCAAACAAGAAGTCATAACGCGAGCCACGAACCAGGAAATCACTATGGTCTTCGAAACTATGCTTTACCTTTTTGTATTTCCTGAAACATTCGCCTTTTTCATCATCATCGTGATACACTTTAGCTCCTGTCCAACTCGAGTGACATTTAATGCCAAAGTGATTGTTGGAACGCTTTGCCAAATCGCTTTGACCGTTTCCGCTCTCCAATATCCCCTGCGCTATAGTGATTGAAGCTGGCACACCTGTTCTATTCATCTCATCCACAGCAATTTGAGAATATTTCGCGATATACGCTTTTCGAGAAGTGTTTTGTCCTGATAAACAATAGGTTACAAAAACCAGCAATAGAGGTAGTGAGAAGCGCATAAGAATGGTTAGGTACAAGGTTGTTACTCAAAATTGCATTTTTAGATCTCCACTTTTACACCAACCCAAGCTGAGTTATCAAAAATTTGAATGCTAACTCCCACAGAATCAAAAAAGCAAATTGTTAATAACGCTCCATTGATTTCCTTAACTTCTGACAAATGAATCGTTAGTTTAGAAGTGAGTCTAAAACAAAAAGAACAATACTATGAGCACTAACGATTTCGGAATGGATGATTCATTCGCATCTTTCGTCCAAGAACTAGAGCAAGCAGAACAACCAAAAGCTTGCAGTATCGATGATCCAGAATGTGAAGCTTGCGGAAGCTAATTCACACTGTAGAACCCATAAAAAAGCCCGAATCTCTTCTTGAAATTCGGGCTTTTTTATGAGACGAAGGTAGACTGTACACTACCTAAGCATCCATATTACAAGCAACAAGAGCACCACGGAGACGAAGCCCACAATGATTGATATACCCGTTTTAAGAGGATGACCGTTTTGTTTTGAGAAGAAGAGCTTGTAAAAACCAGCTGCAGTTAGAACCACCACTGTTGTATAGAGGAAGTAAATCACCCAATTCCAACCGTCCGACATCCAACGAAAGTCATAGTATCCTTCGTCCACCCACATCATCAGTTGGCTAATCCCATGAACCCAAAAGAGTATCCAAGGAAACGTACTCGAAAAGGAGCTTTTTCTTGTTACCTCCATGTTATAAAAGATAGGTGAACCCTACTCCCAAGTAGTTGTTCCACCCATTAATCTCATACTTGAGGCCTAAGGAGTTGATACTGCCATCAAATCCATACCACTGTACATCCAAACCGATAGGAATGGAAAAAACACCTATGGGGTTCTCTGCATCTAAATACAGCAGGTCATAGGCACCTTGCTTATCCGCATAATCGGCGCCAGAAATCCAACCGAAACCTACGCTCGCAAACACATCAAATGAGTTGAGCTCTTTCAATAATCCAAAGCGCATTTTCGCTGAGGTAAACTTTCCAATTGCGTAGTTATTCTGTGGAAGAGCTATGTTCGTCCCAAAAGCTCCATTGCGGATGTAGGAGGTGGTAATAGCGATAACCCCTCCATTATCCATATCCTGGAGGTATCCACCTACTTCATATTCTTCGCCAAAGACCAGATTCGTCGGGTCAGTGATGATGGTGTGGTACGACGCCAATATGCCAACATCCATTTCACCAACGGTCAAACTGTTTTGGGCTTGAAGCGCGATGCTAGCGGTTGCTAGGCAAATGAGCAGCGCTATACGCTGATGTACATAAAGTATCCTACTCTTCATAAGACTTATAAGGTCAGAAAAACTATGCCAATTGGCAACTGCCACTCAACAAAAATTCTCCTTAAAACAACAACGGGGCCGCTGTGCGGCCCCGTTAGAAGTAGATTTAGTATCTGTAGTGTTCTGGTTTGAACGGTCCTTCGACTTTCACACCGATGTAATCGGCTTGGTCAGTGCGAAGAGTTTCAAGCTCTACACCAATCTTCTCAAGGTGTAAGGCAGCAACCTTCTCATCCAAATGCTTCGGCAAGACGTATACCTTGTTCTCGTACTGATTGCTACGCAACCAGAGCTCTAACTGAGCCAAGACTTGGTTCGTAAAGCTGTTTGACATTACAAAAGAAGGGTGACCCGTTGCACAACCTAAATTCACCAAACGGCCTTCTGCCAAAACGATGATTTCATTGCCGTCAACATTATAGAGGTCTACCTGAGGCTTGATTACCTTTTTAGTATCACCATAGGTACCATTCAACCATGCCATATCGATTTCGTTATCGAAGTGACCGATGTTACAAAGAATGGTCTTATCGTTCATCAACTTAAAGTGCTCAGCAGTGATGATATCCTTATTACCCGTAGCTGTGACGATGATTTGAGCACGTGGAATAGCCGTAGCCATACGCTTCACTTCAAATCCGTCCATAGCAGCTTGGAGAGCACAGATCGGATCGATTTCTGTTACAATAACACGAGCACCTGCACCGCGTAATGAAGCTGCAGTTCCCTTACCTACATCACCGTAACCTGCAACAACCGCTACTTTACCAGCAATCATTACATCCGTTGCACGACGAATCGCATCCACTGCAGATTCTTGACAACCGTATTTGTTATCGAACTTCGATTTCGTAACTGAATCGTTTACGTTGATCGCAGGAAGTACCAAAGTACCATTGATCTCACGCTCGTAAAGACGGTGAACACCAGTCGTCGTTTCTTCAGACAAGCCTTTGATGCCCGCAACCAATTCTGGGAATTCATCAAAAACCATGTTGGTCAAATCACCACCATCGTCTAAGATCATATTCAACGGCTGACGGTCTTCACCAAAGTGTAGCGTTTGCTCGATACACCAGTTGAATTCGTCTTCGTTCATTCCCTTCCACGCATATACTGGAATACCTGCAGCAGCAATAGCAGCAGCAGCGTGATCTTGAGTAGAGAAAATGTTACATGAAGACCAAGTAACATCAGCACCCAATTCCACCAACGTTTCGATAAGAACCGCTGTTTGGATGGTCATGTGCAGACACCCTGCGATGCGTGCACCGGCTAAAGGCTTGCTTGGACCGAACTCCTCACGGAGTGCCATAAGACCTGGCATTTCAGCTTCTGCTAATTTGATTTCTGTTCGACCCCAATCGGCCAATGACATATCTTTAACTTTGTACGGAACGTACTGCGTAGTTTCGCTCATGTTCTTTTATTAATTTGCTACAAAGATACACAACGTATCGACCTATCAAACGGTTCATCACTATGACGAAATCTTCCGCTTTTTCTCTTTTAAATAAGGACATACACCTTTGTGTGAATCCTTCAGAAGATAGGTGGATTGATCCCAGCCAATTTAGTCTTAAAGACTCAGCACGATACGCCACACTCACCAATCATAAAGTACGGGAACGCTTTATCCAAAGCCGTTCTGCCTTAGATATCGCACTCGGTAACAGGCCACTTCAAACACTAGAATTCAACCATAAAAAGCCTGTACATCCGGACGGGTTTGTAAGCCTTTCGCATTGCAGCGAAGGTGCTGCCGCAATCTTTTCTGAGAAACTTGAGGTCGGTATCGACTTGGAAAGTAGCCGAGCGCAAATCGTTCGAATTGGACATAAATTCACTTGCGAAGACGAAAAGTCACAGTTTGAAATGCCTGAACAGGACCAATTACAATTCATCTGGGGCATCAAGGAAAGTCTTTTCAAACTCTATGGCTACGGCAACGTCGACTTCAAGAAGCACTTGCACATTAACAGCGTACAATGGAATCCCCTGACAGCCGAAGGATGGGGCATCGCTTGGGTGACACAAACCTGTCAACAAAGACCTCAGCCCATCCAATGTTTAGTCCAATTTAAAAAGATTGAAAACCTCTATCTATGTATCGCGACGCATAGGAAGCCCCTAGTCTCTTTCGAATCTAAAAGACTTCGTTTGAGAGAATGGAATCAAGCCGACGCTACTTGGCTTAGAGCCCTTAACGCGAACCCAAATGTGATTTTCTATACTGGGGACACTGGATTTACTTCCAAAGAAAAAGCGTTAGAACTCATACAAACCTATCCCAACTACCAACGCGATGGGTACGGTCGCTGGATAGTTTGTTTAAAGGAAAACAATACACCAATCGGTTGGTGTGGCCTTAAGTCCAATCCTTGGGGTATCGACTTAGGGTTTCGATTTCTCGAAGAATATTGGGGTCAAGGCTATGGATACGAGGCCGCAAAAAGAGTAGTGGACTGGGCACGATCAAATGGGATAAAACGACTAATAGGAAGGACGCTATCTGGAAATAGTGCTAGCATACGTATCTTGGAAAAAGTTGGCATGCGTCATTTTCAGGAAGTTTCAATAGAGGAATTTGCCCAGGTACATTCCATTGAAGAACCTGACTTGAAAAGATGGAGCGATCAATCATTAAAAAACTATAACATCGACCTGTAATGCACTTCATTTTTACTGGGACTGAAAGCACTTTCAAAAGTTCGCTCTCTGAGCGCGTAGCTGCTGAACTTCACCTCGATCATGCCCCGGAATTTGCACGAACCTTTTTAGAAGATCAAAAGAGTGAAATCGACTTTGAAAATTTCCCAAAAACTCTTTTTCGAAAAATCGTCCAGGGTCAATTGGCCACCGAACAGGCCTACCAGTATTTCGACCCGATCTCAAAAACTTGTATTTTCGATACAGACCATCTAACCCTTGAAGTTTGGGGGCAAGATGCATGGAATGATTCTTCACCTATTTTAAAAACGGTTCTCCAACACAATATTTATTTACTGTGCGCACCGAATACTACTTGGGTTGAGGACGGGATGCGGGTAGACAAACACCGACGTTTAGCTCTCCACGAAAAATACATTCGACTCCTAGAGGAAACCAACGCAAAATATCACGTTCTGACAGCCCAAACTTACGACGAGCGACTTATCGAGGCTCGAAATATTATTACTGGACACCTGAATATCAGACCACGCGGTTAAGTTCCTCGTTGATCAGTTGTCTAAGATTGTTCCACTTCGAGAACTCATTCAGATAATAGACCATATCTGCATTTTCTTGACTTAAGTAGGACCTGAGCTCCATCAATTTACGCTCGACGTGCACGTATTTAAACCGGAAAGTCGACTCCTTTACCAGCGGAAACATGGTGTTTTGTTCGTTCGGCAAATAAATTTCTTTCGCTGCCCAATTCGCAAGCGTATACTTTTCTGTCAATGCCTCGGTAACCACAGCTATCACCTCAGCATCTTCCTGACGCACCCACCAATCGTGCTCAGGAATATGCTCCCCGTCCACTTCTTCGAGTAGCATTGCATAAATCTTGGCGAAAATTGGAGTAACAAAGGAAATACCGTCTTCTTCAATTTCATCGATGGCCCACTCGGCAATCGTGATTGGAACAGCATCTTCCTCCTCTAAGCCTTCTTCCAACATTGCTGCCGTTCCCTTTGCAATCAATAAATGTATCAGACGCTCTTCTTGCACGTATCCATGCACTCTCGTCTCAGGAGCTGCCTCCGGGGGGAGAACCTCCATCGGGGGAGCTTCTGACTGCTTCTTCTTTGCGATTCGCTCTTGAACCCCTAGTAGCCTGTTGAGCTCATCATACAGTGCTCTTGGATCAACATCTAAAATCTTAGATGCTTCCTTGATAAATACCTCTTGAGAAATGCTATTTGGAACCTTCGCAATACTTGCGACAATATCCTTAATCATCTCTGCACGCTTCAAAGGATCTCCTGCCGCATCTGCCATCAAGATGCTCGTCTTAAAGCTGATAAAATCCTTACGTTCAGAGGCTAAAAACGTTTCTAGCTCCGTCTGGGTATGGCGCTGAGCGAAACTATCGGGATCTTCTCCATCTGGGAAAGAGACTACGCGAACATTTACACCTTGCTCAAGCATCATATCGAGCCCTCGGAAACTTGCGCGAATACCAGCTGCATCTCCATCAAAAAGCAACGTAATATTAGGTGTGTAACGCTTAATCATCGCGATCTGCCCTTCTGTCAAGGCCGTACCTGAAGAGGACACTACATTGTGTACACCATTTTGGAAAAAGCTCAATACATCAGTATAGCCCTCGACTAGAAAAGCCTCATTGCGTTTTACGATTTCCTGCTTCGCCTGGTACAATCCATACAAGACCTTACTCTTGTGATATATTGGGTTTTCAGGACTGTTTAGATATTTGGCAGCCTTGACATTACTCTGTAGTATTCTTCCACCGAAACCGAGTACTCGACCTGAAACACTATGTATCGGGAACATCACGCGTCCTCTAAACCTGTCGTACCAGCCGCGGTCGTTCTTCATGGATATCCCTGAAGCTTCGAGTGCTTTTTCGCTGTACTGATTTTTGAGGGCGTAGTCCGCAAACGCAGTGCTCTGTTCTGGGCTATATCCTAATTGAAACTTGGCTATAGTCTCATCTGTAAAACCACGCTCTTTGAAATAACTCAGGCCAATCGCTCTGCCGTTATCGGTATTGAGCATCTGATCTGAATAGAATTTTGAAGCTACCTCGGTAATCAGATAAACCGCTTCACGCATATTTCCTGCCTCTATCTCTTCAGAGGTCTGAGGCCGGGCTTCAGGAACTTCAATATTGTACTTTTTTGCAATCCATCGCAAAGCCTCCGGATAAGAAAGTTGTTCCAATTCCATTAAGAACGTCACCGCATTTCCTCCTTTACCCGACGAAAAGCACTTGAATATCTGTTTCGCGGGGCTCACCATGAAACTTGGGCTCTTCTCATTATTGAATGGACTCAAGCCCTTGAGATTACTCCCCGACTTTTTCAAATCCACAAACTCACCTATCACTTCCTCTATTCGGGAAGTTGAAAAGATCTGCTCAATAGTTTCTTGTGGGATGCGTGCCATAGGAATGCAAGATACGCTAATGCATAAAAAAAGCCACCCCTAAAGGTGGCCTTGCAAGCTGAGTGAAAAAATAAATTATTGATGCAAATGTACATCCATTTGCGGATATGGAATAGAAATTCCTTTTTCATTAAACGCTTTGTACACTGCAGTGTTCATCGCAAAATGCACATCCCAGTAATCCGAAGCCTGAACCCACGCGCGAGTCGTCAGGTTCACTGAAGAGTCTGCCATAGCACCAAGCTCCACCGTTATCCCTTTATCTTTAAGAACTCGGCTATCTGTCTCCAATAAATTCCGAACGATTGCTTTAGCCTCATCTAGATCAGCATCATAACCAATCCCAAAGCTCCAATCCACTCGTCTAGTCTCCTGCGCACTGAAGTTTACTAAGCTTCCGTTACTTAAGGGACCGTTAGGCAAAATGATCTTTTTATTGTCCGGTGTAGTGAGCGTAGTTACAAAAATCTGAATGCTCTGAACTGACCCTGAATATCCTTGAGCCTCGATAAAATCCCCAACCTTAAATGGCTTGAACATCAAAATCATAGCACCACCTGCAAAGTTCTGTAATGTACCGCTCAGTGCCATACCCACCGCTAAACCGGCAGCACCTAAAACAGCAACAATACTTGTGGTAGCTACTCCTAGTTGATTAATAGCTGCGATAACCACAAATGCTTGAAGCGCCATCTTTAACAACGATTCTAAAAATGAGGCCAGACTTTTATCCATTTCACGGAGCTGCATCGCCTTTTCAAATCCGCGCAACATAATTTTCACAATGCGCATTCCTATCCACAGGATGAGGACGGCAACGATCATTTGTTTACCCCAGGATAAGGCATTAGTAACTACGATCTCTTGCGAGACGCCTAAAATTTCTTCCATATTAAAACTGAGATTATGAGGTTATTTCTTTCGCTTGCCGGTATAGACGATCAACTCTTCTAGGGCTGATTTCTCCTCCGACTCAGGGAATTTAGCGAGAATTTCTCTTGCCCGATCTAAATGCCCTTCCATTTTAACACGTGCATAATCTAATCCACCTGAATTACGAACAAAATCCACCACTTCCTGTACCTTTTTAGGTCTCGAGTGGTGCTTCTTGATCGTCCGAATAATGTATTTGCGTTCCTTGTCACTCGCATTCGATAATGCGTTGATCAAAGGCAGTGTCATCTTTTGTTCTTTGATGTCGATTCCAGCTGGTTTTCCAGTAAGGTTTACTTTTTCAAAATCGAACAAATCATCCTTGATCTGAAAAGCCAAACCCAATTCTCGACCGAAGATTCTCAAATCTTCCTTGACTTCATAAGAAGCACCTGAGCTCTCAGCGCCTACCACGCAGCACGTTTCTATAAGAATCGCTGTTTTCTGCTGAATGACCTCGTAATACACTTCTTCTGTGATGTCTAGTTTTCGAGCCTTTTCAATCTGCAAAAGCTCACCTTCACTCATGCTTTTTACTGCAGTGCTTACGCTTCCTAAAAGTTCGTACTCCTTAGAATCTACCGCCAGTAACAATACTCGACTGAGAAGATAATCACCAATTAGCACGGCAATTTTATTCTTCCACAGCGCATTAATACTGAAGAAACCTCGGCGCATGTCACTATCATCTACTACATCATCGTGCACTAAAGTAGCGGTATGCATTAGCTCGATAAGAGAAGCTCCTACAAAGGTACTTTCCTTAACTTCTCCTGTGAGTTTGGCTGTTAGGAACACAAGTATTGGGCGAATCTGCTTTCCCTTTCGACGAACCATATAGCGCATGATTTGATCCACTAGAGCAACCTTGGAGGAAATGTGCCCCTTGAACTTGTCGTCAAACGAACGCATTTCCTGAGCAACAGGCTTTTTGATAGTGGATAATCCGCCCATTAGTTCCAGCCTTTGTTTTTACAGATGTGGTCGTACGCCTCCTGTACTTTCAAGAACGTTTCCTGTGCTGCTTTCTGTACGTCTTCACCCGAATCGACTAAACGATCAGGATGGTACTTCATGGCCATCTTTCGGTAAGCTTTTTTGACTTCTGCTTCGGTGGCATCGACCGACACTTCAAGCACCTTAAATGCCCAGTCCTGATCTTGGCCTTTAGCGAACATCGCTTTGATGGACTCAAAATCATAATGATTAACGCGAAGATGCTGCGCTATGCGACGTATTTCACTGATTTCATCTTCGTGCAGGTGACCATCAGCCAAACCAAGCTTAAATAAGAAGTGAATGAGCTGTATTCGCGTACTATGTGTGGTAAATCCATTGATTTGATGACATACTTTTGTAAGTGGTATCGGTTGATCAACAATGCTTTTAAACAATCGAAAGCTTTCGTTTGCCTTATCCCGACCGAACATTGAAACAAACTGAGAACGGACAAAATCAAGCTCGCGTTGTTCAACCTTACCGTCAGCTTTAATTACTCTGGCAGCAAGTACTAAAAGTGAAATGTGAAAATCACTTGGTCTATGGGAAGTGTTAGATCCTTGAGAGCGAACTGTACTCGCCTCTCCTTCGATGGCTCCGTGTAATTTGTTTCCAAGAGCGACGCCAATGATAGCCCCAATGGGTCCACCAAGGGTCCATCCGAGGCCGCCACCAAAAATTTGAAAGAGTCGTTTCATATGCCCCAAAGATAACCGCGGCAAATCAAAAACCCTTTAGTTTCTTAGAACATTAAGAAACTACAAAAGCCATTACTACAATACCCGCAATGATCACTATCACTAAGCCTATCTGGGCATAGAGTTGTGCTTTTGTCATTTTAGGCTCCTTCTTTACCGGCCGAGCATGGCCATGTCCTCTGTGGGCTCTGTGGTGTACTGATCTAGTTGGCATAAGCGTGTATTTTTTAGTATCATACACTTAATTTAAGCATTTACAGCGTAAAACGCAAATAATCATCACTTAATTTATTCAATACAAGGCACTTACACATTTCAATCGTATTCAATTCTAGGCTGTAGCTCTAGTTTTAGCACAAAAAAAAGCCCCGAATCCAAGATCCAGGGCCTTTACTCATATTTTGTAAACTGTGATTATGAACCACAATTGATACACTCATCTGGATTGTCGATGGAACAAGCAATCTTTTCCTCCGCAGTCACCTCGTCATTCATACTGGCAATAGCCGCTTTTTGAGCCTGAACGCGCGCTTCTACTTCACTTGGGCTAGGTGCTGCAGTAGCACCTGAAGTATTAACTGTCTCTGAAGACGCTGTTCCGCTAACACCTGGACTCATGTCCGTCTGTGCATTTTTCTTAACGGTGAACTTGATCGCAGATGACGCAGGCTTAGAACGCAAGTAATACATACCTGTTTTTAGACCTTTCTTCCATGCATAGAAGTGCATAGATGTAAGTTTACCCATGTTAGGGCTTTCCATGAACAAGTTAAGACTTTGACTTTGGTCAATAAACATTCCACGGTCTGCTGCCATGTCTAGGATATCTTTCATCGAAATTTCCCAAACCGTTTTATAAATGTCCTTGATGTTTTCCGGCACCCCTTCGATGTTCTGAACAGAACCATTCGTTGCCATCAAAGCATTCTTCATGTCATCATTCCAAAGACCTAGTTCGATCAAATCATGCAACAAGTGCTTATTCACCACAATGAATTCTCCAGAAAGAACACGGCGAGTATATACGTTTGAGGTATACGGCTCGAAACATTCGTTGTTTCCAAGAATCTGAGAGGTAGAAGCTGTAGGCATAGGTGCCATGAGCAAGGAATTACGTACACCGTGTTCTGAAACTTCTTTACGAAGAGTGTTCCAGTCCCAGCGTCCGCTGAGTGCACTGTCTTCAACTCCCCATAAATTATGCTGGAATTTCCCTTCTGAAATTGGGCTTCCTGCATACGTCTCATACGCTCCTTCAGTAATCGCGAGGTCCTTAGATGACGTCACTGCAGCGTAATACATCGTTTCAAAAATGTCCTTATTGAGCGACTTCGCCTCTTCTGAATCGAAAGGCATACGCAGCTTAATAAAGGTGTCTGCAAGTCCTTGAACACCTAATCCCACCGGTCTATGACGCATGTTTGAGTTCCTTGCCTCGACAACAGGATAGTAATTACGATCAATTACCTTATTTAAGTTCTTAGTCACTTTATACGTAACATCAAACAACAGGTCGTGGTCAAAAGTCCCGTCTTCACTTACAAACATTGGAAGCGCTATGGACGCGAGGTTACATACCGCAACTTCATCAGGTGAGGTGTATTCCAAGATTTCCGTACAAAGATTCGATGAACGGATGGTTCCTAAGTTCTGCTGGTTTGACTTAAGGTTTGCAGCATCCTTATACAGCATGTAAGGCGTACCGGTTTCGATCTGGCTCTCCATGATCTTCGCCCATACTTCACGTG
>CBFHKC010000020.1:0-10768 GCA_965656315.1 uncultured Schleiferiaceae bacterium | reverse complement strand
AAACTCGTCACCATGACAATCAAATAATCCTGGACATTCGTTTGGACACATTAAGGTCCAATCTTCGTTTTTCTCAACGCGTTCCATGAATAAATCTGGAATCCACATTGCATAGAACAAGTCACGAGCGCGCATCTCTTCTTTACCGTGGTTCTTTTTCAAGTCTAAGAACTCGTAGATATCAGCATGCCATGGCTCAACATAGATCGCAAACGATCCTTTACGCTTACCGCCACCTTGATCAACATAACGTGCAGTATCATTGTAAACACGAAGCATTGGTACAATACCATTTGATGTACCATTAGTTCCTCCGATATAAGAACCCGTTGCACGTACATTGTGTATGCTAAGCCCGATACCCCCGGCGCTTTGTGAGATTTTCGCAGTTTGCTTTAGCGTATCGTAGATACCGTCAATACTGTCATCCTGCATCGTTAAAAGGAAACAAGAAGACATTTGTGGCTTCGGAGTACCAGCGTTAAACAAAGTAGGAGTAGCATGGGTCATGAACTTCTTACTCATGAGCTCATACGTCTCGACTGCGCTTTCTAGATCCTCTTTATGAATACCGATCGAAACACGCATCAACATGTGCTGTGGACGCTCTACGATATTCCCATGCATGCGAAGTAAATAAGAACGCTCTAGGGTTTTGAAACCGAAGTAATCGTACGAAAAGTCGCGGTCGTAAATAAGCTGTGAATCGAGGAACTCTGCATTGCTCTGGATGATTTCATAAACATCATCCGCAATTAACGGAGCTGCCTTACCTGTCTCAGGGTTTACATAATTATAGAGATCTGTTACTGTATCCGAAAAACTCTTCTTGGTGCTTTTGTGCAGATTGCTAACAGCGATGCGCGCAGCTAGGTTAGCATAATCTGGATGCTTAATGGTCATCGAAGCAGCAGTCTCAGCTGCAAGGTTATCTAATTCAGAAGTAGTAACACCGTCGTAAACGCCGTCAACAACTCGTTTCGCAACAGCGATAGGATCTACATAATCGCTTAAGCCGTAGCACAGCTTTTCGATCCTAGCGGTGATTTTGTCAAATTTAACGGGCTCTTTCCGACCGTCTCTTTTTAATACGCGCATCATAGTTTATAGTGTGTTTCGTGTAATCTTATTGTGTGCAACAGGTTTTGCTTAGAAGTTCATCGCTCCAAAAGCATCGTCAATGTTGTGATCCGACTGACTTTCACCTACGCCTGCTTTCTTATACTCTGAGACGCGCTTCTCGAAGAAATTGGTCTTTCCTTCCAAAGAAATCATGTCCATGAAATCGAATGGGTTTGCAGTGTTGTAAATTTTAGGGCAATTCAAGGTCTCAAGTAAGTGATCCGTAACGAATTCCAAATATTCCGACATCAAACCAGCATTCATTCCAATCAGATTAACTGGAAGAGATTCAGTAATGAACTCGCGTTCAATGTCCAAAGCTTCAGTAATAATTTGTGTGATACGTTCTGTCGACACCTTGTTTACAAGGTGATTGTTATGAAGATGACAAGCAAAATCTCTGTGTAAACCTTCGTCGCGTGAGATAAACTCGTTAGACGTTGCTAGACCCGGCAAAAGACCGCGCTTTTTCATCCAGAAGATCGAACAGAATGCTCCCGAAAAGAAGATACCTTCGACAGCTGCAAAAGCGATCAAACGCTCAGCAAATGATTCTGACTCAATCCAGCGCAATGCCCAATCTGCTTTCTTTTTGATTGCGGGAAAGCGCTCTATAGCATTAAACAGCTCATCTTTTTGTTTGTCGTCGTCTACCAAGGTGTCGATCAACAAAGAGTACATTTCGCTGTGAATGTTCTCCATCATGATTTGGAAACCATAGAAAAACTTCGCCTCGGAATATTGTACTTCATTCACGAAGTTCTCAGCTAAGTTCTCATTTACGATGCCGTCTGATGCAGCGAAAAATGCAAGAATGTGTTTCAGGAAATAACGCTCATCATCGTTGAGTTTGTTTTTCCAGTCCATCACATCTTGATGAAGGTCAATTTCTTCCGCTGTCCAAAAAGAAGCTTCTTGCTTCTTATACCAGTCCCAGATATCGCTGTGCTGAATAGGAAAGATGACAAATCTGTTTTTGTTCTCTTGTAAAATTGGTTCCTGTTGCATGCTGCAATTTTTTCGGTCGTCAGGCCTCATTAAAAACATTTAATGTGCTGTAAACCAGTTAAATAACTACTTGTTTGGTAAGCGGACTAGGTGGTGAAGCGCGTTTAGGCACGCGATCAACCTTTACAAATGTGGCTACGATTTGAGGGAATATCAAGAAACCCAAATTGGGTTTTTCCCACAGTTATTAACAACCTCAAAAGGGTTCAGATATGAACAAGGTCAGACCTGCCTTAGAAAAGACAGTGAGGCAAAAATTTCGATCAGCTCAGATTGTTAATTCTGATCGTTCTGTTTTAAAAAATCGGCGGCAGATTTCACCTCTTCATAGAACTCAGGACCGTATTTTCGAATCAATGGCTCTTTTAAGAATGCATAGACAGGAACTTTAAGCTCTGCCCCTAGCGAGCATGCATCGCTACAGATGGACCAGCGATCGTAATTCAATGCCTCGAACTCAGAATACTTCGTTATACGAATCGGATACAAATGACAAGAGATGGGTTTTTTCCAATCAATCACACCATCTAAATGCGCCTTTTCAATACCACATTTCGCGGTACCGTCCGCTTCGAATATGGTGTAAGCACATTCTTTGCCATCGATTAATGGTGTTTCTTTTTCACCGAAGCCATCAACGCTTGTGCCCTGTTTTTCAATAGACTGCCTTCCCTTTTCAGTAAGGTAAGGGGCCACTTTTGGGTAGATTTTTTCGAGAATTTTTACTTCATCCTCATCCACAGGCGCTCCTGCATTTCCCTCTACACAGCAAGCTCCTTTGCAGGCGCTTAGATTGCACACAAACTCCTTCTTGAATAGCTCCGAAGAAAGGAGCTTGTTATCGATCTCAACCATAATGCAAATCTAACGCAAGGATGTCGCTGAAGAAACACGGAAAGAAGCTAATTTTGCAGCAAAGTAATTCGCCATGGATTTAAAGTTCAATTACAATGATGCGCTGAGCGCATTCTTAATATTGTTCGCGGTTATCGATATTTTGGGTAGCATCCCCATAATAGTTAGCCTGCGTAAAAAGGTAGGACATGTACAGAGTGAAAAAGCCACTTTGGTCGCCGGTATCATTATGATCGTCTTTCTATTCGTTGGAGAGCAGATCCTAACGCTTTTAGGCGTTGATGTTCAGAGCTTTGCTATTGCGGGTAGCTTTGTTTTATTCTTCCTAGCCTTGGAGATGATTCTAGGAATCACCTTATATAAGGAGGAAAGTCCGAGTACCGCGAGTATCGTACCGATCGCCTTCCCAATGATTGCCGGAGCAGGTACGATGACCTCGTTAGTCTCTCTGAGAGCAGAATTCGCAAACATCAATATTATTATTGCCATCGTACTCAATATGCTAGTAGTGTATTTAGTCTTGAAAAACACCGAACGCATCGAGCGTATTTTAGGAACCGGAGGACTGAGCATCCTAAGGAAAGTATTCGGTGTTATCTTGCTTGCCATTGCCGTGAAGCTCTTCTTCACCAACCTCATACCAATGTTTAAAACGATTTAGAATACATCAAATGTCAGACGATCAGTTTAAAAATGTCATCTCCCATGCCAAAGAGTATGGTTTCATTTTCCAGAGCAGCGAAATATATGACGGCCTTAGTGCTGTATATGATTATGGCCAGAATGGAGCGCTCTTAAAAAACAATATTAAAGCGTATTGGTGGGGAGCCATGGTACAAATGCATGAGAATATTGTTGGTATTGATACGGCAATCTTCATGCACCCGACCACATGGAAAGCATCTGGGCACGTTGATGCTTTTAACGATCCGCTCATCGACAATAAGGATAGCAAGAAACGCTACCGGGCAGACGTATTGATCGAGGACCACGTTGAGAAAATTCGCCAGAAGATTGAGAAAGAGGTGAAGAAAGCCGCAAAGCGTTTTGGAGAAGCCTTCAATAAAGAAGAGTTCTTATCTACAAACGGCCGTGTAATAGGCTATCAAGAGAAAATGAAGGCGATCATGGATCGTTTTGTCACTGCTATGGAGGCCGAGGATTTGGCAGATGTAAAGCAGCTGATCGAAGACGAGCAGATCAAATGTCCTGTGAGCGGAAGTATGAATTGGACCGATGTACGCCAATTCAACCTGATGTTCGGAACTCAGATGGGCTCGGTTGCCGAAGGAGCATCTACGCTCTATTTGCGACCTGAAACAGCGCAAGGGATTTTCTTAAACTACCTGAATGTCCAGAAGACTGGCCGCATGAAGATTCCATTCGGTATCGCACAGATCGGTAAGGCATTCCGAAATGAGATCGTCGCGCGCCAATTCATCTTTAGAATGCGCGAATTCGAACAAATGGAAATGCAATTTTTCGTGCGCCCTGGCACAGAAATGCAGTGGTATGAAACGTGGAAAGAACGCCGCTTAGCTTGGCACAAAAGCCTAGGCTTTGACACGGACAGCTATAGATTCCACGATCATGATAAATTGGCCCATTATGCGAATGCGGCTGCAGATATCGAATTCAACTTCCCATTCGGTTTTAAGGAACTTGAGGGGATCCATAGTCGCACCGACTTTGATTTGAAACAGCATGAGGAGTTTAGTGGTAAAAAGCTGCAGTACTTCGATCCAGAATTGGGCGAGAATTACGTGCCTTATGTCGTTGAAACGTCAATCGGACTGGACCGTATGTTCCTTGCAGTGCTTTCGAAAAGCTTGCAAAACGAACAACTTGAAGATGGTTCAAGCCGTACTGTACTGAATGTTCCTTCGTTCCTTGCTCCTTACAAAGTAGCCGTACTTCCGTTACTAAAGAAAGACGGGTTACCAGAAAAAGCGAGAGAGGTTGTGAATGGTTTGAAGTTCGACCATATGGTGCAGTACGACGAAAAAGACGCAATTGGAAAGCGCTACCGCCGCCAAGACGCGATCGGCACACCACTCTGTGTGACTGTAGACCACCAGAGCTTGGAAGACGACACAGTTACGGTTCGATTCAGAGACACTATGGAACAGATCCGTATTCCAGCTAAAGAACTACTAAGTCTTGTTAACGAGAAAGTTAGCTTAAGTGCACAACTTGGGAAACTTTCTTGATAAGGCGTTCAAAGCGCATAGATTTAAGTTACTTTCACAAGTAACTATTAACACTAATATTCGCTAAAATGAAAAAGGTAAATGTATTTGTTGCTCTTGCTGCTGCAGTAGCAATGGTTGCTTGTGGAGCTCCAGCTGAAGAAGCTGAAACAGTAACGGAAGAAGTAATTACTGAAGAAGTAGTAGAAGAGACTGCTACTGAGGAAATGACTGAAGAAGCTGATTCTACTGTTGAAGAAGCAACTGAAGAAATGACAGAGGAAGCTCACGAAGGTCATGATCACGCTGACCACGAAGGTCACGAGCACTAAGAGTACTCAAAGTATTTCAATAATTATCCCCGTTCGGCCACGCGCTGTTCGGGGATTTTTTATGCTCTGAAATTGAGTAGCCAATTGAAACTACTGCAACATGGAACGCGCTTGCTGGTAGACCTTATTGAGAATTGGATCATATTCTAAGAGGACATCACGATATGCGTCATAACCGAAATAATTTCTGGCAATGGCCGCTTGCAACAATTGGCTCAACACATTTTTATCCTCTACAGATAGATCCTCTAAAACGATTCCATAACCGCCATATGCTAAGAACTCAGCCAGCTGATTGGTATCAGGCACAAATTGCAAGTGCCCGGAAATCGGAGAAAGCGCATCAAAATAAGTGCGATTACCATCCACATATTCATATGCAAACGCATCGAGTGTTCCGTAGGAGAAGGTCCAGAAATACGAAGTTGAATCATTGTCCAATTCCACATCCGGCTCTATCCCTCCGCTAGTCGAAAGTACACGCCCCGAATCGCTCAGAAAAACACCTTCATTCGCAATATCCCCATCCTTATATGGTTTTTGAATGCTACGACCGCTAGGCGTAAAATAATATGCTACCGTAAGCCTCACTTTAGAACCGTCTCCGAGATATTTATCCTCTTGAACCAGACCTTTACCGAAAGAGGTTTTCCCGTAAACTACAGCACGATCATGATCCTGCAAGGCCCCGGTCAACACCTCTGACGCACTAGCAGAATTTTCATTGATTAATATGTGTACGGGCAAATCCTCAAACAACTCTCCCGATCCTGCCACCGAGGTATGTTCTTCTCCATTGCGGTACCTCGTAGTGACTATATTCTGACCATCTACTAAAAACTCATCTGCCATGGCCACCGCTTCATGCAAATAGCCGCCAGGATTGTCACGTAAGTCAATAATCACCGCACGCATACTATCCATTTCTAGACGTTGTAACGTCGCAGAAAATTCGTCATGTGTCGTCTCTGCAAAACGTTCTACACGCAGGTAACCTATACCGTCTTTAACTCCCTTGTTGTATACACTTTTTATGGGTATCTGACCACGTTGAACAGATGCATCTACTAACAAGGAACCACGTTTGATTTTAAAATCTACATAGGAACCGGTCGGCCCTTTGATCAGTGAAGTAACCTTGGAATTGGTCAACGTAGACCCAACGATTGTATCGCCATCTATCGCAAACACCCGATCTCCTGGCAAAATCCCATAATCCGCGGCAGGACTGTTGGTCATCACGTGCAGGAATACAAGCGTATCGTTCTTAATGGAAAATTCTACACCGATTCCCGTAAAACCACCATTCATACGCTCGGACATTTGTGCTCCATCATCGGCAGTAATGTAGGCACTATGTGGATCCAATTCACTAAGAATCATATCCATCGCTTGCTCGGAAAGAGCATCTATATCTAGAGAGTCTACGTATTCGGTCTCTAAATAGCGAAAGAAACGCACGAGCTTAGTGTCCACCGCATCCGGTTGAGAACTGCGAACAGAGAAGTTGCCACCAATCCACACTCCTAATAATAGGAATGCTGCGACCCAAAGAACTACGTTTTCTCTTTTCAATCTATAAAGTCATTTGGCGAACCTCAACTCCTGCCTTAATTAAAAAATCAAGACCGCTACGATCCTTGTATTCGTTCATATAAATCACCTTCTTGATACCCACCTGATGAATGAGTTTACTGCACTCTTTGCATGGGCTCAAGGTGATATATAACGTCGCACCATGCGCGCTAGCCGGACTACTTGCTACTTTTGTAATAGCGTTTGCCTCAGCATGTAACACATACCACTTTGTATAGTTCTGCTCATCCTCACATGGATTCTCAAATCCAGTGGGTGTCCCATTAAAACCGTCCGAAATAATCATTCGGTCTTTAACAATCAAAGCGCCTACTTTCTTACGCTCACAATGGCTAAGCTGTGCCCATTCTTGGGCCATTTTCAAATAAGCAGTATCGTAACGATGTTGCTTTTCTACCGTGGTGATGTTGTTCATAACGTGAAAGTAGCATTTATCAAGGAAATCACTATGGCCAATTCTTTTAAGATTCTGTGGCACCAAGAAATAAGGCGTCCTAATGAAAAAAGCCTCGATCTTAAGAAAGAACGAGGCTCTAGTACCTGGGGCGGGAATCGAACCCGCACTCCCGAAGGAACTGGATTTTGAATCCAGCGCGTCTACCAATTCCGCCACCCAGGCTTCCGTGGAATTGGACGGCAAAAATACGTGGCTTTTCCGTTTCTCCTAACTTTTCCGCAAAGAATTTTAAACGCTTTGTTTTTTCGTCGGTGATTTATGTTCTTTTACTTACATTTGCACCCCTCTTCGGAGGTGCGTAAACTGCATTAATAACACTGATACACAGCACAGATGCTACCTGAAGCAAAGATATTCGCCGGTCGTCACACTATGGAACTCGCAAAAAACATTGCGCAGAACTATGGTATTCCCATGGGAAATGTGAAGATCACGGACTTTAGCGATGGCGAATTTTGTCCTTCATTTGAGGAGACAGTTCGCGGGCATCGTGTATTCCTCATCCAGAGTACAAATCCTCCAGCAGATAATTTGATGGAGCTTTTAATGCTTTGTGATGCGGCTAAAAGAGCATCTGCGAAACATATTACTGCCGTGATTCCTTACTTTGGACTTGCACGCCAAGACCGTAAAGACAAGCCACGTGTACCGATTGGTGCAAAGCTCGCAGCAAAGATGCTTATGGCAGCAGGCGCTACTCGCATCATGACTATGGACCTACATGCTGATCAGATTCAGGGTTTCTTCGAAGTTCCAGTTGACCACTTGTTCAGCTCAAACTTGTTCATTGAAGATATCGAATCGTTGGGTTTGACAGATTTATGTATTGCTTCGCCTGATATGGGTGGTGCGAAACGTGCCCATGCATATGGAAGTAAGCTAGAGGCTGAAGTTGTAATCTGCTACAAACAACGCAAGAAAGCGAACGTTATCGATAAGATGACCGTGATTGGTGAAGTAGAAGGAAAGAACGTCATCTTAGTAGATGATATGGTAGACACTGGCGGTACGTTAGTGAAAGCCGCAGAAATGCTCAAAGAGAAAGGTGCCAAAACTGTACGTGCATATTGTACGCACGGTGTATTGAGCGGACCTGCTCAAGAGCGTATTGCCAACAGTGCGTTGGAGGAATTGGTTATTGCTGATACCATTCCACAGAAAAATGAGAACCCGAAGATCCGCGTGATCTCAGTCGCTGAAATGTTTGCTCAAGTGATGAAAAATGTTCATCACCACGAGAGTATTTCAGGACACTTTATAATGTAATACCAGAATAAACTAGATCAGATGAAGTCTGTTGAAATCCAAGGAAATCTAAGAACCGATTTAGGTTCTAAGTACGCTCAAGCAGAACGCAGAGCAGGTAACGTACCATGTGTGATTTACGGTGGTGAAGCACCTATTCACTTCTCTGCTCCTACCCTAGCTTTTAAAGGCTTGGTATACACTGCTGAGGCTAAAATCGCAAAAGTAACCGTAGGTGATACTACTGTAGAAGCTGTAATTCAAGACATGCAGTTCCACCCGGTAACTGATCAACTCATGCACATTGACTTCATCCAGTTGGTAGAAGGCAAAGCTGTAACCGTAGATATCCCAGTGGTATTGGAAGGTCAGTCTCGTGGTGTATTGAACGGTGGTAAATTGAAGATGATCCTTCGTAAGCTATCTGTTCGTTCAGTACCAGGTAAGTTCCCAGAGAACGTTACTTTGGACATCTCCCCACTTCGCATCGGTGATTCTGTTCGCGTAAGCGATGTGAACGCTGACGGATTCGAAATTCTTAACGCAGACACAGCAGTTATCGTTACTGTGAAAAATGCTCGTGGTGCAGTTAAAGATGACGGCGAAGAAGAAGGAGAAGAAGCTGCAGCAGAATAATCGCAGTTTAGGGTATGAAAAAGTTCCTCATTGTCGGTTTAGGCAATCCTGGAGCCGAGTATGAAAATACCCGTCATAATATAGGTTTTTTGACATTGGACGCCTTAGCGAAGGCGTCCAATGTTGTTTTTGAACCAGGGCGATATGCAATGACTTCAGAGGCCAAAATCAAAGGCAGAACATTTAGGCTCATCAAGCCTACCACCTACATGAACCTCAGCGGCAATGCAGTGAGGTATTGGATGCAGGAGGAAAAAATCCCTATTGAAAATGTGCTTGTTGTAGTCGATGACTTGGCCATCCCTTTTGGATCCATTCGTCTTAAAGGCAAAGGGTCTGATGCAGGCCATAACGGGCTCAAAGACATCCAGGCCAAATTAGGCCGTAACGACTATCCACGTCTAAAGTTTGGTATAGGAAATGATTATCCTAAAGGTCGACAGGTGGATTACGTTCTCGGGGAATGGAACAAAGATGAGGCCCTGGATCTTCCAGCACTTATTGAGCATGCGGTTAAGATGTGTCAAAGCTTTGGCTTGGCGGGTATTAACACGACTATGAATCAGCTCAATAAAAAGTGATTAAGGCAAAAGAGATATTAGCCTTTTATAAGGCGATCGATTTCGATCTCAACTTCCTTGATTCAGATCTTAATGTACTCAACCCGTTTGAAGGTGCGAGTCAAGAGCAAGAAGAAGCTCTTGAAGGGTTTTACCATAAATTCTACAACGACAACTCGCCTCGTAACCTCATCCTCGGCATTAATCCAGGCAGATTAGGTGCCGGAGCCACAGGTATACCATTTACCGATACAAAGCGCCTAGTGGAGTGTGGTATTCCATTTGATTCCTTCAGCACACATGAACCCAGCTCAGTATTTGTTTACGAAGCCATATATGCATTCGGAGGTCCTGAGAAGTTTTATAAGGACTTTTTCATCGGTTCTGTATGTCCGTTAGGATTCACGGTTCAAAAGAAAGGTAAACCAGTAAATTTCAATTACTACGACCGTGCAAGCTTTGCTCAAGCACTCGCTCCATTTCTATTGGAAATGATTAAAAAGCAGATTGAATTGGCAGGTAAAAATGACCGCATCATCGTCTTTGGTACAGGGAAGAATCTTAAGTTCCTGCAGAAACTCAACAACGAATACAACTTCACGCCTGAACTTGTTGCGCTTGAGCACCCACGCTATATCATGCAGTACAAATACAAGCACCGCGAACAGTACATCTCGAAGTATTTGGAGGCGTTTACACGCTAAATCAGAAAGAATAGCGAAGGTTGATGGCGGCAATCTCGGGATCAAAACTACTTCCCTCTACGCC
>CBFHKC010000019.1:0-34394 GCA_965656315.1 uncultured Schleiferiaceae bacterium | reverse complement strand
TCTTCACCGGGTGATCCTTGGGAAGAAGCGGTGGTAGATCTAAGCGGATATTTGAACGACACGATCAAGTTGCGCTTCAAAGGTTACCGTAACTCTACTTTTAGTCAGAGTTCTGACTGGGCGATTGACGACATTGTGGTGGATAACGCTCCGACTTGTTTCAAACCTACCGCCATAGCAAGCACCGCAAGCACTACAACGAGTGTGACCCTATCATGGACTACTGGTGGTGCCAACAACTGGCAAATAGAGTACGGCCCTGTAGGATTTACGCCAGGCGCAGGAACTATAGTTGCTGCTACAGCGAATCCGACCACGGTCACAGGCTTAACTCCATCTACTTATTATGATTTCTACGTCCGCGACTCTTGTAGTGCAACGGACCTCAGTGACTGGGAGGGTCCATTCGCAGCAGCCACGGCTTGTGGTACTGCCGTAGCCCCATATTTAGAAAACTTTGACAACGGGTTTATCGGCGGTATCGATAACAACCAAGGACACAACATCGGAGCAACCATTTCTCCATGTTGGACGCGAACAGATACAGATACCAACTACCGTTGGGGAGGAAGAAACGGTGCAACAGCTACAGGAGGAACCGGACCTGGCGGTGATCACACCTCCGGCTTTGGAGGCTACGTGTATGTGGAGGCTTCGTTCTCTACCGGTACACCTACAGCGACGCTGACTTCTCCAGAGATTGATCTAAGTGCACTGACCACTCCAGAAATGAAATTCTGGTACCACATGTGGACCAACAACGGTTCTCAAGGAACGCTTGTATGGAGTATTCAAGACGTTGCCGTGGGAACCTGGACCGTGCTGGATTCTGTTTCGGGTAATCAAGGAAACCAGTGGTTAGAGATCGTAACCGATTTGAGTAGTTATGCGAATAAGTTAGTTAAGATTAAGTTTACTGCGACCAAATCCGGGGGCAACACACCACAGCAAGGGGATATCGGTGTAGATGATTTCTCTATCGACGAAGCGCCGACGTGTCCAGATCCTTCGGCGATCACTGCAACTCCTGTTTCAAATACAGAGATCGAAGTAGCTTGGACTTCGGGGGGTGCGACAGCATGGCAGATTGAATACGGTCCTGTTGGGTTTACTCCTGGTAGCGGAACGATCGTTTCAAATGTTGCGACGAATCCGTACACCATTCCAGGTTTGACTTCTGGAACAACGTACGATGTATATCTTCGTGACTCGTGTGGAGTGGGTGATGTAAGCATGTGGGTAGGACCAGCTGTTGCGACGCCATTTACTTGTGTAGGTGGATGTACGTATACCCTAGAGCTTACCGATGACTTCGGCGACGGTTGGGCAGCAAATAACGCTGGAATCAATTTCCACGAACTACTCGTAACGACCGGAACTACAGTAACAAGCTATTCGATGAATACCACAACGGGTGCTTTAGGATTTTCAGAAACCTTTACCATCAACGTTTGTGACGGAGATACTTTCTACATGGAATTCCAGGACAATGGACAATGGCAGAGCGAATGTGGTTATGTCTTGACCAATTCAAACGGAATCATCCTCTCCAGCGTTGCGGGTGCCGCAAATGCAGGCGACCCTGGTGAAATGACCGCAGGTATCAAATACCAAGGTGCAGCAGATTGTAGCACCTTATGTCCTGCGCCGGTACCGACATTCACTGCAGTAGTGAACGGATTAACCGTAGATTTCGATGCAACGGCATCTACAGGTACCCAGCTCACATATGCTTGGGACTTCGGTGACGGGAATTCTGGAACTGGTGATCAGCCTTCGCACACCTATACTGCCGGGGGCTCTTACCCTGTAGCATTAACCGCGACGGATTCTTGTGGTCAGAGTGTCGTATTTAATGATACGATCTCTCTGTGTGCTCCACTTGTACCTGCCGTAACCTATACTCAAAGTGCATTTGATGTGACTTTTGATGCAACGGGTATTGCAGATGTAACTTCGGCAACATGGACCTTCGGCGACGGAAATTCAGGTTCAGGCTTGAATCCGACACACACGTACTCTGGTTCAGGAAACTTTGCAGTAGACGTCACGGTAACCAATGCCTGTGGTGATCAAGCAGATACTACGCTCTACATCACCATTTGTGTGCAGCCTACGGCAACATTCTCGGCTAAAATCTTGAGCGCCACTGGTGGAGGAATGCAAGTGCAGTTTGACGGAACCAATTCTATCGGTGGAAATTCCTACCTCTGGAACTTCGGAGACGGAAATACGAACAACACTTCTAACTATCCGGTGCACAACTATAGTGTGCCTTCCACCGCATTCTTTGTAACACTCACCGTGTTCAACGCATGTGGCGACTCGGACAGCTATTCAAGTAGCATTGCTGACGCTTTGAATGTTGCAGAATTGACTTTGACATACGTTCAGGTATTTCCAAACCCAGCGCAGTCTTATTTGACCATTTCTAGCAGCTCTGCTGTTTCTGGTGCAATATCTATTGTCGATGCTTCTGGACGCATGGTGGTAGAATTAGAAGGCAATGGTGATACGCAGCAGCGTGTCGTCACAGAACACTTGGCGGCGGGTACCTATGTACTTCGTCTCGTTAGTGAAAATGGGTTCTTCCAAAGCCGTATTCAGATTGTGAAATAAGAAGAGTCTAACATTTTAAAATGTAAAAGGCCCGATTCGAAAGAATCGGGCCTTTTTTATGAAGTTAGATTAGAGTAAGATCTAAGCCTTTTTTACGAATTCGCTTTTAAGCATCATGGCACCGAATCCATCAATCTTACAACTGATATTGTGATCGCCGTCGACAAGTTTGATACGTGAGACTTTAGTGCCTGGTTTGATCGAACGTGGAGCGCCTTTTACCGGTAGTGATTTGATGACCACTACGGCGTCGCCGTCTTGAAGGATGTTGCCGTTGGCATCGAGAACGGAATTGGCCAAGAGTTCGTCTTGAGCGTTCCATTCGTGACCGCATTCTGGGCATACCATAAGTGCATCCATTTCGTAAGCGTATGGACTTTTGCATTCTGGGCATGGTTGCTGGTTATCTGACATGATGATGACGGTTTTAAGATATTACGTAAAGATAAGTGTTTGACTTATCTATTGTCAGAATAGCGAATAAAGAAGTGCACACCTGATAACAGCGTAAGTACAGCAATAACGTAAAAGGCGCCCTTAGTTTGACCGAATTGGAGGGCAGCGTAACCCAATAGCGCACCGAACACATAGCCCATATCGCGCCAGAATCGGTAAGTAGAAAGTGCTTTTGGACGCCATGATGGGTGTGAGTGATTCGAAATGCCCACTAAAAAAGTAGGGTAGACTAAGGCTGTGCCGGCGCCAAGAGTGATAAAGGCAACGCTGTTTGCAGGGAACATACCTATGAATAACAAAGATATTCCTTGAAGAATCATGCCGGTTGTAATTAAGACACGAAGGTTACCCTTGTTCGATAATGGACCGCTAATGAGTTGTCCTAGTCCCCATACAGCGGCATGTATACCGAGTAGAGATCCCACTAAGGTGAGTGGCTTGCCTAGTCCTAATAGAAGTGCTGGTAAAAGTGCCCAGAGGATACCGTCATTCGCATTGTTTACAATACCCGCTAGTGTGATACTGCTCAGCTGACGATCCTTGAAGGTGGTCTTCTTGAAGATATTCTCTTGTTCATTTACGGTTTCATGGTGCTGCGCTTTTTCCAATTCTACCCATGGTTGAGTTTCGGGAACAAGAAATAAGGAGGTGAAAATGGCTACTAGACCTATGCTTATTGCGGCGTATAGAATGGGCGCTAAAAGTCCAGTTTGGTCAAAATACCACGCTGCAAAGAAGGAGGCTAGTCCTACTGCGAGATAGCCAGAGCTTTCGTTGAGCCCCATGGCGGTTCCCCGTTTTTTAGTTCCCACAATGTCAATTTTCATAATCACCGTAGTGGACCAAGTGAACCCTTGACTCAAGCCTAAGGCAATATTAGCAGTGATAACTAGGTAGGTGCCCGCACCATGGAGCAGCAAGAATGGAACTTGGAGTGCTAAGAGCCACCCAAGGATGAGGGTGCGTTTACGTCCTAATTGGCCAATCAGACTTCCCGTAAATAAATTTGCAATGGCTTTGCTCGCGCCAAAAACAGCCACCATTAATAGGGCTCCTTCGAGTTCTCCAATACCGAGGTCTTTGGTGAATGCGGATAGTAAACTTCGTTCGAATCCTACCATCGCCCCAACAAAGGCACTCATCAAAACCAATAAGGAAAATAATCCTGCGTTTTCTCGCAGTCCAAGTACAGGTGAATGCTTCATTAGACGATCGTTTAACGCAAAATTGAGGAATTACTAGAAAAGAGGCCGTGACTTATGCTGCGTCCTCTGTTTTTCGAATCTTAATCCCAAACCAGGCATAAATCAACGTCATTATTGGAGAGAGAAGATTAAAGAAGGCATACATAAAATACTCTCCTGTGGCTACACCTAAAATAGAACTTTGATAGGCACCACAAGTGTTCCAAGGAATGAGCACGGAGGTTACCGTTCCGCTGTCTTCTAACGTGCGGCTCAAGTTTTCTGGAGCAAGGCCACGCTTAGCATACACATCTTTAAACATGCGTCCAGGTACCACGATGGCGAGGTATTGATCTGAAGCGGTTACATTTAATACGCCACAAGCAATCAGCGTGCTTGTAATCAAAGATGCAGTGCCTGTCGCAAGACGAACGATAGCGCCGGTTATGGTAGCTAGGAATCCTGCAGCTTCCATTGCCCCTCCAAAGGCCATAGCGCTGAGTATGAGCCATACCGTTCCCATCATGCCCTTCATACCAGAGCTTGAGAGCAGCTCAGCTAGAAGAGGGTTGTCACTTGGAATACTTACTGAACCATATACGGAGCGCATTGCAATCTCGTACATAGGGAATTCACCCGACCCCAGCTGTGTTAATAACGGTTGCTGGGCAAGGAGTGCTGCAATCAAACCTCCTATGGTCCCTAGTGCAATGGCGACCAGGGCATCTGTTTTTTGAGAAATGAGGATAATCACTCCCACGGGTACTAAAAATAGCCATGGTGAAATGGTGAAGTTTTGAGCGAGTAGCGTCTGTACTTCAAGTATCCCCTCATTGTTTAAGGCATTGTCGCTATAACTCAGCCCCATAATAGTGAATAGTACAAGTGAAATGACTAGACTAGGTACTGTGGTATAGAGCATATAGCGGATATGAGTAAACAAGTCTGTTCCGGCCATAGCTGGGGCCAGATTGGTGGTGTCACTCAGCGGGCTGAGTTTGTCTCCGAAATAAGCTCCTGAAATAACGGCACCAGCGACAATAGCAGAAGGGATTCCCATGGCTTGCCCGATACCCATAAGGGCAATACCAACGGTTGCCGTTGTAGACCACGATGATCCCGTACTCAAACTAACAACTGCTGAGATGATTACGGCTGTGGGAAGGAAAAAGGTAGCATTTATCAAATCTAGGCCATAGTAAATCATTGCTGGAACGATACCACTGATGAGCCAGGTTCCCGCAAGGCCACCAATTAAAATCAAGATGTAAATCGCTTGCGCTGTATCCTTGACGTTAGATTTTATTTTGTCAAAAATGGAATCCACTGTAGCTCCATTTGCCACACCCACCGCTGCAGCTAGTAGTGCGGCAAGAAGCAGGATGACTTGATTAGAGCCATCAAGGGCACCATCGCCATAGACGTACCCGACGTTAAACCATAGCATGAGCATAAGGGCAACAAGCGGGGAGAGGGCGATAAGGAGCTGTAATGGTGAGCTTTTCTGTTCCATAGTGTAAGTCTTCCGACCAAAATAGAACATCTCAAGCCCATATGGAAAGACATTTCATAAAAAAGCCGCTAACTCCGGTACATAGGAGATAGCGGCTTGAAGAGTTGAGACGTGTAAATTAACTCATTGCGGTAATCACGTCTTGTTTTGTGATGATGTGATGTCCTTTACCCATGTTAACTAACACAGCGCGATGCCCACCTTTAATCATCTTCGCGATGTCTTCAATAGATGTGGTAAGGTCTACAACAGGATAAGCTTCTCCCATGATCTCACCCACTAAGGTAGAACCTATAGGGTTGTCGAGCATCGATGTAAGTAGCATGTGGTCGTCGATCGACCCGACTAGTTTGCCGTCCTGTTTCACTGGTATTTGTGTGATGTCGTGTGTTTTCATCAACATCGCTGCATTACTTAGAGGCTCCGTGGAAGCAACTGTAACTAAAGGCAAGTGACTGTGGTTGTCTACTAGATCTTTAGCCAATTTATTTACCGGTGCAAGGAATCCGCGATCGCGCATCCAATCGTCGTTGTATACCTTACCTACATAACGCGAACCGTGGTCATGAAATAAGACAACCACGACATCGTCTGGGGTTAGTTGGTCCTTGAGCTGACGAAGGCCTTGGAAGGCAGATCCACAGCTGTAACCTAGGAACAGGCCTTCTTTCTTGGCCAATTCTCTCGTGGCAACCGCCCCGTCCTTATCTGTTACTTTTTCGAAGTAGTCAATCACGTCAAAATCGACATTCTTCGGCAAGATGTCTTCACCAATTCCTTCTGTGATGTAACTGTAAATCTCTTTTTCATCGAACTCGCCGGTTTCATGATATTTCTTGAACACAGAGCCGTAGGTGTCAATCCCCCAGATTTTTACATCAGGATTTTGCTCTTTCAAGTATCTTCCGACGCCTGAAATAGTACCACCAGTTCCAACCCCGACCACAAAATGCGTGACTTTTCCTTCTGTTTGTTCCCAAATTTCTGGGCCAGTGCTTTCGTAATGCGCCTCGCGATTACTTACGTTGTCGTACTGGAAAGGGTAGAAGCTGTTCGGAATTTCGTTGTTTAGGCGTGTAGCCACGCTGTAATAGCTGTCCGGGTGATCTGGGGCTACATTGGTAGGACAAACGATCACTTCTGCGCCCATAGCTCGCAAGATGTCCATCTTCTCTTTAGACTGTTTGTCTGAAAGTGTACAGATGAGCTTGTATCCTTTGACAATAGCAGCGAGCGCAAGTCCCATTCCTGTGTTACCTGAGGTACATTCGATAATGGTTCCACCGGGTTTTAAATCTCCTCGGGCTTCTGCGTCCTCAACCATTTTCAATGCCATGCGGTCTTTAACGCTGTGTCCAGGGTTAAAGTATTCCACTTTAGCGTAGATTGGACAAGGGAAGTCCTCTACTATTTTATTGAGTTTGATCATTGGCGTATCTCCGATGGTGTCGAGGATATTGTCGTAAATAGGGCGCATAGTTTGCGTTGTTCGTTTGTATTGGGAGGCTAAAGATACATCACAACAATTGGACCGGGAATCAAGCTCCGATTATGCGAAACGTATACTTTTTATAGGATCAATTTTAGCGATCCAGGCCACAGGAATTCGAAGTACGAAATAAGCGATAAGTAAGAATCCAAAATTGGCACCTAGGATCCATCCCCAATCAAAAGAAATAGGGGCGGTCGCAATGTAATAGGTATCGGGATCTAAATGGATGAGTCCGAATTTCCATTGAATGAAACTGACTCCAAGCCCGATAAGGTTCCCCCACAAAAGGCCTTGACTTAAAATACGAAGACTTAGCCATTGAAAAACTTGAAGTATCAAGCGATTACTACTGCCTAAGGCTTTTAAGGTTCCAATCATACGGGTTCTATCGATGATAAGAACCAGTAACGCTGTAATTAGATTGCTTAAGGCTACAATCAGAACAATACCGAGAACCAGGGCTATGTTTGTGTCAAACAACTCTAACCAACCAAAAATAGCAGGGTGTTTTTGTTCCACAGAGGCTACTTGAACGCTATAGGGCACAATCGCATTCCAATAGGATGACAGTTCGGCTCGTTGCTCGTGGTCATTTAGAATTATGGTATAGTTCGAAACACTGTCACTCTTCCAGCCATGTAGACGGCGAACATCTTCAAGGTTCATCATGATACTTCCACGATTGAACTCATCTAGACCAGTTTGATACATCCCCTCAATTTTACTTTTTCTGAGGCGAGGAGCACTTTGTTGGTTTTTTAAGAGAACGAGTACGGCTGTATCCCCAATACTAAGCCCTAACTCTCTTCCTAACGTTTTCGAGATAAAACACCCGTATCGTTCTTTTGGAAATACGGGACCTTCCATGGTATGGCGCATGCCAAAATAGGACCATCGTGCCGTGTCCATTCCTAAAATTTGTATTCCATCAAAAGCGTCTGCCAAGGGGTTTACTAATAATGCTGATTTTTGAATTCCAGGAAATACAGCATCAGTATATGGAGCTTGTTCGAGTGCAGCGAGCAAACTATCTGCCAATAATATGGGGCGAGGTTCAGCAGTTCTTTGAACGGAATATGCGGACATAGACATGTCGCCTTCTATGCTGCTAAACTGCTGTATTATAGATTTTTGTAGCCCTTTTCCTGAAGTGATAGATAAAACTACTAATGCCATTCCTAAAGCAGTAGCTACAACGCTTAGTTTTAACAGCGGTGCAATAACGGAAGGACCTGAGCTCTTTCGTATCTTTTGGGCTATGAAAAATGCTTCTTTCACTAGGTTGCAAGTTAGGACAACCATCGCTTTAATTGGAATATTTATACAGGCCATTTCTATGCAGCTTACGGCTCAGATGAAAGACTACACCCCTGGAGTTGCTCGCACGGGATTGTATTATGAAGCTGTTCAGGGTAAAAGCTTAGCCGTAGTTGGTAATGCTACGTCACTACTTCCCAACGGCACTCATACAGTGGATCATTTGATTTCTCTAGGAGCTGATATACGTGAAGTATGGGCCCCAGAGCATGGATTTCGCGGTAATAAAGATGCTGGTGAACATGTAGATGACGGACGTGATCCAAAAACAGGCATACGCATTCGTAGTCTCTATGGGAAAAATAAAAGACCAAATACTGAATGGCTTAAGGGCTTGGACCTTGTCGTATATGATATTCAGGATGTTGGAGTTCGATTTTACACCTATAGTACAACTCTGAGCTATGTACTCGACGCATGTGTTGAAGCAGGTGTTGCATTGATGATTTTTGATCGGGGTAATCCCAATGGGCATTATGTTGATGGTCCAATACTCGCGCCTGGATTTGAGAGCATGGTTGGTTTGCATCCAATTCCTGTAGTACATGGTTTAACCATGGGGGAGTATGCACAAATGGTCTACGGTGAGCGTTGGATGCCAATGACCATGAATTCTGCTATGCGTAGCCAATTTGAAAAGTCGGGTGGACTTCAAATTATACCTTGTGAGGGCTATTCTCACGATCAAGTGTTTAGTGCCTTCCAAACTCCCCCTTCACCTAACCTACGCTCGATAGAGTCCATTTGGAATTATCCGAGTCTTTGCTTTTTCGAAGGAACCCCCATATCATGTGGTAGAGGTACGAATGGACCGTTTACACAATTTGGCGCACCATTTTATAAACCAGATTCTATGTATGCTCCTGTGTTTACCCCACAGCCTGATCACGGTTCAAAGTACCCTAAGCATAAGGGGCAGCTATGTTATGGTGTTCAAATATCTAAGCGCAGTCCAGTGGATGAAATCGATTGGAGCTATGTTTTCGATGCTTACACATCTTGGAAAAAGTTACCTCAATCAAAACCGGACTTCTTTAATTCATTTTTTGAGAAATTGGCCGGTTCAGAGCGCCTACGTAAAGCACTAGCCCAAGGCCTAACGATTGATGAATGGAAAAAGCAGTATCTCGATACAGACTTTAATAGCTACCTCGAGATTTCGCGGCAATACAAATTGTATTAATTGCAGTCATTTTAATTCCTCTTTTGAGGCTAAATTGTACACTATGAGTAAAGTCTGTTCAGCGAATGTTTTGACTCTTATATTTAGTTAAAGTGTTGATTATTAGGTTTTTGTCACCTTTCTCGCTATGGTGTATTAGAGATTTACCCCTTGGAACCGCGTTGGTCGTTGAAATACTCATATGGATACATCTTTTTGGTTTCGATTAAACTATATTTGAGTTTCATTGAAATCAGCTTTATTCCATGCCCAAATCAGTAACGAACACTCGTACACCGGCCAATATTATTGGTGTTGGGGCCTCAGCAGGAGGTCTTATGGCTATTCGTCGGTTTATTTCCGAGTTAAAGGAGTTACCGGATACAGCCTTAGTCATTATTCAACACTTGAGTAGGGAGCATTTAAGCTTAATGGATCAGCTTATCGAAGGATATACTGATATTGAGGTAAAGTTCGCCGAACCAGGACCTATTGAATCGAATACAATATACCTGAACAACGGAACGTTCAATATCATCGTTAAGGACGGAGCGTTTGTAAGCGTTGATAGATATAAAACGGACAATGACTATTACTTCCCAATTAACCTTTTCTTTACGACTTTGGCGCACGAGTATGGCGCACACTCAGCAGGAATCATTCTAACAGGTACTGGTACGGATGGATCAGAAGGGATCGTCGCTATTAAAGAATTCGGCGGCATTGTAATGGTACAAGATCCTGAGCAAAGTGAATTTAATGGAATGCCTGAAACGGCCCTGAAACAGGGTGTTCATGATTTCGTACTTCCCCTCAAGGAATTAGGTCAGCAGGTACAGCGTATGTGTAGCTCATCTCTATTCCAATTATCTTCCTCGGCCTCAAACCAAGAGGAGTTCGGTGATATTGGTGAACAAGCCTTCGAGCGCCATGTAAATAGGATCTTAATAGAAATCAAATCACGACTTGGGATGAACTTCTTGAGTTACAAAAGATCCACGCTTCACCGTCGTATTATTAAACACATCTTTACCTCAAATTCTACCGGGATTGAGGACTACTACAATAAAATACTAGAAGACACGGATGAACTGAAGAGTCTAGCGCAAGGCTTTTTAATTCGAGTGACTAGATTTTATCGCGATGAAAAGGTTTGGAGGGCAATGGATAAAACCGTGGTTCCTGAGTTATTAGAGCGTGGTAAGAAGCGTCCTCTAAGGATTTTTTCAGCTGCATGTTCTACTGGTGATGAAGCTTATTCATTGGCTATTTTATTGAAGGAAGCTGCGCAACGCGGTAAAGTAGAATTAGACTTTAAGATATTTGCAACGGATTTGGATACTGAAGCGCTATCCATTGCCAATAGCGGTATTTACAGTGCAACGGCTTTAGAGGAAATGCCACGTGCTTTAAGAGAAAAGTATTTTACTGATCTTGAGGACGGTTACTTCCAGATTGATCAGGTTCTAAAAGATCACATTTTATTTGCTAGGCATGACTTAATCAAGGATCCGCCGTTCATTCATTTAGATTTGATCTTGTGTAGGAACTTCTTCATTTATTTACAAGCTGAAGAACAGGTTGCATTGCTAAGTAGATTTCACTTTGGATTGAAAAGAAATTCAATGTTAGTATTAGGCCGTACTGAGAGCATTGCTAGTGGTGCGAAACAGTTGTTTGAGCCGATTGACGAACAGTATAGAGTCTTTAAAAAGAAGGATTCGTCTAATCGAATTATGTATCTAAGAAACGACTCGAACTCAAGTTTGGAAGGAACGTCTATTCCTTCTAAAAGTAAAATCAATAAGCCAAGACAAAACAATAGTGTTATGAAAACAACACAATATGGTGAGAGTTCTCAGCTCTTCATGCATTACTCAGAAATCTTATTGAATAAGGTTTCGAAGCCAGCAATGGTTATCGATGAAGATTTAAAAGTTTTATTCATGTTCGGACAGTTATCTGACCTGATTAAAATGCAGCAGGGTATTCCCGATAACTCTGTTGAGAGTTCAGTCCATAAAAGTTTAGTGGCGATCTTCAAAGATGGTGTTCAAAGTTCCTTAAGGGAAAATAAAGCGGTTCAATACGAATCGGTGCAAATACCTGAAGCTGGGAATAATGTTTTAACACTCACTTTCGTTCCAGACCACAGTGCGTTACTTGATACACCTGTTGTAGTGATGTTAGTTGAAAGCTCCTTACCTGCAGACGCTGTAGGAGAGTCATTAAGTATTAGTGCAAATGAAGTAGAACTGCGTAAAATTAATGTTCTCGAAGGTGAGTTGAGCAGAACGAAGCTATCCCTTCAAAGTACTGTTGAAGAGTTAGAAACTACAAATGAGGAATTACAAGCCTCAAATGAAGAGCTTCTAGCAGCAAACGAAGAGCTTCAAAGTGCAAATGAGGAGCTTCAGTCTGTTAATGAAGAATTGTACTCTGTCAATACAGAGATTCAGGAGAAAATGGTAGAGTTGGGTAACCTACACTCTGATATTGACTCTATGATTCAAAGCACAAATCTTGGTGTGTTGTTCTTAGATTCTGACTTGCGTGTTCGCAAAATCACACCTGGCGCTACGGATCAATTCAATTTCACGGAATCTGATGAAGGTCGTGAGATCCATGATTTCTCTCGTAATTTCGAGCTCGACTCCTTGATGGATGATATTCAAAAATCGAGAAAGGAAGTCATTACCATTGAGCATAAGGTATACAACAGCAAATTAAAAGCGGACTTCATTTTGCGTATCACACCATATCGTAGAAACGTGATGAATAAGCAAGTTATTGAAGGTGTAGTGCTTGCGTTTATAGATTTGAGCCCAGAATTTAATAAACTATAATTGTCATTCACAGACGAAAGTCTTTTGAATAAAAAAACTCCAGCTCGTTAACGAGCTGGAGTTTTTTATGTTTTAGTTGTTCGATTTGATAGTTACCAATTCTTCATTTCTTTTTCAAGACCTGAGCGATAGGTAAAAGGTTGGTTGACTCCATCGTAATAGGCTTGACCCATTTCGATTGCCGCTTTACCTAATTTCTTTGCTTCTTTCTTACGGTCAGCTTTCGCATAAATTTCTGCTTTCACCCAATGTGTATACCAGCTATTTGCATCCAATTGTACCGCAAGTTCAATCGCTTCGATAGCCTTATCATGTTCTCCGCGTCCGCTGTAAAAAGATGCAGCATTACGATAGCTTCGATTTGCATCGGATAAGGCCTTTGCGACGTTGTTAGCACTTTGTGCATCACTATCAACGGCAATTGGGATGTTTACCTCTGTAGATTCCCATTCTAATGACAGCTGACCACCATTCGTGGAAAGGTCTGTAAAAGAGATCATGAAAGTTTCGTCAAAATCAGACTTTTCAGGGGCAATGTTGATACGTAGTACATCTTTCCCCTTGTCGTATCCACCGACACCCCAAAGGTTTGTTTGCGCGCTAAGAATCACTGTCCAAGAGTCTTTATTTGGAATAGTGAAAAGACCGTACTCACCTGCATCAACGCTTTTGCCATCGATCATGACTTTGGTGGAGAAGGAGATGCGAGTACACGAGTTAGCTCCAGTGCGCCAAAGTTCGCCATAGGGAACTAGGTCGTCGAAAATTTTCCTCTCTTTAGTAGATGGACGAGAGTACGTTACGCTAAAGTCGGTAAGACCTATTCGTTGTGAAACAGTACTTTCAGGAGAGGGCTGTGGTAACTCTTGGGACAGCGCTGGAACAGATAGTCCCAATGCAAGTACACCTGCAATAAAGTTCTTCATTTGTTTTTGTTGTTTTTAGGGTTGTTTCCTAAATGTAGAACAAAAACAGGAGTACTTAGTTGCCGATTGCCATCATTTTTAGAGCTGCTACAGCTGCTTCTACGCCTTTGTTACCGTGTTTACCGCCGCTTCGATCACGGCTCTGCTGGATCGTGTTGTCTGTAAGGACACAGAAAATAGTAGGTGCATCATAACTCAAATTGAGTTCAGTAATGCCATAAGTAACACTTTGACAGACATAGTCAAAATGTTTCGTTTCTCCCTGAATAACACAACCGATAACGATGATAGCGTCTGGTTCTTCTTGTTCGTGCAACTGACGTGCTGCAAATGTAAGCTCTACAGCACCTGGAACGTCCCACTCAATGATGCCATCAGAGCTAACTCCATGCTCTAAAAGCGTGCGTTTGGCTCCTTCAGCAAGTCCATTTGTGATTTCCTGATTCCACTCTGCACGCACAATCGCTACGAGTTTACCTTCTCCTGAAGGGACATCGGTTGTATTGGTGCTATCGAGATGCTGGTTCGCTGTGGCCATAGGGTTATTTCAATGCTGCGATAACGCTAGAGATACCTGCGGCTTGACGCGATTCAGGGTAATCAGAAGCGATGCGCTCGTAAAGAGCAACTGCTTTTGAATTCTTCTCCATGCTTTCGTAAACGAGACCTGCTTTCCACAAGTATAATGGCGTAGTGAAGTTATTATCTGTGCTGTTCGCCGCTTTCAGGTAGAAGTCTAAGGCATCATCCATTTGACCCAATTCAACAAAAGCATCACCAATAGCCCCTTGCGCAACTGCCGCAGTAGCAACATCAGAGGCTTTGTAATCATCAAGGAATGAAATTGCGTTTTGGTAATCACCCAATGCGTAATACGCTAAACCAGCGTAGTAGTTCGCTGAGTTACCTGCTGGAGTAGATCCATATTCTTCGATAATGTCTAGCATGCCGTAGCTTGCACTATTGCCATTTAGTGCGAGATTCATAGAATCCGCTTCGAACCATTTTACGGCTTGTGCCATCTCAGTCCCAGCTTCTTTAGCTTTAGGTTCACTGATTTGAGTGTTGTATAAGAAGAGTACAAGCACAACAGCAACGATTGCCGCGATAGCAATACCTACTTGTTTTGCATTCTCTTCTAGGAAACGCTCTGTCTTGGTTAGCGTTTGTTCTACGTTATCGAATCCTAAGTTTTCTTCCTGTACCGGTGCGTTCTTCTTAGCCATGGCTTTAATTTGTTGAGTCCGCCAAAAATAGTATAAATTTTGTAGCATTCCGGCCTATTTTTGTCCGTATGAAAAACCTGATTGTAGAACGTTTAGAATTGACCAATTTTAAGAACCACCGAAGCTCATCGTGGTCCTTTAATTCTAAGGTGAATATCATCTCAGGCAACAACGGGAATGGCAAGACTAACGTTCTCGATGCACTACATTACCTCTCTTTTACAAGGAGTTATCTGAATTTTTCTGACGCTCAAAATATCACGCATGGGGAGCAAATGGCGCTAGTTAAAGCACATCTTCAGCGTGGCGAGCAGGACTACGGTTTAGATTTAGGCTTAAAGAAAGGGCAAAAGAAAGTCATCCGCGTTGATGGAAAAGAGGTCGGTCGATTGGCCGACCATATCGGTTTTTTACCTGTTGTGATGATTACACCGATGGACCGAGATCTAATTTTAGATGCAGCAGAGACACGCAGAAAGCTCTTGGATTCGAGCATTTCGGTTAGCAATAGAACGTATTTGAATGCACTGATGAGCTACAATAGAGCCCTTACTCAACGCAATACTACGCTCAAGTACTTTGCTTCGAACCGCACCTATGACGCGGAGATGATCGACTTATACGATGAGCAACTTTGTGAGCACAGTGCCGTGATCTATCAACATAGGTCGGAATTTATTGAAGAGTTACTTCCGCTATTACAAGAGTTTTACGCCACACTTTCAGGAGGGAAGGAAGAGGTGGGGATTTCCTACAAGTCGGCACTTCATGAAATGGATATGAAGGCGCTGTTGCAGGAGAAACTCGAGAAGGATCGTGTCTTGCAATATACTAGTGCGGGTACCCATAGGGACGACGTGATATTTACTCTTGGTGACCATCCTATAAAAAAGGTGGGCTCACAAGGACAGCAAAAGAGTTTTTTGATCGCGCTAAAATTGGCTCAGTTTGAAGTTAGTAAGCGACACTTAGGTATGCCGCCGTTACTTCTGCTAGACGATATTTTTGACAAATTAGATGAAGGACGTGTGGCCAATTTATTATCGATGGTCAACACCGATAATTTTGGTCAAATCTTCATTACGGATACACACCCTGAGCGTATGCTGACGCTCAGTCAAACTTTGAAATTACAGTTTACAACCTTTGAATTATTAGACGATGGCGAAGTACAGACCCTCTAACGAGCAAAACATGGGGGAGGCACTTTCGCATTGGCTTGACAGGTATCGTTTGCGTCAAGGGCACGATAATGCACGTATTCTTCAAGCTTGGGATGAAGTCTTAGGTCCCTCTATCTCCAAACAGACTACACGAAAGAAGGTGCAGAACCAAGTCTTATTCGTTCAGCTCGAGAGCGCCGTGGTTCGAAAAGAATTGTTGATGGTGAAATCCAAAATCATCCGTTCTATAAATGAACACCTTGGAAGAGAGGCGATAACAGATCTCCAATTGTTCTAGTCTTCTAATAGGTCGGGTCTGCGCTCTTTGGTGCGCTCGTAGGCTTGTTCCTCTCTCCAAAGCTCAATCGCTTTGGTATTACCTGAAGTGAGTATCTCCGGTACCTTGTGACCTCTGAATTCCTCGGGTCTTGTATAGACGGGTGGGGCGAGTAGGTTGTCCTGGAAACTGTCGGTTAGTGCGGACGTTTCGTCGTTTAAGACACCAGGTAAAAGTCGAATAATAGAATCTGTGATTACGGCCGCGGCGAGTTCACCTCCACTTAAAACATAATCGCCTATGCTGTATTCGTGGGTCACCCAATGGTCTCTAACGCGCTGATCAATTCCCTTATAATGGCCACAGATGATGATCATATTTCCAACCATACTGAGACGATTAGCATCGCTTTGATCGTATCGTTTACCGTCGGGAGTCATGTACAGTATTGCGTCATAGTTGCACTCCTTTTGAAGGGACTCTATGCATGCAACTAACGGTTCACATTGCATCACCATGCCTGCGCCGCCACCGTATTGGTAGTCGTCCACCTGCTTGTGTTTGCCGGATCCGAAATCTCTGAGCTGATGAAGTCGAACTTTCGCTAATCCCTTCTGTTCAGCACGCTTTAAGATACTGTGAGCAAAAGGACCGTCGAGCAGTTCCGGCATTACGGTGATGATGTCTATTTGAACCATTATTTCTTTAATCCTATTTCTATCAAACGTTCTTCGAGATACGCACCTGCAGTAATATTCTCGAAGCCTTTCGGACGGTCAGAACTGATGCAATTATCCAAAGCATTTAGTGGCATCTTACCAACCGGGTGCAAGAAGAATGGAATGCTGTAGCGCGGGCTTGTCCACTTTTCTTTTGGTGGATTTACTACACGGTGGGTAGTTGATTTTAATACACCATTTGTAAGTCGCTGCAGCATGTCACCTACATTCACGACGAGGGATCCGGGGATCGCTGTTATACCAACCCATTCTCCTTGCTTATTTAAAACTTCAAGGCCTTCGGCACTCGCACCCATGAGCAAGGTGATCAGATTGATATCTTCATGTTGTCCTGCGCGAACACTGTCTCCAGGGTCGCTAGTGATCGGGGGGTAATGGATAGCGCGAAGAATACTATTTCCTCCTTTTACCCAGGGCTCAAAATAATGTTGGTCTAGCGAAAGATATAGTGCGATTGCTTGCAGCATTTCCTGTCCGATAGCTTCTAAGTCTAGGTAAGCCTTTTCGAAGCTTGGTGCAAAGGAAGGAAGCTCATTGACGTTGACATTATCGTGGTATTCAGGTCCTTCATATGCTGGTGAAGGTTGTCCTACTTGCCAAAACTCCTTGAGATCCGCCGCATCTATGCCTTTTGCATGTTCCTTCCCAAAGCTAGTATAGCCGCGCTGTCCAGCGATTTCTTGAATTTCGTATTGCTGTTTTTTCTCTTTGTCCAATTCAAAAAAGGTCGCTGCTTGGCTATACAATTCCTCTTGAACAGCTTCATTGAAACCGTGATTTTTTATCGTGACAAATCCAATGTCGGTGTAGGCTTTTCCAAGTTCGGCAACGAAGGCGTTGCGCTCTTCTTGGTTGCCGTTTTTCCAGAGGTTGAAATCAAGATTAGGAATCATAGTCGGGACAAATAATTGCTGAGTTATCCTACAAAAATAACTACCTTTTCGCACCTATTTACAAACAGAACACTCTTCAGTTAGAAGTTATGAACCACCATCACTCTGAGCAGCTTTTGAATGACTTTCTTCAGGCTCGTGCTATCGAAGAAAAAATGCTCATTTATTTAAGACAAGGGAAAATCTCAAAATGGTTCAGTTCGTATGGCCAAGAGGCGCTTTCTGTTGCTGCCACCCATGCGCTTTTCGAAGATGAATATATCTGTACGATGCACAGAAACCTTGGTGTTTTTGTCGCTCGCCAGCTCCCTTTAGAACGCCTATTTGCCCAATTTCAGGGAAAATTAGAAGGCTATACCAAAGGTCGCGATCGAAGTTTTCACTTTGGAGCGAAGGAACATCATATTGTTGGGATGATTTCACATCTTGGTGCTCAATTAGGCTTGGCCTGTGGCTTGGCACTACGCGAAAAACTTCAAAATACGGGCAAGTGTGTCTTGGCTTTTACCGGTGATGGTGCCACAAGCCAGGGGGATTTCCATGAGGCGCTCAATGTGGCTGCCGTTTGGGATTTGCCGGTGGTTTTCGTTGTGGAGCGCAATTACTGGGGCCTGAGCACTCCTGAGCATGAGCAGTTCATATTTGAATCTTTCACAGATAAGGGGCCGGCATACGGCATGGAAGCACGTTCGTTTGATGCGAATGACCTTGCGAATGCGGCCCAGCACTTTCAACAGGCTGCAGACTTTGCACGTGAACATTCTAAACCAATTCTTTTGGAGGCCCGAACATTTAGAATTAGGGGGCACGAAGAAGCGAGTGGTACGAAATATTATCCTGAAGGTATGATTCAGGAAGCCATGAAGACCGAGCCTATGGCTAGGATTCAGGCAGATCTTACATCTTGGGGTTTGGACGAGACTGAATTGGCCATGCGCATGGAAGCGTGTAAAAAGAAGGTTGATGAAGCGTTCCATATTGCTTTGGAAGGAACCGACCCGACATACGATCACAATGAGCTGCTCACCGATTTGTTTGCTCCTGCCAGTGAGCTTGAGCATAGAGGAACCGGCTCGATGGAAATGCGCCTTATTGACGCCATTCATGATGGTTTAAACGAGGCGATGAAATTATGGCCAGAGTTGATTTTGATGGGACAAGATATCGGTGCTTACGGTGGTGTGTTTAAGGCCACAGATGGCATGCTAGCATCGTACGGTAGCCAGCGCGTTCGAAATACACCGCTTTGCGAAAGTGCTATTGTAGGCTCCTCTTTAGGTTATGCAATCGCCGGAGGTAAGGCAATGATGGAAATGCAATTTTCAGATTTTGTCACCACAGGCTTTAATCAGATTGTAAATAATCTTGCAAAACTGCATTGGCGTTGGGGACAGTCAGTAGATGTAGTCATCCGGATGCCTACTGGCGCTGGTGTAGCCGCTGGACCTTATCATAGCCAAAGTACAGAGGCTTGGTTTACCCACGTTCCAGGCTTAAAGGTGGTCTATCCAGCTTGGCCGTCTGAGGCGAAAGCATTACTCCTGCAAAGTTTGGCCGATCCGAACCCGGTCATGTTTTTTGAGCATAAAGCCTTGTACAGAACCTTGAAAGAGGTCGTTCAGCAGGGGGTGACGGCACTACCGTTGGGCAAGGCTAAAACGGAATGTGATGGCACGGAATTGACTATAGTGACTTACGGGATGGGAGTGCATTGGGCGCTCGATGCGATAGATAGAATAAACCTTCACGGGAAGGTCGAGTGTATCAATCTTAGAACGCTTGTTCCACTAGACATCCATGCGATTAAACAAAGTGTAAAGAAAACAGGTAAGGTGTTAATCCTGCAGGAAGATATTGCTGTTGGCGGGTTTGGCGAACATATCAGTAGCTTGATTGCGTCTGATTGCTTTGAGTATTTAGATGGGCCTGTACGCTTGGTTGCATCTGATGCAACTCCTGTACCGTTCTCCGCAGAACTAGAACAGGGGTATTTAGCATCTTCGAAATTGGACAATGAGATTCAATACCTTTTAGAATATTAAGGAGATCTAAAAATCGTTAGACAAAAGAAAACCCCGGCTAGGAAAGACCTAACCGGGGTTTCTGTTTTTCTAAGATGAAATGCAGATTACTCTACGATCAACTTCTTAGTTACTTTGTGTCCTGCAGAACGTACTGTGTAGAAGTACACCCCAGCTGCGTAGTTTGTAGCGTCAACCGTGTGAACGTGACGGCCAGCATCTAGCATGCCTAAGTCGGTGTTCTCCATCACCCTACCTGTGATGTCTACAATGGTAAGCTGGTAGTTGGCCGGTTCAACATTCTCGATTGCCAAACGCGTGATACCGCTAGTAGGGTTCGGGAAGTTTTGGCTTACTGAAAAACCTGCTTCAGCAATTTCCTCAACACCGATGTTGCGCGGGTATGGTTGTCCTAAGTAGTAAAAATCGATCGGGTTAAGAACATCAAACGTACCGAAATCCTCAATAGGAGAATAGGTCATGTGAAGTTGGTGCGTCCCATCGCCATTGTCAAATGCTAAATCGGCTACGTTACCCCAAGTTGCATCTCCGAAAGTACCCATAACTGTTTGAGGACCTTCTAATGAGTCACCCAAAACATTGTATCCTTGAACTCTCCAATCTGGGAAGTTGTTTTCAATACCCGATACAAATGAAGTATCTGATTCGAACCAAGAGAAGAACATCATATCGCGATCAGCATTCATTGAAATGTGAGGACGATTAGCTTCAGTTACACCGCTACCTGGTATTCCGAATTCATAATCCCAAGTGAATACTTGAGAAATGATGTTACACTCCCAAGTTAAACCACCATCAGTTGTGAAGATGTCTACGAGTAAGTTAACGCCTGGGAAGAAGGTAAAGTCTCCTGCAGTAGTACCACCCGTAGGTGTAGTGTTCGTGCCAGGGAATACATGAACGAACATGTGTGGATTACCGTTCACATCGACGGCTAAATCGTGTCCACGAGTTGAAGAAGTCAAATGGCCAATATCCCATCCACCAGTGATAAAATCAAAGACTGTCATAAGGCTATCGCCACTCTGGTTATCTACGAGTTCATCAAGGTTAGGTCCCATAACTGAACCCCAAGTCTGTCCACCATCAGTAGTCTTCATGAGGAATGGGTGAATAACCGGTGCTGGTGCAATACCATCATTGTACCCTTCTACTGAGAGGTATCCGTTTAGGTTATCATCAGCAAATTTGATACGAGCGTCACCTACGATTTTACCATTCACAGAATCTTCTGTAACAGGCAGGTAAGCTTTAACCTCAGTCAATGCCATAGTATCTGTTGAGAAATCCATATCACCAATCCAAATGATCGCAGTATCTGTATACTCTTCAACATCGTAGTTCGGTTGATCCATGCTGATCCCCCAAAATTTACTGCCCGAAGTGTATGATTCATCTAAGGTGAGGTGACCACCTGTAGTATCAACAGCCATATTTGTTACGGTGTTGTCCATTTTGTGGGTACCAACTAAAGCACCACCCCATGAAGCAGCGTTAGTACCTGCAAGGGTAGGCGCCCATACTGTGATAGAGGCATTAAGTGGATTGGCGTTACCTGCGTCGTTCAAAATACCAATGTGCGGGTAGCGTGCCATTCCAGGGTAAACGTTACCACTAATGTTTGGGTTCCAAGCAGGACCGGCATTATTGGTCCATGTAGCACCACCATCGGTCGAGTAGTCAAAACGCAAAGCACCAGAACCGTTATCGCCATTCGAGTTAAAATCAGAACGGTGAATAAAGGCAATCGTGTTCAGTTCTTCATTCGCAACAAGGTTATTCTTTGGACCGAACCCAGCACCATAAACGTTGGGTGCGGTACCGATCATTATGGCAGAATTCTGCTTGTTGTATGTCGTATTGTAAGGAATTGCGGATGATTGTCCATCAATCATTGTTTGCGCATTGCGACCAAGATCCTGACGGACCTCTTGTGCTGTCGCTCCTAATACGCTAAGCCCGAAGGCAGCTAGTAATAGTTTTTTCATAAGTGAGAGTTTTTGTGCGAAGTAAATATATAATGAAATTTTTAGCTTAAGAGTTCATTGTAATAACTGTTTATTTCCCCACCTATCCATGCAGCGCTCAGTTCTTTAAATGAATTAGGTGCTGGTCGCTTGCCGTGTAAAAGTTTGGTAAGAGTTTCAAATAGCTCATCATCATTGTTAATCATTAAACAATGCTCGTCAGCCCAATGACTACCTCCAAACTCTGGTCGTGTTAATGCCCAGAGTCCAGCTTTTCGTGCTTCGAACGTGGTGATACCGAAACTTTCATAGGCACTATACAGTATGTGTGCATTAAACTCGGGAAGCATTTGCAAGACCTCCTGGTTGCTTTTACGGCCATGAACGTAAATGTTTGGCAGTCGCGAAGACATGCTTTTTAGTCGCTCCAAGTCTGGGCCTCCACCAATAAAGTGAAGCTCTGCACGCATTCTTGGTAATTTTTGGAAGATGCTTAAGACTAGGTCTTGCCTTTTGATATCGAATACGACATCTGCTACCATGACAAATTTAACAGCTGTTGTTCTCGCACCGTAGTGATCAGAATAGGTAGCATTGGATACAATGTTTGGTACGAGCTGCGTATGCAGTGAAGAGTTGAGCTTTTTTAGGCCGGTTTGAAGCAACGGGCTGATTGGAAAAGCGATATGGACACGTTTCAAGAATTGGCGTGTGGCCCAATTCTTTAGCGGTGACAGCTTCCCTAAATTCTGTGGTAAATATCCAGACCAGTGCTCCGTGTAAGCTACTTTGAGACCTTTATACTTCGCATATATCGCCATAGGAAGTAGGTCTGGTGTGAAGCAATGAAAATGAACGATATTGAATTTTCCGGATGAAAGTGCAGCTATAAAACTGGCCAATTTTACTGCCCAGCCCATCTTTTTCGCGCCCAAGATTTTTAGATGTTCTTCCTCAATGGGAGGGAAGTGTTCGTTTACGAAGGCCAGCGTAAAGCGCTTAACGGGAATAGCATCGATCTGTTTTTTTACAAAAATGCCATTTTGGATGTCCTTGGGGTTCGGATACCATTTAGCCACGTGGAGAACGTTCGGAATTGTTCGATTCATTGAGTAGTAGGGGGTCACAATACAGTTCAGAGCTAAAATTAGCTAATGCGATGGAACGTTGTGAGATTTCTGCTAAACATTTTTTTAGCCCGATTAGAGTAATTGTACTAAGTACACTACTTTAGGGACCTTAATCCTAAGAACCCATGTTAGAAACCATTGATTTTATCGTAGTCGGCTTGTATTTCGTTGCCGTTTTTGTGATTGCCTTTTTTAGCGGTCGTAGTAAGAGTAAGGAAGGCGAAGCAGCTGATTACTTCCTTGGTGGAAGAAACTTAGGATGGTTTGTTATCGGTGCGTCACTATTCGCATCCAATATCGGTTCCGAGCACTTGGTCGGTCTAGCAGGCCAAGGTGCTTCAGGAGAATTGGTCGCTGGCCAGTTTGAGCTTTTAGCCTCCCTCATCCTCATCGTCCTAGGATGGGTCTTCGTACCTTTTTATCTGCGTTCTGGGGTGTTTACCATGCCGGAATTTTTGGAGAAACGCTACAACGGTTGGGCCCGCAGTTATTTGAGCTACGTCAGTATTGTGGCATACGTACTCACAAAAATCTCCGTAACCATCTTCGCAGGAGCGATTGTATTTACTGCGCTTCTTGGTATAGATTTTTGGACTGGTGCAATATTCATTGTTGTAGCTACGGGGATTTACACGGTATTCGGTGGTTTTAAGGCTGTAGTTTACACCGACTTAATGCAAATGTTTGTGTTGGTCGGTGGCTCTATCATTCTTACCGTTTTTGGACTAAGAGAATTGGGCGGGGTAGAGGTACTTATTGAGAACACTACTCCTGAGCATTGGTCACTATGGCGTCCTATGAGTGATACGAACTATCCATGGACTGGAATAATGTTTGGTGCACCTATCCTCGGAGTTTGGTATTGGTGTACAGACCAATTCATAGTACAACGTGTCCTCGCCGCCAAAGATATCGACACAGCTCGTAAAGGCGCATTGTTCGGCGGTTACATGAAGCTCCTACCGTTATTTATCTTCATGCTTCCTGGTGTAGTTGCTTTTGCTTTAGCCCAGAACAATCCTGAGGTACTCTCTTTTGCTACTAATCTCGATGGATCAAACCAGTATGATGCCGCTTTGCCGCTTATGGTAAAGGCAGTGCTTCCAACTGGGTTAAAAGGTCTTGTAGTTGCTGGACTTCTAGCGGCACTAATGTCCTCATTGAGCTCTGTATTTAATTCCACGTCGACCTTGATCACTTTTGACGTCTATAAAAAGTACCGACCAAAGGCCACCGACCGCGAATTAGTCAACGCTGGCCGATTATCCACCATCGTTTTAGTTGCCCTTGGTATTGCCTGGATTCCATTAATGCAAGCCATCGAGGGAGGCCTCTTCCAACAATTGCAGTCGATCCAGGCCTATATTTCTCCTCCAATCGCAGCAGTCTTCCTCTTGGGCATCTTCTTCAAGAAGATCAATGCAGCCGGAGCAAAGTACTCGCTCTTAGGAGGTGCAGTTTTAGGTGTTTCTCGCCTTGCTTTAGAAGTCAGCGGCAGTTACCCCGCCGCACTAAACTGGTTCGTACAAATGAATTTCTTGCACTTTGCTCTATTCCTCTTCGTGGTATCTAGCGTTATCCTTGTTACAGTAAGTCTTGCCGTGCCAAAGGCGGATACCTACGACGATGATACTCTTGTTTGGAGCAAAGAGAACGTCGTTCCAATGAGTAGCAGCACACGTGTACTCACCTTCTTACTAGTACTTTGCGTTGTGGCACTTTGGGTAATCTTCTAAAAATCTATTCGGGCATCAATTTTTTCTTACAACCTATTGCACAATAGACAAGATTAGATATATATTTGCCGCCCCAACAATGGTGATTGTAGCTCAGTTGGTTAGAGCGCCTGATTGTGGTTCAGGAGGTCGTGGGTTCGAGACCCATCTTTCACCCAAGGGTAAAGCCGTGAAGCGAATGCTTCACGGCTTTTTTTGTTCCCAAAATCCCCTGATGCTCGCATCAAAGGGGATTTGGGAACAAAAAAAGCCAGATCGCGACAGCGATCGAGGCTTTCCGCTTGAGGACCACGTGCCAAAGCGTGTGGTCCGCCAGCATCCCTTTAGGGTGCTGGCAAACCCGAGGCACGGAACCGAAATCTCCCCTGATGCTCGAAAGCTCTGGGTACTTGCGAATTAAAGTAAAGTAAGCTTTACATTCTGGGTAAAACAGCTATATTTGTCAAATAAACTTGACAAAATGAAAAAAGAACAACAACATCATCTGAAAGTATTGGCACTTTGGACTTGGACGTGGGTAGGGACTATGGCACTTGCTACGTTTGGTCCGAAGTTTATTTGGGACGGTCAAACAGCGTTGACCTCATTGGCCATACTCATTAATCTCTTGAACGGTGTTTTAATGATATCAGCAAATAGAAAATTATTCAATTTCTACGATGAACTCGAGCGTAAGATTCATTTGGAGTCCTTAGCATTAACATTAGGGCTTACGGTAGTTGTGGGGTTGAGCTATTCACTTCTCGATCAAACCAATCTTATTTCTTTTGATGCGGAAATCGGAGTTCTTGTTTTATTTATAGGTGTAACCGAACGTATCACGTTCTTTATCAATAGGAAGAGGTATTTATGAAAAATAAGGTTAGAGAATTAAGGAAGCTAAAAGGTCTAACCCAAGAACAACTTGCGGAGGTGATAGGAGTATCACGTCAAACCATCAATGCGATAGAAAAGGAGAAATTTGATCCTAGTTTACCTACGGCGTTTAAAATGGCACAGCTATTCGATCGCTCCATCGAAGAATTCTTTCTCTTCGAAAGCCACGAATAGCGCCGAGCGTTTATCTCCATTGAATTTGGCACACGGGTACATTTAATAACAGGGGTAACCTGTATTTATTGATAATTTAATATTGAACAAAGTCCCGGTTGGTACGTTTATTGTTTATTTGCAGATAAATAAAGTCCACATGGCTATTAAGTTTGACGTTGCATTAGGTACCTCGGTTGTTGTATTTGCCTTTGATGGCGAGAAATTATTTTCGTTGATCGGCGAGAAATCAGAAGAGCCCTACAAAGGAGCTCCGATGCTACCGTCGAATTGGGTTCGTGCAAATGAGAGTGTTGAAGATGTTTCTAAACGCTTGATGACAAGACTGCTTAAATTGGACGATCTATATCTAGAGCAGCTAAATGCTTTTGCTCGAGTATATAGAAATCCAATGGGGCGTGTGGTGAACATCGCATATTATGCACTTGTGAATTGGGACAGAGTTAAAAACGTTGAAATTCCAGGTTACAAGTGGTTTGCCTATGGTGAAGAGCCTGAGATGATTTTCGATCACAATGAAATTTATGAAATGGCCTATGAGCGCCTTAAGCGTCGCGTGAAGCGTCGTCCTATCGGATTTGTGTTGCTGCCTGCTAAGTTTACGTTTAACAACATACACGCCTTGTATGAGCAGTGCTTGGGTAAAGAGCTTGACAAACGAAACTTCCGCAAGAAATTCATGCGAAGCGAGCTACTCATCGATACCGAGGAGACTATTTTTGAGGCCCCTGGGAACAAGAAGCCTAGCCGATTGTACCAGTTCAATCAATCGAAATATGACAAGTTGACCTTAAAAGGTTACGACTTTAAATTCTAAAAGAAAACCCGGCCATTACGCCGGGTTTTTTGATGTTATTCAGCAGTATATTCTTCCCACTTCTTATTTCGGTAGATGTCATCTCCGAAGAAGGTGGCGACTTTTAAAAATTGGACCGGTTCCTGATATCCGGGAACAGGAGAGAGCATTTCAAATTTACCATTCATAAAGACGACGGTAGGGTAGGACATCTTACCGTTCAACAATGCAGCGGCCAATTCATGGTATCCACGGCGTCCTTGGGCAACGAATTTAAACGTATTGCCAAGGATAGTTATGTCTTCTTTCTGCTCAGCGTCGAATTTCACATTATAAAAATGTTCGTTCATGTATTTAGCGACCTCCGGTTTCTGGAAGGTGGCAGCATCCATACGCTTACACCAGCCGCACCAGTCGGTATAGACATCGATGAAAATCTTTTTAGGAGATTCCTCAGTCATGCTTAGTGCATAGGCTTGGTCAATAGTCATCCATTGGATTTTCTCTTGAGCCATTGCCAAGGTGGTGCTAAAAAGTGCAATAAGTATTAGTAGTTTCTTCATGGTCTAAAAATAAGAAACCCCGCACTATTAAAAGTACGGGGCTTCATCTTTATGGTGGTTGGCGAATATTATTCGACGCCGTGCATCAATTTGTTAATTGGTTTGCGGAGCAACGCAAGTAAGATTGCGAAACCAACTAGAACGTAACCAATCGTAGAGAATGTCTCGATGTATTTGTCTAGTCCTTCCGCTACAGATAGCTGATCTGCACCTTCCTCTGCACCTGAAAGCGCTGCAATAGCACCTGCCAAATAGTTTGCCATTGCAAAAGAAAGGAACCATCCGCCCATCGCAGTTCCGGCAATACTTTTAGGAGCCAATTTCGTTACCATCGACAATCCGATAGGACTGACGAAAAGCTCACCAGTGGTATGTAACATGTAGAGGAATACGAGCGTAAGTAAAGGAACTTGGTGTGCGTCATTTACAAACATCAAACCTACTAGTGTTACTAAGAAACCAGCACCTAGTTGAAGAATACCGTAACTAAACTTCATTGGAATAGAAGGGTTCTTGCCTATTTTACTCAGTTTGATCCACATCCAAGAGAAGATCGATCCGAAAGTGACAATGAAGAATGGGTTGAAGAACTGCGTCATCGATGCTGGCATCATCCAGCCGAAGATTTCACGGTTTACGTTACGATCAGCAAATAATGTCAAAGACGTGCCTGCTTGCTCGAAACATGCCCAGAAGACAACATTGATTACCATCATGATGACAAGTGCAATCATACGATCTCTCCATACTGGACCTTCCTTGATACCTGCAGTGATGAGCTGGTAAGCCACATAAATGAAGATAGCGATCAGTAAGTACTGAAGAATTTGATTTTGAGAAATCAACACGTAGCTCAACGGGATAAGGAGCAAAGAACCAATCGTGATGGCTACATAATTCTTTAAACCAGCAAAACCTTTCTTATGACCTTCTTCTGTGATGGCAATGTTAGGAACATGTCCATACTTTTCGCGTCCACCCCAGAAAATTAAGAGACCGAGCATCATACCTAGACCTGCTAGACCAAAGCCGTATTCGAATCCGTACGTCTCACCTACGAATGCAACGACCGTAGTAGCCAAAAGTGCCCCGACATTAATTCCGATGTAGAAAATGGTGAAACCTGAGTCACGACGAGGGTCATTGTCGTTGTAGAGCTTTCCGACGATCGTTGAGATATTGGCCTTGAAGTATCCATTACCTACGATGAGTCCACCCATACCGATCAACATTAAGCTTTCACGCATCCCCGCGTCAAAACCGAGCAAGTCAGTACCAGCAACCATTAGGAATTCACCAATCGCCATTAAAATGGCACCCAGGATAATCGCGTAGCGGTATCCTAAGAATTTATCGGCCATACGGCCTCCTAAAACGGGGGCAGCATAGACAAGTGCTGTGTAGGCTCCATAGATTAGAGAAGCTTCTGCATCACCTTTTAAAAGGGACTTGACAAGGAATAGTGTAAGAAGTGTACGCATTCCGTAGTAACAGAATCGCTCCCACATTTCAGACATAAAAAGCGTCCACAACGCAGGTGGGTGCTTCATCGATTGATCACTCATATTCAGTAGTGTGTTTTTGTGTTTAGCAAGTATACATTATTTATCGAAGTTCTCGGAATTGAGCTGCTTAAAGGTTTTCACCGATAAATCGCGTCATCATTCGGTACAGGTGCATGCGCGTATTACCACCGTAAATTCCATGATTGCGATCTGGGTAAGCGAACCATTCAAAGTCTTTATCTGCTTGAATGAGCGCTTCAACCATACGCATGGAATTCTGTACGTGTACATTGTCATCTCCTGTTCCGTGGATGAGTAGATACTTTCCTTCGAGCCCTTCTATGTGTGAAAGTGGGCTGTCCGCATCATAACCATCTCCATTGTCTGCAGGAAGTCCCATATAACGCTCGGTGTAGATGTTATCATAAAAGCGCCAATTGGTCACAGGAGCCACTGCAATGGCCATCTTAAACACTTCCGGCGATTGGAATAAACAATTGGACGCCATGTAACCTCCATAACTCCAGCCAAAAATTCCAATGCGATCACCATCGATATAAGGGCGTTTAGCCAATTCTAAAGCCGCTTCAGTTTGATCTTGAGTCTCAAGCTTACCCATTTGTCCGTAGGTCGACTTTTTAAACGCTTCGCTACGGCCGTCGGTTCCATGATTATCAACACTAACAATAATCATGTCATGCTCATTTGCAAGCATCTGGAACCACATTCCGTTAAATGCGTCGTAGCTATTTTCTACAGTTTGACGACCTGGCCCTCCGTACACAAACATGAACATAGGGTAGGTCTTACTTTCTTCAAAATCAACAGGTTTGATCATCCATGCATTCAATGCTCCACCGCTAGGAGTTTCTACTTGGAAGAATTCTTTGGGCGAATAGGTATATTTCTCAAGTGCTTTTTCAGCGCGCTCATTCGTTTTCAATACTCGAACTTCTGTTCCTTTTGAATCGCGCAGGGTAACAGTAGTTGGAACACCTTCTGCACTGTAAGTATCTATGAATAAACTCATGTCCTTGGTGAAAGTAGCGTTGTGCGTTCCTTGCAGAGCCGCTATTGATTTCTTTCCTCTTCCATTTAGTCCAATGCTGTAAATATTGCGCTCTGTAGCAGCACGCTCCGTGCTCTGGTAGAACAGACGCTTTTTGCTATCGATGCCATAGAACTTGGTCACATTGAACGCACCTTTTGTGATTTGTCTTTTGATTTCGCCTTCCTTGTTGAGATGGTATAAATGGTTCCAACCGTCACGATCGCTGAGCATAATGAAGCTACCATCGTTTAAAAAGTGTAATTCATCGCTGATTTCGAGGTACTTCTCGTCGGTTTCATGGTAAATAATACCTTCTTCTCCAGATGGAGCATCAACTGCATACAGTTTTAGATCATTTTGCAGTCTATTCATTGAAGACAATACCCAAGTACGATCGTCCGACCAAGTTGCACGAGGCAAATACTCATAGCTCGCCTTTTCTAAAACGCGCTTCGTTGCACCGCTCTCACTATCCCATACATGTGCAGTTACTACACTATTCGCTTCTCCAGCCTTAGGGTATTTGAACGTGTAAGGGTTCGGGTACAATTCATTTCCATAAATGTCCATATTAAAGCTTCGAACATTGCTCTCGTCGAATCTTAAGAAACCGATATATCTTGAGTCAGGCGACCACCAAAAGGCACGAACAAGGGCGAATTCTTCCTCATATACCCAATCAGTGGCTCCATTTATAATCGAATTGAACGCCCCATCCTTTGTGATACGAATGTGGCTGTCGTTTTCGATATCATAGGTGTATAAATCGTTGCCGAACACATAAGCAACATAAGCGCCGTTTGGGGAGAACGTCGCATAGCGAACTTTCTCTTCACGTAATTTATTTGCGCTACCTGCTTCTAAATCAGCAATCCATACAATGGACCTTGAACTGTAGCGGTAAATTGATTCAGTTTCGGTTTCAAGGAGTGCCATCTTTTCATCAGCACTTAAACTGTAATCTCCAAAAGGACCTACTTCTTTGTGTGCGCTAGTGCTCCATAGTGTAGCTACTTTTTCACCAGAGGTATAGCTGTATTTCTCGATATTGCCATTTTCTTGTGCAGTGTAATGGCCGCCGTCATTCATCGAGCGGAGGCCACTGATGCCGCCAGCATAGAATTCATAGCGCTGCCATAAAGCACCAAGATCGATGCTTTGCTGTGCTAATGCGGCAAATGAAAATGCCAGCACCAGCAGGGTAGATAGGATTTTTTTCATGGAATAAATTTCTGTACCCGCTAATATAGTCAAGCGAGTAAGAATTCTATTCCTATTAAGTGAACTAAAGCTTAGTCGCTTTCTGGCGCAAGGGTAACTGTTAAGCCTTCAAGTTCGGGTTGCATGAAGATTTGACAACCCAAACGAGAGTTATCCTCGACAAAAAATGCTTGGTCTAGCATATCTTCTTCATCGTCTGTCGCTTCCTTTAGCTCGTGATCACTTTCTATGTAACAATGGCATGATGCGCACATAGCCATACCGCCGCAGGTCCCTTTCACAGGTAGCTCATAAGATTTACACACTTCCATGAGATTCATATTCATGTCTGTGGGAGCCACCAGCTCATGAGCTGTGCCTTCACGGTCAATCACGGTAATAGTAATGTCTGGAGTCATTGCGATCAGATTATTCTAATGAACCTACGCCACCCATAACAGTGGTATATTTAAAGGATAGTTTTTTATCAGGAAAGGCACGTTTAAAGGCACTTTGAACCATGATTGTGGCTTCATGAAATCCACATAGAATCAATTTGAGTTTACCAGGATACGTATTCACATCGCCGATCGCGTAGATTCCTTCAATGTTGGTACGATAGTCAGTAGCATTGTCCACAACGATTGAATTTTTTTCAATCTCCAGTCCCCAATCGGCTATCGGGCCAAGGGTAGGAGTTAGACCAAACAACGGGAGCCAGTAGTCGCAATCCATCGATAGCTCGCCGTGCTCTTTACTTTTTATCTGAACGCGCTCCACATGACCTTCGCCGCTAACATCTTTGACCTCGGCATTGGTAATCAGTTTTACTTTCCCAGCTTCAGCAAGTGCATGAACTTTGTCTACGCTGTCTAGATGTCCTCTAAATGAGCTTCTTCGATGCACCAGGGCCACTTCTTTAGCGATATCGGCTAAGAATATGGTCCAGTCAAGTGCTGAATCACCGCCGCCACTAATGACTACACGCTGGTCTCTGAATTTCTCTGGATCTTTGATGATGTAGTCGACACCCTTATTTTCATAAGCAAATAAGCCTTCGATAGGAGGTTTTCGAGGTGTGAAGACACCGAGGCCGCCAGCAATGGCTACGGATGGTGCGAGGTGCTTTGTTCCTTTATCTGTAGTCACAATGAACTTCCCATCTTCGCGTTTTTCGATAGTCGCAGCGCTTTCTCCGAGGGTAAACCCGGGATTGAATGGTGCGATTTGTTCCATGAGATTATCGACCAATTCTCCCGCCATAACTACCGGGTAGCCGGGGATGTCATAAATTGGTTTTTTAGGATAAATTTCTGCAAGCTGACCGCCTGGCTGTGGCAACGAGTCGATCAAATGACATTTCATCTTTAACAACCCCGCCTCAAAGACAGTGAATAATCCGGTAGGCCCTGCGCCGATAATAAGGAGATCCGTTTCTATCATGGTTTCCAAAATTGGATTTACAGTGCAAAAATAAGGTCCAATCCAACACCTCGTACTGATAGATGTCACTAGTTGTTGAGATCTCTGTTTTCACCGCGAAACTCGGTGAATCGGTCGTTTACTCATTCATGGTTCTTGAATAGAGAAATGTCGTATTTTTACTTTTTATAAGATAGCTGCATGAAAAAGTGTTTTACTCTGTTAATCAGTGTGTTAAGCTGGGGGCTTTCCGCACAGACCATATACACCATGCCCACTAACGGGACTACGGATACTGCCGAGGCATGTTCTGGTTTTCTCGTTGATGCCGGCGGGTTGAACGGAAACTACACCACCTACAATAACGGGTACTACATCATCAAGCCACCGACAGGGGAGGTGAGCTTAACGTTTTCCTCGTTTGACATGTACCACAGTTCAGATTATGTGCAAATCTGGGACGGAGAAAGTACCTCAAGCACGTATGTCGGTTTTTATACCGGTACATCTTTGCCGAACAGCGGAAATGCCATTGTATCGACCAATGGAGCACTAACGGTTCGTTTTTATTCCAATTATTTTGGGAACGCAGCGGGATTTTTAGCGTCTTGGAGTTCTACAGACACCGTGGCACCTTCCGCAAATTTCTCGCAAACTACGACTACACAGAATTACAACACCCCGATCCAATTTTTAAATACCACCTCAAATGGAGGCAGCTACTTGTGGGACTTCGGTGACGGCACCACCTCGACCCTTGAACATCCTTCGCACGCGTTTACTAGTGCGGGATCAAACACCGTTACCCTGATCGCAACTAACTGTGCTTCGAGCGATACGGTGACTAAAACGATCACCATTGCTTCAGCGCCGAGCCTACAACCCTACACCGATCCTATTACTATGTCGCTTGCTTGTGGCACGATCGCTACAGAATATTGGACGCTGTCAAACGGCAGTAACGCAGGCGTATTTACGGCAGACTTTCAAACCTTTGATACCTCCGGAGTGGAGCGCATCACTTTTGACAATTCCCTCGAAGGAGCTTCCATGCAGTCTGGTACAGCGACCTACACTCGTGTCACCGATGCCGCCCAAGGCAGTCATTCTTTGCAGTATTCTAACGCCGGTTCTTCCAACGTCTTGGAAATTCCGTTGGATAAATCGGGACCAGGATTTCAACCGACCTACTTCAGTTATAAAACCAAGGCGACTTCATCGGGTTGGCGCGCAGGTAAATTCCAAATGTCCTCAGGCAATACTTCTGCTCCTAGCGTGTTGGGATATACGTTCTGGTACGGCACCGGGCAAATCGGAATCCGAAGAAAGATGCTGAGCGGATCACTAGGATTCGACTACGTTACGAAAACATCGGGCTCTTGGGTGCACATCGAATACAAAAATATCGACTGGACCGCTGAAACTTTCGACCTGTATATCGACGGTACTTTTTACAACAAATACAGTTTTTTAAATCCTACTTCAAACACGTCGGCAGATTACGTTTCGCACCTTCGGTTGGTGAACGACTATTCCTCGGATGTTGCCTTGATTGATGACATTCAGATCGGAGATGGTCCCGCAAATAGTAATCTCACGATCAGCCCGACGGCGACCACTATTTTGGGCGGTAACAGCGCGACGATGAGCTTGAGTTATGATGCGACAGGCCTTTCCGCAGGCACTTATTATTCATTCCTCGCAGTTCAATCGAACGACACTACCATAAACGGGGATACCTTGGAGGTCGAAGTCACGATCACTGGGGATTATACATTTGCTCCGGTAGAAGACACGCTGAATGTAGGCAGTATCCCGACAGGGCAATGGCACCAAGATTCCTTATGGATCACCAACCCGGGGTGTAAGCTGATCGATGTAGATTCTATCTCTTCAACGTATTCGAGCTTCATTGGCCAATTAGCAGATGTAGCCTCCTACGACACTTCAACGCTGTACTTTGAAATCAACCCAACCACAGCGGGGTCCCTCACGGTACCTGTGTATATTTATGTAACCGATTCGATGTACACCGTGTACATCACGGCCACCGTTTATGATGCCACCAGTATTGCGTTTGATTCCACCGAAATTTCAATAGCACGTACGGGTTGTTTT
>CBFHKC010000018.1:32060-36646 GCA_965656315.1 uncultured Schleiferiaceae bacterium | reverse complement strand
ATACTCATTGTATTTCTCACTAACAGGTAAAATCTTTACTTGTTCCGGAGTTAGCCATAATGGGAAGTTACCACCACAATGTTCCAAAAGAACAGCAACAAAGCGCTCCATAGATCCGAATGGAGCTCGGTGAATCATAACCGGGCGGTGGCTTTCATTATCACTGCCTTTGTATTCGAGTTCAAAGCGCTCTGGTAAGTTGTAGTCTACTTGTATCGTACCAAGCTGCCAGCTTCTTCCAAGCGCATCTTTGACCATGAAGTCTAGTTTCGGTCCGTAGAATGCAGCTTCACCATATTCAACGATGGTGTTCAAACCTTTTTCTTCAGCGGCTTCAATGATGGCACTTTCTGCTTTTTCCCAGTTCTCATCAGAGCCGATATATTTCTCTGGTTTGTTAGGGTCGCGCAAACTTACTTGAGCCACGTAATCTTGAAAGTCGAGCGTTTTGAAAATGTATAAGACAAGATCTATTACACTTTTGAATTCAGATTTTAATTGGTCAGGAGTACAGAAGATGTGCGCATCGTCTTGTGTAAAACCACGTACGCGCGTCAAACCGTGTAGCTCCCCACTTTGCTCGTAACGGTAGACGGTACCGAACTCAGCGTAACGTACAGGGAGGTCTTTATAAGATTTTGGCAACGCTTTGTAAAGCTCACAGTGGTGCGGACAATTCATCGGCTTGAGTAAATACTCTTCGCCTTCTTCCGGTGTGTTTATCGGTTGGAAGCTGTCTTTACCGTATTTCTGGTAGTGTCCAGAGCACACGTACAATTCTTTGTTACCGATATGAGGTGTGATTACACCATCATAACCAGCTTTCTTTTGTGCCTTTTTCAAGAAATTCTCGAGACGCTCGCGAAGTGCAGCTCCTTTTGGAAGCCACAACGGAAGACCTTGTCCGACCCGTTGACTGAACGTGAACAGTTCCAACTCTTTACCAAGTTTTCTATGGTCACGTTTTTTTGCTTCTTCCAGGAGTTCCAAATACTCTTTAAGCTCACCTTGTTTCTGGAAGGAAACACCATAAACGCGTGTGAGCTGCGGATTATTTTCATCACCGCGCCAGTAAGCACCCGCTACGTTCATGATTTTCACAGCCTTGATATATCCGGTATGTGGGATGTGTCCACCACGACATAGATCGGTAAAGTCAGCGTGATCACAGAAAGTGATGGTTCCATCGTCAAGATTCTGAATCAATTCAGTCTTGTAGGGGTTGTCTTTATAAGCTTCTAAAGCTTCTGCCTTAGTCACTGCGCGAAGCTTAAATTCACTCTTTGCACGGGCAAATTCTAGCATTTGCTTTTCAATGCGTTCGAAATCTTTCTCGCCGATTGTTTCCTCACCGAAATCTACATCGTAATAGAATCCTTTCTCTATCGCAGGACCGATAGTCAGTTTTGCGCTAGGGTAGAAGTGCACGATGGCTTGTGCTAAAACGTGTGCAGAGCTGTGCCAAAACGCCTCTTTTCCCTTAGCGTCTGTCCAGGTGAAAAACTGCAATGTGCCATCTGTGGTTAATGGGTCATTCAACTCTACGGTCTGCCCGTTAAAGCTACCTGAGAGAATATTTCTTGCCAAACCATGTGAGATGCTTTTTGCTACGTCCATGGCAGTTGTGCCGGATTCGTAGTCGCGCTGGTTTCCGTCTGGAAAAGTTACAGTGATCATTTTACCTGTTTTTCGGTTATATCAGAAACGACAAAAATAAGAGCCTTCACCTGCATTTCAGCTTTTTTTCGTTCCGATTTTATAACAGCCCTATTGGATAGTATTTTTGCAGCCCATGGAACAACACATAACCAAAGAACAAGTCCTCGAACAATTCAACAGCATCTGCACAGGTACGTTGATGGAGACCTTGCGAATTACGTACACCGATGCAGATCCGAAAACGGGTATGCTTCAGGCTACGATGCCTGTAGACTCTCGGGTATACCAGCCTATGCAGATACTGCATGGTGGTGCAACAGTTGCTCTAGCGGAGAGTGTTGGGTCTGCAGCGTCTCAAATGTTGATTGATCGAAAGACTGAATTGGCGGTTGGTGCAGAAATTTCAGCTAACCATGTAAAAAGTGCTAGAACTGGTCTTTTGATTGCCACTGCAGAGTGCGTTCATCGAGGAAAGAGCTCGCATTTGTTTCATATTCGAGTGGAAAATCAGCAAGGAGAATTGATCTCAATGGTGAAGTTGTTAAATTTCATCAAGCAGCGTAAGTGATGCTAAAATTACGGATTCGAATTCCCGGAAAATCAACCGCCACGCATGAATTGGTGGACACTGACAAAGAACATGCAGAAGTAGTGCTTCGCGGATTCTCTGGGAGCCCAGCGTATTTTAGTTATGCACAGGAGCTGGAAGCATCAGATTTTTGGTCCTCTTTTGCACAAACTCCGTTCTCATTAGATTACGAGGTAGCCGAACAAGAGTATACACAACTTGTGAAGCAGGCGATAGAGCAGATACATTTGCAGCCGGAATTGCATAAAGTAGTTTTGAGTCGTAGCTCATATTTTTTATCGGATCAGTCCAGCCCAGAAGCAACTTTCAAGGCCCTTGAAGAGAATTATAGCGACTGTACAGTATTCGCGTTATCACATCCTGAGCTTGGCGATTGGATGGGAGCAACTCCTGAAATTCTCTTAGAAAAAACTGTAGAGGGACACCGTTCCATGTCTTTGGCGGGAACACGTTTGAAGGGAATCGAGCAGTGGGGTGAAAAAGAACTCACGGAACAGCAGTATGTAACCGAAGAGATTTATTCGACCCTTGAGCTATTTGGGGGCTCAGTGACATGCTCGGAGCCCAGAACACGGGGTGCAGGTCCTGTTGAGCATATACAATCTTGGGTACATACTACAAGCGATCAACTTCGAGTAGCTGATGTACTCGAGGCATTGCATCCAACACCTGCGGTTTGTGGAACACCAACTAACGTGGCACGAGCGCTGATTCATCAATTGGAACAGCATAATCGCGAGCTGTATACGGGCTATATTGCACTTTTAGGTGATCATCCTACTGCATCTGTACTTTTACGGACTATGAAATGGCACAAAGGTGGTGTTCGATTTTTTGCAGGCGGCGGAATCACAAAAGACAGTGTACCTTTGGATGAGTGGAATGAGACGCAGTATAAAATGGCTGCACTAAAGGATCTGCTCTGTTAACGGATGAAGACTTCAAACAAACCCATATCGAATTGGACCATAGATGCTCTTGTCGAGTGGGGAGTAAAAACAATTATTTGTTCACCAGGCAGTAGAAATGCACCTCTAATCATGTCTGCCGTTGCTCATCCAAATATAGAGGTAATTACAATTTTAGACGAGCGTTCTGCGGCTTTCATGGCTTTGGGCATGATTCAGCAACAACATTCTCCAGTCGCGGTTTGCTGTACCTCGGGTAGTGCACTTGCAAATTATCATCCTGCAGTATTAGAGGCATTTCACAGCCGCCTTCCTCTCGTGATTGTTTCTGCAGATCGTCCTGCAAATCGAATCTATAAGGGTGAGGGTCAAACGTGTTACCAGAAGGAGTTTTACCACCCACACATAGGAAAGAGTGTTCATTTGGACGAAACTATGAGTCGGGATCGAATGGGCCAACTCATAGAAGAAGTAAGTCGCTCGATAAACAATCATTTTCCGGTACATCTCAATATTTCTTTTGAAGAGCCTCTCTACGATACGACTGAGTTTCGATCGGTTGAGAAATGGGGGCTATCGATGAAGGCTGAAGTGCCAAAGATTGATGTAAGCGAGGTGAGGTGCCACCTTGAGAAAAGTCGTTCCACGGTTATTTTGATCGGCCAATTAACCCCTCCTCAAAGTAAAGTCGTTCGTGCAATTCTCTCCGAGAAAGACTGGGTTTATCCGGTTTTTGCAGATCCAACTTCAGGATTGCTAGACCATACTTGGGCAAGACCGATGAATGCAGTTCTTGAACTTCAGCCAGATACCGTAGTTAGTTTAGGGGGACAGTGGATTGACAAAAAGCCGAAGTTTCATTTGCGTTCGTTAAAGCTACAGACGCACCTGCATATCGATCCTTATCACGCTTGGGAAGTCACAGATGCTATTTCGTTCATTCATGTGAAGACCGAAGTTGATTTTATACTTCAACTTAGAAAGTTCATTGAGCAAAAGATTCCAAAGGTTGTTCATGCTCCTTTGTATCGTGTACCAGAGGTCTGGAGTGATGCCCTTGCCGCATATCTGTTGTTCCAACACGTCCAGTCATCGGATATCCTGCATTTAAGCAACAGTACTGCAGTACGTTATTTTGGGTTCTTTCCAAAGCAAACTAATGTTCTAAGTAACAGAGGAGTTGCAGGCATAGATGGTAGTTTGAGTACGGCTATAGGTGCAGCAATAGCATCTCCTTACCAGAAGCATTGGTGCCTTATCGGTGACCAAAGTTTTATTTATGATTCAAATGCTCTAAATATTCCATCTCTGCCTGATAATCTAACCATTGTGGTTTTGAATAATGGAGTAGGGGCAATTTTTGATTGGCTACCGGGTGCAAGGGAAGCCGATCCGCAGGCAAGAGCAGTCTTTTCCAATCCCATGAAGGT
>CBFHKC010000018.1:10068-31962 GCA_965656315.1 uncultured Schleiferiaceae bacterium | reverse complement strand
TGAATCTAGAGGCTATTGCTACTGCGTATCATGCAAACTTTGCCAGGGCTGATAGCGGTGATGAACTTCGTCAAATATTGATGTCGGTCAAGGGGTGTACCCTAGTGGATGCAAATACCATGGAGTCACCGAACACCGATGTTGCGTTGAGACTACTGGCTTCGAGGTAGCGTTTTCGTCTTAGCCAAATCCTGAATAGAATTACTAAACTTAAGTTTTTTCACTCATACGTAGTTTTGAACTGCTTCCGGTGGCAACTTTATTTTCACTGGTCTAAAAAGCTCAATTTTGTGTACAACGAAATAAAGCTTACCGAGATGAAAGGATTGATATTCCAAACGTACATTGATTATTTGGTCACCTCATATGGCGAGGAATTGAAAGATTTCATTCTCCGAGATGCAAATGCTGGTGATAGGGAAAGCTATGATGCTATGGGAACCTATCCGTTTTCATCGTTATCAGCTGTTGTTGGACAAACGCACAAGCATACTGAAATTTCGGTAAGTGATGTTTTAGAGAGCTATGGCCATTACTTATTCAGTATTTTAGCGACATCGTACGCGAAGTATTTAGGTGAGGGCATTGATCTATTTGGATTTCTGGAATCATTGGAAGACCACGTGCACGTACATGTTAACCAACAATTCCCAGACGCTTCACTGCCGTCGTTTACTTACGAGAGAATCGATGAGGACAATCTCAAAATGATCTATGAAAGTGAACGTGCCATGGCAGATTTTGGAATTGGTATGATCAAGGGTTCTGCTGAGCATTTCGGAAAGCAAGTAGAAATTTCAAAGAAAGATCTTACCCCAGAACAAAATGGCAAGGAAGTCGAGTTATGGGTCAAGATAATCAATGACTAAGACCACCGCGTCCACTACATTTTCCATCAAACCTTGGATTTCAGCAGCTCGTCTGCGAACGTTACCGCTTGCCTTTGCCGTTATTGCGCTCGGGGCAGGCTTAGCACATTTTCACCAGCCAGGATCGTTTGATGCAGTTCTTTTTGTGCTTGCTGTTCTTACTAGCTTTTTCTACCAAGTATTGTCCAATTACGCCAATGATCTAGGCGATGGAATTCGAGGAACTGACGATGCGAAAAAAGGCGAACAACGCGCCGTAGCGTCAGGAGCGATTTCGGTGGCGGCTATGAAGAGAGCGGTTTTATTATGCACTGTTTTAGCTCTCGTCTTTGGAGCAGCATTGATTGTTTTAGCGTTCTCTGCGCTATGGGTTCAGATCGTTTTTTACGTAATACATGTTACAGCAATATGGGCCGCTCGTTCTTATACGCTAGGAACGAACCCTTATGCATATTGGGGAGGCGGAGATGTCTTCGTGTTTTTATTCTTTGGCTACACGGGAGTGATTGGCAGTGCCGCACTATTTACGGAGTCCTTCTTTTTGATAGATTTAGTTCCTGCTACTGTCGCTGGGGCACTGAGTGCAGCGGTATTAACCTTGAACAACCTTAGAGATAGAGAAGGTGATCAGGCCAATGGGAAGCGCACGTTGGTGGTTCGATTTGGCAATAGATGGGGTCGAGGTTATTTTAAGGTATTGATGGGTTTGGCGCAATTATTAGCCTTAGTATTTAGCTTATATGCAGCTACGATGACCAAGGAAAGCTACCCTGTTATAGCATTCCTAGGATTCTTGTTTGCTCAACGGTTTGTGCTGCGTAAGTTCTCAAAAGCCGATGATCCTCAAAAATTGGACGCTTTACTGAAGCCTACCGCCCTCATTACCCTATTGTATTGTATAATTACCGCATTGAGTTTGACTCTATGATACAAGCGACATACACTTCTTACACGTTAGACTTTAAGCAGCCTAGCGGGACTTCAAGAGGAACCTTATACCAGAAGAAGAGCTATTTTATTCGATTACAAGAGGACGATCGTATCGGGTATGGTGAAGTAGGGGTACTTCAAGGACTTTCATGTGATGATGTCCCAGAGCTCGAAGATCAAATCCTGTGGACCATTCAAAACATTCATATTGGTTTGGATGCATTGTATGAAGTAAACATGCAATTCCCGAGTATCCAATTCGCTTTAGAACAGGCTTTTAGTCATCTGAAAAATGGCTTCGAACATTTCCCATCGCCGTTTTCTTCTGGAACAGAACCACAATACATCAATGGCCTTATCTGGATGGGCGATCGAGACTTCATGATGGATCAGATTACCAAGCGATTGAATGAAGGGTTTAAAACATTGAAAATGAAGGTTGGAGCCATTTCTTGGGAAAGTGAGCGTCAATTATTGAACTATATCCGGAAACAATTTTCTCCCGCTGAATTAGAGATTCGAGTCGATGCTAATGGCGCATTCGATCTTGAAAAGGCTGTAGAGATAAGTGTATTTTTAAAAGATATAGCTGTTCATAGTATAGAACAGCCATTACCTCCTTCAGAAGTGGATGGGTTAAAAGCTGCTGCTGAACGTATGCACATTCCTATAGCACTTGACGAGAGTTTGATTGGTGTCTTTTACAAAGAAGATAAAATTCGTTTGTTGGAGAAGATTCAACCTCAATACATCATTTTAAAGCCAAGTTTTATAGGCGGCTGGAGAGGAAGTGATGAGTGGATTGATGTAGCCACTGAACGCGGAATTGGCTGGTGGGCAACCTCGGCCTTAGAAAGTAATTTGGGATTAAATGCGATTGCACAATGGGCATTTACCAAGCGAAATCCTATCCCGCAAGGTCTCGGTACAGGAAGTCTTTATACGAACAATATTCCTGCGCCTTTACGCGTGCATGGCGGCGAATTGTCAGTAGTTGGCTCTGTTAACGAAGGTTGGGATTTGAACCTGTTGAAATTTTAAATAGAACCTCGGAGTCCTATGAAGAAGGATCTCCCTGGCGCGGCAATACCACTTGAATAAGGACGGTATTGTACGTCTGTTATATTATTTATACCAAGACGTAGCACCATATTTTTATTGAAGATATAACTTGCGTGAACATTGCAAGTATACCATTGCGGGCTGTATGGATTTCCCTCGCTATCGATCGCGTAAATGTGCGTCTTTGATTGTTCGCTTGGTGCTAAATCCTCTGCTGAGACTTTAGCATTGTATCGCCCTACAATATTTGCACTCCATTTTTTCTTTTTGAAAACGAGTTGGCTGGTTGCGTTTAGGGGATGAACGTGTCGTAGGTTTTGACCCTGGCTGTCCCGTCCAAAAGGATGGGAGAGGTGTGCCGTCCAAGAAAAATGCTTGTTGATTTGGGTACGAAGACCGAATTGGTACCCCCAGATCCACGCGAAATCTAAATTTTGAATGGCAAGCACTTGGGAATACGTTCCGTCGTATTGCACACTGTCATTCCCATCAAACTGGAACGGTGCACGTAATAATGCATTGTCCAAGAAGCTGTAATAGAAGCTGCCATCAAACGCTATCCAGGAGTTTAGGCGCTGCTTCATACCTACTTCAGCACTGTACAATCGCTCCTCTCTAAGATTTGAATTAGGAACGACTAGTGCTCCGGGCTGAGAGTCAAACACTTTGGAGGCGTCGTCGACATTGGGTGCACGGAAACCTGAACTTAGGCTTAAGAAGTACTTAAAGGTAGGCTTATAATACGTGAGGCCTATGGAACCGCTTGGCGCAATAAAATTGAATAAGGCATCCTCTTGAAGGCCGTTAAAACGGATCGGAGTAAACATGGATATTGCATTCAGGCGGGCACCGCTATTCAAGGCAAGTGCTGGGGTCAAGTCTATGTTCGTATTTGCGAAAACCGAAGCGCTGTTCCAAATGCTACCGTCGGCATAGCGCGATTGAGCACTCCAGGTATCCTCAAGGTTGAGTTGGTTGTAGTACAAAGCGGAACTCCCTACAGTGTTAGTCAAGGCCTCGGCTCCGTAGGTAAGTTGCGCGCTTTTCGAGATTTTTTTACTTGCGTCGAAAGACAATTGGCCGATATTCACACGTTCAGTTTGTATTCTGCCAATTACGTTGTTGTATTTCCTTACGTTGCGACTTTCGCCATACAATTGACCAGATAATGTGATTTTATACCAGTCGGATAATTTAGTAATGCTGCGGTTTTCGAATGAGGCAAAACTCATTAGCCAAAACTGAGGGCCGTATTCCCAAACGGAATATTTGGGCAGCCCATTTTTTGTTTGAATGATACGGTCATAGCGGTTGATGGTACTGGATAAGCTAGCGTATTGGCCAATCTTAATCTCAGAGCGCTCGGAAACTCGGAACTTAAATTTCTGCGTAAAATTCCGCTGTTCATATCCCGTATTTTCTTGTAAATAAGGGTTTTCTGCTTTCACTAAGGTATCGAGGGTTCCAAAAGACAAAGGACGGCATACAAAGAGCATGTTATTCACATCCTCTTCAGGGGTTCCGGATAAAACGCGTTTCCCCATTCGAATATCACTGTACTGAGAGTAGGTGATCGAGGTCATTCCAGCCCAATGGGTACCGCCGTAATTCATTCTGAAATTTGGTCTACGCGTGAGCTGTGCAGTTTGTGAAGCAAAACTGAATACTAGACTTTGCAATACTTCACTGCTATCTCCATAATGGGCATCATACGTATTGATGTGCATCACTCCACCCATCGCATCAGAGCCATGAAGAACACTACCTGGACCTAGGCTAATTTCTAAATCTGAGATGGACTCAGCATCAATGCTAATTACATTGTGAACATTTCCAGAACGAAAAATGGCATTGTTCATTCGTATACCGTCCACAAGTAAAAGAACACGTGATGTGCTCATCCCTCGAATCATCGGTGAACCACCGCCGCCTTGGCTTTTTTGAATAAAAATGTTCGGATCTAAACCGAGCGCATCTGCTGTATTTGCCTGAAATTGATTCGACATGCTTTTCGCAGAAATCGTTCTTATTTCTTGAGCAGTTTTCTGAAAATTCTGTTCCACCCGGTTCGCTTTAATCACGACTTCCTGAATATTCAACACGCTTTCTTCGAGTAGGACTACGAAATTATTTCTCGCGAGAAGCCTGTAGGGATAGACCTTTGGGGCAAAACTGGTATGGTAAAATCCAATAGAAGTACTTGTGCTTACAGAAGGTATTCGAATCCGGCCAAGTGGCCCGGTAACACCAACGAAATTTTCGTTCACTGTGACGCTAACTCCCTCTACTGGTTTTTCGGTGGACACATTTTTTACTGTTACCCAAACATAGGAGTCTTCAGCTGTGTTTGTTCCCATGACTAGCATCGGTAAACACAACATCGTAACGTATATTAACAGCGTTTTATATGTCTTCATAATCGACTTGCAATAAACAAAAACTATACCCAAATAATCATGATGCATCCTGCTTTACGGATAATTTTAGATGATAAGGTGTTTACCCCGAGTGAATTTGTCATTTTAGGAGTAGTTGAAGATTGGGTCAAGCCAATTCAAGACATGGTTTCCTTTTGTATGGGAGACAAGGAATACTATACTTTTCATACGAGTGGTTCAACGGGGACACCTAAAGAAATCAAGCATTCCCGTCAAATGCTCGAGGCTTCAGCTAAAGCTACTTTAGATTATTTTTCATTGCTTCCTGGTGATAGAGCCTTACTTGTACTACCCGCCCAATATATTGGTGGAGCTATGATGGTATTACGAGCATGTTTGGGTGGATTAGAATTGGTACTTCAAGAACCTAAAGCTCGTCCTACATTACCGAACAACCTTGCATTCGTTCCATTAACTCCAGCCCAATATATTGCCATTGAACAAGCCGAAGGATGGGACACTTTTTCAGGAGTAGTCTTGTTGGGAGGCTCATCCTTACCGGCCTTGTATGATATTCCGATAGAAGGAAGACGCGTCTATATCGGATACGGAATGACGGAAACAGCCTCACATGTTGCGCTAAGAAAAGTAGGGGACTCCGTGTACGAAGGGGTCGGTGAAACACGCTTTTGGATAAATGAAGACAGTCATCTCGTTATAAGTGCACCACACTTGGGGATAGAACAACTAATTACTGAAGATCTCGTTCAAGTAATTGGACAGAAAGCCTTTCGTTATCTGGGAAGATCGGGTTGGGTAATCAACGCGGGCGGAGTGAAAATACACCCCACGCATTGGGAGCAATTTCTTAGTAAACGCGGGATTGAAGCCATTATGGTTCCGATTCCAGACGAGAATTTTGGTCAAGTTCCAGTTCTTGTCATTTCTCAGCGTAAGATGCTTAAAAATTGGCCAATTATTAAAAAGGATTGGTCAACTGTACTTCCAAAATGGGCTATAGTATGTACTGAACTCCCTACTGTAGGACAGGGGAAAGTGAATCGTAAGGGTCTAGAAGATTGGGTTAGATCACATCAGGATCTCCTTTTCCCGCTCGAATAATTGTAGGCTCGCCGGTACTAAGATCGATCACTGTAGATGGGATGTTGTCTCCCCATCCACCATCAATCATAAAATCGGCCTTATCTGCATATTGAGCAACAATTTCATCTGGATCGGTTGGGTACTGCAGGATTTCATCGTCATGGTGAAGGGAAGTAGAAGCCAAAGGGCGTCCTAGCATGTCACAAATGGCTTGAACTATGGGGTTATCGGGAATACGAATACCGATTGTCTTACGTTTCTGGCCAAGCTTTTTTGCGAGATTGATATTCGCTTCAAGCACCATCGTATATGGGCCCGGTAGACATTTCTTCAATAGTTTAAAGGTGGGGCCGTTGATACTTTGTGTGTATTCGGCGACCTGACTAAGATCTGTGAACAAGAAGGAAAATTCGGCTTCTTTTACTTTTTCACCTTTTATTAAAGCCAGTTTTTTCAAGGCGGCAGGATGCTGAAAGTCACCTGCAATGGCATATACACTATCCGTTGGGATGATAGCGACCTCACCGCGCTCAAATCTTTCGACACACTCTTGAAGAGTCTTTTGATTGATACTCTCTGGAAAAATAGAATACACCATGTTGTTCAGGTTGGTTTGGAGATGAACAGGTAAGATAAAAAAAGCCCCGCAATACAGCGAGGCTTCTTATAAAAGTCGGTGGTTATATACACCAATTTTAGCTGTTCGCTTTAGCGTGGTCCTCTAGGAATTTGGCCAAACCGATATCAGTAAGGGGGTGTTTTAAAAGTGCTTCGATAGCGCTCAATGGTCCAGTCATTACGTCAGCGCCAATCTGAGCACAGTCGATGATGTGCATTGGGTGGCGAACAGATGCTGCTAAGATTTCAGTAGCGAATCCGTAGTTATCGAAAATAACGCGAATCGTTTCGATCAAACCTAAACCGTCAGTGCTGATATCGTCCAATCGGCCGATAAATGGACTCACGTAAGTAGCACCTGCTTTGGCAGCGAGAAGTGCTTGACCTGCTGAAAAAATTAGTGTACAATTCGTTTTGATGCCTTTGTCCGAAAAGTATTTCAATGCCTTTACACCGTCCTTTACCATCGGGATTTTAACGACGATTTTCTCGTCTAGAGCTGCAAGAGCTTCGCCTTCGCGAACCATTCCTTCGTAGTCTGTAGAGATAACCTCTGCGCTGACATCACCTTCAACAATCTCACAGATCGCTTTGTAATGGTTTAATACGTTTTGCTCACCGCTAATACCTTCTTTAGCCATTAGTGATGGATTCGTGGTTACTCCGTCAAGTACACCAAGGTCTTGAGCTTCTTTGATTTGCGCCAGATTCGCTGTGTCGATGAAAAATTTCATGTGTAGAAATACTGTTAATGAGTTACAAAAGTAATCTCTTAAAAGTTAAAATCATTAAAAGCTGTTAAAATGTAAACAGCTTATTTTCTCAGAATACGGTTGTGTGCTATCCTTATTTCAATTCTAGATCCTCCAATGGGTAAGTTCTTTGCTTTAATCTCGAATCCATGCAGATGAATAATCTTTGAGAATTGAAGTAGTCCCAAGCCAAAAGAACCAGATTCAAATCCTTTGTCACTCGATTTATTCAAGTCCGAGTTCAAGAGTTCTATAATATTTTGGGGTATACCCATGCCATTATCCTCGATTCTCAAGGCGACGTAATTATCTGTGTGGTTAATTGATGTAACAACCTTGTTTCCGTTGCTGTGCGCGATAGCATTATCTACTATCTCACTCAATGCCCATTCGAAAGGAAGTGGGTCAACCCAGACCATGAAGTTTTCAAATTCAGCTGGAATACCTTCAATATCAAAACTATTGGCTTTTCGATTTTCAAATAATTCGTTAAGTTTCTTCAGGCTATACCATTCTTTAGAGCGGTTTTCGAGGTCGCTCAAAACTTGTAATTTCTTCAAATATTCAAAGACATCCAGAAATTCAGTAAAGCTGTTTTGGATTACTTCGATTTCTTCCACGGTAGGTGGTGTATCCTTGAATTTCAAGATATCGAGCCGGGCGGAAATATTTGCCAGTGGATGTCTGAAATGATGGGATGCCATGTTTACCCAGGATTGTACAAATTTGGATTGAACATTGAGTCGTTCTTCGGTTATCCGGCTCTTATTCCAGTTGATTATGCCCCTTTTAATTAGAATGAGAACTACAGAAAAGAACATCAAAAATAAAAGTGGGCCTAACAAACTATAAGAATATCTAATGCCTAGGATGGACCAACGTTTACCGTCAAAAGTTATGTTTAGTGGTATTTCAATGATCAAATTAAGGCCTCGTATAAATTCCAAAGGTCCATGTGCACCCCCATTTTCTAAAAGGTATAAATCCTGGTTTGGAAATAGAGAGTCAAGTTTAGTTTCTAAAATGTGGTAATCTAAATTTACACCGAAGTAGTGTACAACTTGATTTTCAGAAGTAATAAGAGAATGGGGGAGACGATAGAATACACGAATGGTGTTTCCCGTAATCGTTTGTTCATTCGTAATAGGGTTATTTTCTATATTATTTTCAGCCTTCGTAATGTGCCATCTGTCTGTGTCAAGCGCGCTTAATGCCCCCCAATAGGGTCTGGAATTAATTCTATTTTTATTGTCAAAGCCGTATTTGTCGTATTTAACTACCTCGAAACCAAGACTGTCAATCAGTCTTACTTGAAATATCTTCTCATTATCAAGTAACTTTTCAAGAATACCTTCAGGTGTTGTGGAGCCCTGTATTAATTTGGAATAAGTTTGAATCGATGAAGTGAATTCATGAAAAAGTTCATTTATACGAAATACCTCACGGTAAGAATCACCACGATACTTAGAAATAGCTCCTTTGAAGACAAAAAATGATGTTACTCCAGCAAAAATGAGGATGAGCACATTACTCCATCTGGAGTCAATGAGTGCTATGAGCTTTTCTGTTATTTTATTCATGAGTGAAAACGATCACTCAAAAATAAGATTAAAAGCGATAAAAAAATAAAAATACAATCTTTTTTAAGTATAAATACTTTTTTGAAGAGCCAAAAAAGGGCAAGCTCCTTACATCACACCGCTACGACCAATTACCCTTGCTGCGTTCCCACCCTGGGGGATTCATCAGGAGCTGGTTGTGTAAGACTTGCCCACTGCAAAGTAAAGGCAGTATTGCTCAACCTGCAATGAATTTCCAAGAATTTTTATCAGTGTGAAAGCCCTATATTTGTCCCGAACCGTAACCGTTTAAAAACAAGAGTTATCATGAATCCATCAGTTCAACAACACGGCGTAAAGTCCGGTGTATCGTATGCTATTGTCGGAATCCTTTGGACATTATACGCATACCTATTTGATGCTAACGTATTTACACAGACTTGGACAAGCATAATCTTTCTATTCATTTCCCTAGGTTTTTATATTTATGGAGTCACTAAGGTGAAAAAAGATGGAGGAGGCTTTATTTCTTTTAAGGATGCGTTCTCCGCATTTATGGTTGCTGCGATCACGGCTTCAGCGATTACCACGGTGTTTAGCATCTTACTTATGAGCGTAATTGATCCTGAATTTGCTGAATTGGTCTACGACAATATTAAAATTATGGCCATTGAAAGAATGGAGTCTCAAAATGTTCCGGATGAAATGGTACAAACCATGATGGAGCGTTTGGACGAAAACAATCCATTCGAATTATGGTCACAAGTTAAAAACTTCTTTTTCGGAACAGCATTTAGCGCCATCTTAGGATTGATCGTTGCAGCAGCAATGAAGAAGAAAAATCCAGAAGAACTCGTTTAAGGATTGAGTTACTGAACCGGGAGCAACGAATAAAAGAGCGAGAATAAAATGAATACATTGGATCTGAGTATTGTCATACCATTGTATAACGAAGATGAGAGTCTGCCTGAATTAACCGATTGGATCGCTCGAGTGATGGATCGTGAAGGGTACAGTTATGAAATCATTTTCGTAAACGATGGATCAACAGACAACAGCTGGAAAGTTATTCAAGAGCTCAGTGCTTCAAACTCTCATATAAAGGCCATTTCGTTTCGACGTAATCAAGGGAAAAGCGCTGGTTTGAATCAAGGTTTTAAAGCGGCTTCCGGTGATGTGGTTATCACGATGGATGCTGACTTACAAGATTCACCAGAAGAGATTCCAGAATTGCGAAAAATGATCATTGACGATGGTTTTGACCTGGTTTCGGGGTGGAAGCAAAAACGTTATGATCCCATCACAAAAACGTTGCCTACGAAACTCTTTAATGCGGCAACACGGAAAATATCCAAGATTCAGTTAAACGACTTTAATTGTGGACTTAAGGCATACCGTCTCGAAGTAGTACACAACATCGAAGTATACGGAGAGATGCACCGTTACATCCCTTTCTTAGCTAAGAACAAGGGATTTACTAAAATAGGAGAGAAGGTAGTACAGCACCAAGCAAGAAAATATGGAACCACAAAATTCGGTTTAGACCGTTTTGTGAATGGGTTCTTAGATTTGGGAACACTTGCAATTATGGGAAAATTCGGTCGTAGGCCGATGCATTTCTTTGGAGCTGCTGGCTCTTTGATGTTTGTGCTTTCTGTAGCGTTGTTAGCCTATTTAGGTGGTTTTAAACTTTGGGCGATTAGCCAAGGACTCGAGGCGCGTTTGATTACAGAAAATCCATTGTTTTACATCCTTTTGACGCTAACTGTTCTAGGCATGCAGCTCTTTGGTGTAGGATTCATTGCCGAGCTATTACTTCGTGAAAGCACGAAGAAGCACGATTATACCATTGATGCAACGATTGGTCTAGATCAATGAGTAACGTAAAATTCGCATTAATCAGTCCGACGTTTAAGCGTCCGGACGAGGTTACAGAATTCCTGGATAGTTTGGAGAAATTAGAGTATCCACGCGCCAATTTCGAAATAATCCTTGGCGACGGGACGCCGGGTGATGAGCTCCGTCCAATAGTGTATCCTTACCAGGATCGACTGCCACTTCAGATCTACTACGAGGAATTTTTACCAGTTTCAAATGCTAGGAATCGTGCTGCAGAGCTCTCCAAAGCGACGTATTTCATCTTCTTGGATTCCGACTGTATTATTCCTCCAGGCTATTTAAAAGCGATAGATAAGTATATAGAGGCGAATCCAGATACGACTCTTTTTGGTGGTCCCGATGCTGCGTCCAGTGATTTTACGGACTTACAGAAGGCCATCAGTTTTTCCATGACCTCGTTTTTAACGACCGGTGGAATACGCGGTGGATCGAAAAGTGTGACAAGTTACCAGCCTCGGGGTTTTAACATGGGAATCAAGGCTGAACTGTTTCGCAAGGTCGGTGGATACGACGAAGCATTTGTCTGTGGAGAGGATGTCGAACTAAGTCTTCGTTTACAGAAAGAAGGTGCAAAGGGTGCCTTTATTGAAGATGCTTATGTCTTTCATAAGCGTCGTACTTCTATTGCTCAATTCCGCCGTCAAGTCTTCCGATTCGGTGCGGCACGTCCATTGTTAGCGAAAGTGCATCCCGGTAACTTGAAGGTGACACACCTTTTTCCTTTGGTGTTCACTCTTTTCAGATATACCGCTGTTGTACTCTGGGTATTGGCTTTCGTATTTAAAGTGAGCTTACTAGCTCTTCCTATCAGCGCGTATATTATGTATATGCTGCTTGTTTTCTTCGCCGCTTTACGCAAGGAAGGTCTCACCGTTGCGCTATTGAGTGTCAAGACGACAAATACGATGAACGCTGGTTACGGAATGGGCTTTGCGCGAAACTTTATCGAGGTGTATCTCAAGGGAAACGCGAAGGGCATTAAGTTATAATTGGTCCAATTCAGCTTTCAATTTTTCAAATAATCCCTGCTCACTTACTGTTTCAAGTGCTACAAAAAGGGGCATCTCATTTTTACGATAGACCGCTAGAATTAAATCGGTTGGGTGCTCAACCACTAAATGGTAGCGTATCGCACTATGTTCACCTTTGTATTTGCCTTTAGAGACAGCCCCAGTTGAAATTCCATGAATACGCGTGAGTACCTGCGGAAGCTCTTCTAAAAGCGCTACAGAATCTATTTCGCTGAATGGCACATTGACACCGTAAGCGCCCGAAACTTCTAGCCCTAGCTCTGTTACCTCAGCGTCTGAATCTCTTTCAGACCATACGAACAATCCAATAATAAATAGGAGCGTGGCTATAAGTACTCCTGTACCTAAACGGTAAAGGCGTTTGTTCGTACCGGTATTTGTCAAATGCTTGGTTTGGTAGAAAAAAAATAAATAGGCAACGATGGGAGTAATTCCCATATGATAACCCAGCCACTCGACATTAATGAACCAAAGACTACACGCAGAGAAAGTAAAAAATACGCCGAATTTAATATGAAAGGTTTTGAATACTTTCAAGTATTCCTCAAGGGGAAATGCCGCCTTTTGCTCATCAGTCATGGTGTTGTAACCACTGAGCAGTGTATCGGCATTGTTAGGGGTAACGATAAACGCAATTCCGATGAATAAAAGACCAAGAAAGATGGATACCACTAGCATAGCGTGACAAATATTATGATGTGTTTACTCAAGATACTGCAGATTTGACAAAATATTTGCTTTGAAAAAGTTAATTGTACTTCTGTTATTTACGTCTTTCAATGTATTTGGTCAACATCACGAAATGACGCATCAAGAATTGGATCCGCTATCTGACCCACATCATCATCGTCATCCATTACGTTTGGCCTTTTTGTTGGGACATGGTATGGTACCGGATGTGGAAGGACAAGGTGTTTATTTTATTCCAACGTGGGGTTTAGACGTCGATTTACATTTGAGTGAGAGCTGGTCACTAGGGTGGCACAGCGATTTAGAACTTGAAAACTATGTAGTCATCGACGGAAGCGGTGAAAGCGTCGAGCTTGAAACTCCACTGGTCACAACGTTAGATCTATTTTATCGATTGAGTCACAACGTGTTGATTGGTGTCGGACCTGGGATTACTAGAGAACAAGGCGAGATTAAAAGCCTGGTTCGTCTCGGTTTAGAAGCAGAGGTGCCTTTGAATGACCGCTGGGAATGGACGCCTACATTATATCTAGACAGACGTATTGATGGCCATACCGTATGGACGCTCGCGATTGGAGTTGCCCATTATCTTTAGAAAACAATTAGCGTTTTTCGCGCTTACTTTCTAGTTCGATTAATACATCACGAAGTCGGGCTGCTTCGATGAAGTCCATGCTTTTTGCGGCTCCTTCCATGTCTTTGCGCACCTTGCGAATACTGCTTTCGAGATCTTCGGGTGTCGTGTAGTTCATCGCCTTTTCCGCAGCCTTTAAATTGACTTTACTAACCTCGTACTCAACATTGCGCTGCACAGCACTTGATTTAGCGAGAATTTCCTCTCTACTTCGGCGAAGTGCTACAGGAACTAATCCATTAGCTTTGTTGTAGTTATCTTGTTTAACGCGACGACGGCTGGTTTCATCCATGGTACGTTGCATGCTATCGGTAATCTTATCAGCGTAAAGAATGGCAAGTCCATTTACATTTCGAGCAGCACGTCCTATGGTTTGGACTAAGGAACGTTCGCTTCGAAGGAAACCTTCTTTATCGGCATCTAAAATCGCTACTAAGCTTACCTCCGGGAAATCCAGTCCCTCACGAAGTAGGTTCACCCCGATAAGTACATCGAATACTCCCAGGCGTAAATCACGCATGATTTCAACTCGTTCCAAAGTGTCTACATCACTATGTATGTAGCGACAGCGGATATCGTATCTGGTGAAGTATTTAGTGAGCTCTTCAGCCATACGTTTGGTGAGTGTAGTGACGAGCACGCGTTCATCTAACTCGACACGTTTGTGAATTTCCTCCATTAAATCATCGACCTGATTTTCGGAAGGGCGCACTTCAATATTGGGGTCAAGTAGCCCTGTCGGGCGAATGACTTGTTCGGCGAATACTCCTCCGCTCAACTCAAGCTCAAACTCAGCTGGTGTTGCACTTACGAAAAGCGCTTGACCTCTGATTTTCTCAAATTCGTCAAACTTTAACGGACGGTTATCCATGGCTGCGGGCAAGCGAAATCCGTATTCAACCAAATTCTCTTTACGTGAACGATCACCACCATACATTGCGCGAACTTGTGGGAGGGTTACGTGACTTTCATCGATAACGGTGAGGAAATCCTCGGGAAAATAGTCTAACAGACAGAATGGACGTACACCAGGTTGGCGTCCGTCTAGGTAGCGGCTGTAGTTTTCTATTCCTGAACAGTAGCCAAGCTCGCGAATCATTTCTAGATCGAAATTGGTACGTTCTTCTAATCGCTTAGCTTCTAATGGACGTGCAACTCCTCGAAAATAGTCCACCTGGGACATCAGATCATCCTGTATTTGATGAATTGCTCGTTGGAGCTGGTCTTTTTCAGTAACGAATAGATTCGCGGGGAACAAACGCATCTCGGTCATTTGTTCGATACGTTGTCCGCTCACCGGATCCATATGCTCGATAGTCTCTACTTCATCGCCCCAAAAGCTGATTCTAAAATACGTTTCGGCGTAGGCGGGGAAAATATCCACAGTGTCGCCTTTAACGCGAAAAGAACCTCGCTTGAAGTCTGCAGTGGTCCGAGCATAGAGGGCATTTACGAATTGGTGCAAAAGTGCTTGTCTTGAGATCATATCGCCCACCCGAAGGTTCACAACAGATGCATTGAAAGCTTCAGGATTTCCCATACCGTATAAACAGCTTACCGAAGCCACAACAATCACATCGCGTCGGCCTGAGAGTAGGGAAGAGGTAGTGCTTAGGCGTAGTTTTTCAATCTCATCATTGATGCTCAAGTCCTTTTCGATGTACAATCCGGAGCTTGGCACATAGGCCTCAGGTTGGTAGTAATCGTAATAGGATACAAAGTACTCTACAGCGTTTTCAGGAAAAAACTCCTTCATTTCGCCATAAAGTTGCGCTGCAAGGGTTTTGTTATGGCAAAGAATAAGAGTCGGGCGTTGGGTACGCTCGATCACATTTGCCACGGTGAAGGTTTTTCCGGAACCAGTAACTCCTAAAAGTACTTGATCACGGACTCCAGAATCCAAGCCTTCGACAAGGTCGTTAATCGCCGTAGGTTGATCTCCCATCGGCGAAAATGGGGCTTGAATTTTGAAGTCCATAGTACTTATTTAAGTAGGCTATTGAAAAGTTTGCGCAACGCAGTGAGGTGGTCAACGCGCGATTTGATTGCCTCAATATTAGCTTTGGCAGCATCTAGAAGCGGGTTGCCTTTAGAACTAGAGAAGAACGCAATGTTATTTTCGAGCTGATTCAACTCCTTTTTAGCGCTGTCCATCTGATCTCTTAACCAGCCTCGTTCGTGGCGAAGTCCATTTTGATCGTCAGCTTCCACGAGTGCCTTTACACGAGCTTCGAAAAGTGTTCTTTCTAAGTCGTTTTTGCTTAGCCCTAATCCAGATAGTTTTTGCTCAAGAAGAGCATTGAATGCATCTTCGATCTTTTTGTTTCCACCGCCTAGTGCAGACCATTCTTCGCTCAATGAGATAGCAGCTTCTACAGTAGTGATTTCAAGACTCTTTATTTCTTCGAGTTTAGCTTCTTTCGCTTTAAGAGCTGCAGAGAACTTTTGCTCTTTTGCTTTGCGTTCGCCGTTCATGCGATCAAAGAAGTGGTTACAAGCTCCACGGAAGGCTTCCCAAAGCGCGTCGCCTTCTTTCTTTGGTACATAACCGGTTTTTTTCCAGTCAGCTTGTGCTTTTTTAAGCGCTCGAGCAGTTTCAGCGAAATCGTCGCTGTCTTTTAATCCTTCAACGAGTGTTACTAGTGCTTTTTTAGCGTCTAGATTTTCACGTTGTTTCTTTTTCTCCTCTTTGTAGAAGGCGTTCTTCAATTGATTGAATTCTCGCTGTGCTGCCTTGTATTCTTCCCATACTTGGTCATTTTCTTCACTGCGAACGAATCCGATATTTTTGAACTCTGCGCGCAATGCTTCGAGTTCTTTGCTTGCTTTTTGCCAACCACCGTGTTTTTCAGAAGGATGTTGGTTCAAGGCATTGATTTTTTCAACGACCGTACGTTTCGCTGCTACCTTTTCGTCGTTTGCCGCTTTAAGCGCTTCGTTGTAAGCGTCACGCTTTTCATGAATGACTGCAGTAACAGCCTTGAATCGGTCCCAAATCTCGTCTTTTTTCTCGCGAGGTACAGGGCCAATTTTCTTCCAACGACTATGTGCTTTCTGCAATGTTTTGAATAGATCTGTATTCACTTCGCCTTGGGCCAAGCTTTCGAGTTCTTCGATCATTGCAATTTTCTCACTTAGATTGTTCTGGTAGTCGCGATCAATCAGGTCGTAGGCTAGGCGAAGGAAGTCAAAGAAATTATCAACGTGATGGTTGTAGTTTGCCCAAATAGTTCTTGCCTCAGCCTTGGGTACCAGACCCGTAGCGTTCCAAGTTTCACGAAGAACTTTGAATTTTTCATATTTCTCCTTGGCACTACCTTCCATCATAGGAAGCGACTTAATTTCTTCAATGATTTGAAGTTTTATACCAAGGTTACGGACCAATTCAGCTTCTAGGTCTGTGTAGAACTTGCGCAATTGGTCTCTGTATTGACCATAAATCGCACCCAATTCTTTACGCTTTGGTTGGTCGAACTCGAAATCGATGATGTTACCGCCTTCTTCTAGATAGGTGGTTTTGTATGTTTCGCGTTCTGCATTTAGCTCACGGAGTACGCGTGAACGTGCACTTTCTACAATGCCTTTGATGCGTTCCGGGCTGTATTGTCCGACGTGTTCTTTGATCAATGCAATACACTCGTCTATTGACAAGGCATCTACATCTGGAATGGCCAATTTCTGTTCTCTCGGCTCTTCGTGATCATCCTCTGCTTCCACAGTTTTTACAACCTCGTTGTTTGAAGCAGTATCTTGCTGCTCAGTGGATTGCGCTTCGCTTAGCGTTGGGTTCACTTCTTTCGGGTCCAATTCTTCCTGATTCATCATCTACATTTTTTGTAGTAAGCGGCACGGAACAAAATCCACGCTTTTTTCGCTTGCTCATTTAACATTATTTCTCCACCGATCACAGTAGATTTCGCTAAAATGCCCGTCTGCATCAGCGGCGTAACCACTGGGCGATAGACAAGGTCAAATATGGCGAATTCTTCATTTAAAACGGCGTAGGGAAGGGGTAAAAGATCCAAAGGATTTCCGACACTTCCCACCGGAGTTGTGTTGATCCACCAAAGCGATCTTCTCGCCATAGAGTCGGTCAAAGCTTCAAAGCTTATATCGCCTGAACTTCGAGCGACGACAGTGAAGTTAATTCCATGGTCAGCTAAAACACTCTGGACCGCTTTAGATGCTCCTCCATTGCCGAATATCAAGGCATGTTCTGGAGTATCTCCTAGATGTTCAAAGCTCCTATAGATTCCGTCATAGTCTGTATTGTAGCCTACTAAGCGTTCACCTTCAAGCACTAAGGTGTTGACAGCTCCGATACGCTCTGCAGTAGCGTGCACTGCGTCGCACTGCGGAATGACAGCAACTTTGTGAGGTATCGTGACATTAAGTCCAATCAAGTTCTGCTGCTGCATGAAGGATTTAATGCCTTCCGCAGGCAATTTCTTCATTTCGAAAAGCTCATACGATGCTTCTGAAGACTCTTCTAGAAAGAATTGGTTGAAAATAGTAGGACTTAAGCTATGTCCTATGGGAGATCCTATGAGACCAAGCTTCAACATCATTTACTTCTTTTTGCCCGCCCATTCTAAACCTAGAACCACTACTGCACCAGCGATAGCGAATACGAGTGCTGTCATAGCGTGATCGCCAGGGGGCAAGTTTTGTACAGTTAATGGGACAATCTCCTCTTCAGGAGTACCGGCATGCTTCGTAAATGAGGTAAGTACTTCTTTCCAAGGCCAAAGTTTATTTAAAGAGCCGAGTAAAAACCCGGAAAGTAGCGCAATGGTAATGCTGTAATAGCTGTTGAAAATCCACTTGAGGGCTTTGGTGAAGCTCAAAAGGCCTAATATGGCACCTATGCCGATGAGTGCGATGGTGAGTAAGTCTCTGTCGGCTACGGCGGCAAGTACCGTGCTGTATGCGCCAAGTAAAAGAAGAATGAAGCTACCCGAAATTCCTGGGAGAATCATGGCACAAATCGCCAATGCACCACATAAGATCAAATACCACGGTTCTGTGGTTCCACTGGTAGCTGGAGCAATAGTGATCAAATAGGCGATTACCGTTCCAGCAATTAACGACAAGACCGCGGCAGCGTTCCATTTGGCAACGGTTCTTCCCACCATCCAGACACTAGCTGCGACAAGTCCGAAGAAGAAACTCCAAACCCATGTTTCGTAGTGTTCAAGTGCATAAGTTAGTAGCGAGGCTAAGGACAGTATACTAGTAAAGATTCCGGCAAAAAGTACAGCTAAAAATGTACCATTAATGTGGTTCCAGAATGTGCCGAATTGGCCACGGAACACCAGTTGTAATGCTTTGATGTTCAGGGAGGAAAGTGACGAGATGAACTCCTCGTAAATCCCGGTGATAAAAGCGATTGTACCACCACTTACACCAGGGACAACATCGGCGGCACCCATGGCCATACCTTTAAAAAATAGACTTGCGTACTTCTTAATCATTGAAAAATTCTTGAATGCGCGCTAAAGTAGCAGGAATGTTCGGGACCAATAAAAGTTCTGGAAAGTATTCCTCAAAAAGAACAATCGCATGCTCATTCAGCGCTAGACTCTCTAACAATACGCGTTCAGCTTCAATAAAATCATCGGTTGCGAAAAGGTATCCAGCGAGTACTAAGCGCAATTGGAAACTATCGTTGAATCGGTCTTTCGCTTGGATAAGCAATGTGATGGCTTCTGTAAGGCGATCCAATTCAATCAGGCATTCTACAAAGTCAAGAACATCCTCTTCTTCAAAACTTTCATCTTCCCAAGCGATGTAATAGTCAATCGCAGCTTTTTCAAATCGCTTCAACTCATACAAAACATGTGCACGTTCTAAATGCACATCGTCTAAGTCTTCTTCGATCTCAATGGCTTTTGTAAAGCTTCGCAAAGCCTCTGTTGGGCAGCCAAGCTCTTGTTCAATCATTCCAATTCTAAAGTGAATATATCCTGACTGGACTTCCTGGCTAACACTCTGGCGGTAGGCGGAGAGTGCCTGAATCAAATCATTGCGTTGTTCGTATATTCTACCGAGCTCAAAGTAAGCCGCATGGAACGTGTCATCAGCAGTGACCGCCCATTTAAAAGATTCTTCGGCTTTCTTTTCGTTTCGACGACGTGTCCAAAAGGCACCGAGCTGATACCAAAGCAGTGGGTTGTAAGGTTCTCTCTGTGTATATTTTTCAAAAAGGGCAATCGCTCGGTCAAAATTGTGCGTGAAATCAAGACACAATGCCAGTTGATAAACGGTTCCTTCGTCCAATTCATCATCGAGGTCACACAGCTTTTCCAATGCAGTCGCTGCCAACAAGTATTCACCTTGGCTCAAATGAGCGTCAACCATCGCTTGCAAAACGTCTATGGGATCCTCGGCAGTTTCCAAAGCATTGTCTAACATCTCCAATGCTAAAGTGCGCTCACCTTGATGCAATAGGAGCGTGGCTCGTGCTACTAGAAGTTCAGTATTGGAGTCTCCCAAACCTTCTAAGGCCTGGATTTTCGCTTGTGCGTGCGTGAAATTTTTCTGTGCGATATCGAGTTGTACACTCTTGATTTTGAAGATGATGGACCTAGGGTGGATTTGGCTAGCGAAGGCAATAGCCTGTGCAACCTGCTCCAAAGACGATGTATCGAGATAGTAGTTAACGATCGCTTCCAAGTCTTCTACATCAAAATAATGACCACGGCCTTCTTCCTGCGAAAGCTCGTAGGTGCGCACTAGGGACAATACTTCTTGGTCTTCAAAACTCATACTTGAAATTTACGTAGTTCACTTTCCTTTGGTGATGAGAAAGGGGAGAAATTGGTCCCGGCTATCAACACTGTTATTAACATAGAGCAAATTCAGTTCCACAATGTTGGAGCGACTTTTTGTCAGGGTTATCTTCGCCAAAACCAATTTTTAATCTCATGACGCTCATCAAATCCATTTCTGGCATTCGCGGTACCATCGGTGGTACACAAGACAACAATCTAACACCAGTAGATGCGGTGAAGTTCGCATCGGGCTATGGTGCATGGCTTAAAGAATCACATTCTAAGCCTACAGTCGTTATCGGTCGTGATGCTCGGCCATCCGGGCAAATGATCGAGGATTTAGTGGTTGCTACCTTACAAGGTCTTGGGATAAACGTCATCAACACCGGTCTTAGTACTACACCTACAGTAGAAATGCTTGTCACGAGATATAACGCCACGGGCGGCATCATTCTAACGGCTTCTCACAATCCAAAGCAGTGGAATGCACTAAAGCTCTTGAATGATAAAGGAGAGTTTGTTTCTGGTGCAGATGGTGCGAAGATTCTTGAGCTCGCTGAGAGTGGTGCTATCGAATTTGCAGAGGTGGATGATCTCGGCACAGTCGAGCAGTGTGCGGACGGTATGGATTGGCATATCGACGAAATCTTAGCATTGCCAAAAGTAGATGCAGAGGCTGTCAAAAATGCTGGTTTTAGCGTGGTTATCGATGCAGTGCATAGTTCCGGTTCGATCGCGATTCCAGCCCTACTGGACAAAATGGGCGTTACTTACAATAACCTATATCCAGAGCCTTCTGGCCAATTCCCTCACAATCCAGAACCCCTCGAGAAACATTTGGGTGAGATCATCAAAGAATGTTCCTCAGGCAAATACAACATGGGGATTGTGGTCGATCCAGACGTCGATCGTCTCGCATTTGTAGATGAAAAGGGTGCGATGTTCGGTGAAGAGTACACCTTAGTTCTTATGGCCGATTACCTTATCGATACCCCAGGAGCACACGTAGTTAGTAATATGAGCTCCTCAAAGGCGCTGCGTGACTTAGTAGAGTCTAAGGGCGGTACCTATTCAGCTTCTGCTGTAGGTGAAGTCAACGTGGTTACTGAAATGAAAAACACGCAGAGTCTATTCGGTGGTGAAGGGAATGGTGGAGTCATTTTACCTGAGTTGCACTACGGTCGCGATGCGTTAGTAGGTATTGCGCTTGCTCTTACGCATCTAGCTAAGTCAGGGAAAACCATGAGCGAACTTCGATCAAGTTACCCGCAATACTACATGGCCAAGCAAAAGATAGAATTGACTCCTGAGCTAGACGTCGATGCCCTCCTGGTATCAATGGCTTCTCGTTACGCTGAAGAAGAATTGAGCACCATTGATGGGGTGAAAATCACGTGGTCAGACCGCTGGGTTCACATGAGAAAGTCGAATACAGAGCCGATCGTTCGTATCTACACCGAGGCACCTAGTACGCAGGAAGCTACAGATTTAGGACTTCGTTTCATAGATGAATTAGCCTCACTTGCAAAAGGAAACTAACAAAACGCATTCCTGCGTATCTTTGAGAACACTCAAAAACATTCAGCCATGGGCGT
>CBFHKC010000018.1:0-9972 GCA_965656315.1 uncultured Schleiferiaceae bacterium | reverse complement strand
AGTTATTTTTTTAGACAATGCTGCAACCACACCTCTTGAACCTCGCGTAAAAGAGGAAATGGTGCGTATGATGGATAACTTTGGTAACCCGTCCTCAACTCATGTTAGTGGGCGCGGAGCGAAGATTGAAGTCGAAGTTGTTCGCAAGCGCATCGCCAAGCAAATTGGCGCTGAGCCTGGTGAGATTTTCTTTACCTCTGGCGGTACTGAGGCCGACAACATGGCCCTGTTTTGTAGTGTGCGAGATTTAGGTGTTAAGCGCATCATCTCTACAACTATCGAGCACCATGCGGTAGGACATCCTATTGAATTCATGGTAGGGCGTGGTGAGGTAGAAGCCGTGTATCTCAACGTGAATGAACATGGAGATATTGATCTAGCACAGCTAGAAAAACTTCTCCAGAATGGACCAAAAACTTTGGTCAGCTTGATGTTCGCAAATAATGAGATTGGTAATTTAAATCCTGTTGCGGAGATATCAGCGCTGTGCCAAAAATACGATGCGCTCTTCCATTCGGATACGGTACAAGCTATGGGGCACCTTCCGATCAGCGTACAGGATGTTCATTACGACTTCTTGACCTGCTCAGCCCATAAAATTCACGGTCCGAAAGGAGTGGGTTTTGCGTATGTTAAAAGCGGTCTTAGAATCAAACCTCTTATTCAAGGTGGAGCTCAAGAGCGCAACATGAGGGCAGGAACTGAAAATACCATCGGAATCTGTGGTTTGGGTAAAGCCTTTGAAATTGCTACCTCAGAAATGGCAGAGGATCAAAAGCGTATCGAAGCGTTAAAAACAAGAGTGATACGAGAAGTAGAAGATATTGTTCCTGGAGTAAAATTCTTCGGACGCAGTGCGGAACTCGACAAGAGCTTGTATACCGTTTTGAGTATCGCATTCCCTAAGACCGATAATGATATGTTGACCTTCTCCTTTGACATCAAAGGAATCAGTGTGTCCGGTGGATCGGCGTGTACCTCGGGTTCTAATCAAGGCTCCCACGTAATTCGTGCTCTTGGTGATTGGACCGCTGAATACCAGCCTGTTCGTGTTTCCTTCAGTAAATTCAATACAGAAAAGTGCATTGAAGGATTCTTAGGTGCTTTGAAAGAGTTGTATACGAAAGAGCCTACGGTATAGGCGTTTTTGCTTTAAGCCTTTATTTAATGATCGTGACCGTTCCCATGCGGACTTCTTCACCTCCAGTAAATCGGTAGGTGTATACGTCTTGTGGAACCGGTTTGCCGTTAAATGTACCGTCCCAAAATTCCTGGAAAGGATTTTCACTCTTGAAAACTTCATTGCCCCAACTGTCATAAATCACAAAGACAGGGTCTTCTAAGCAGCTGTTACCAGAAATTCGGAATAGCTCATTTTTTGAATCATCATTCGGTGTGAATGCACTAGGGATAAAGACACGGCCATCTATTCGAATGATATCAGCTAGGAAATTGAAGCCATAATCTCTATTACAAACGGTGTCTGTGATGGTTAAAGTAACACTTTCAAGACCCGATTCAGGATAGCGAAACGAAGGAATCATTCCGGTGTCCGGCGTTCCGCTAAAGTCCCAAGCGAAACCCATGGTAGAATCTACGTTTGAATAGACGACATCTACTCCTCCGTACCGGCAACTATCGGTAAATACGCTCACAGTAGGAACATTAGCGTCATTGTCAAATTCAATCAAAAAGTTTTGAGTACTGCTTATATCACAGAAACTGTCCCGAGCGGTAACCACAGCGTTATAGGTTCCTGTTGCGGCGTAGGAGTGAAGTACGACCGAGTCGCGGGTAGTGAGCGTATTTCCATCACCAAAATTCCACTCGAAATAGTCGGCATCGTTTAACAGTTCGTTCCATTCGACTTCTCGGAATAAATCACAACTAGTATAGTCAACGCTCCAATCTGTTGTAGGGAAGTTGGCCGTATCATGTTCTATTTCGATGTAGGTAGTGTCATAGGTGTCGCAAACGGTATCGATCGCCACAAGCATGACGTTGTACGTTCCCAATGCCGGAAAAGTAACCGTTGGGTTTTCAAGATTAGAAGTGTCGCCTTGATCAAAATTCCAGAAGTAAGCGTTCGCGTTGACGCTGCTGTTATTCATTCTTAACGTCAGTTCGTAACAGGTGGTATCAATCAAATAATCAAGATCGACATCCGCCTCCGCAATAACACTCGTTTCAAAATCGAGCTTTATAACGCCTAGATTACAATTGCTGCTATTATTGTTAGGAGAGAACGCACCTGGGGTCGTCGGCAAATCACTATTTCCTCCACAGCCCGCACATACCGCTTGATAGATTCTACCTCGGTCATCAAATCGACTCGTTCCTCCATCTACATGTTCAGAACTGTTTGTTCCTCCAAAGAAGCTCCCGTATTTGAACGTGCTGAAGTTTTTTCCAAGGACCATGAAATAAAAGTCTGAACCGTTAGTGCTACTCTGGAACGCATCCGCTGAGGTAGGGAGATCAGTTACTGTTGTATTTGCGAAACCATTATTCGTTACCCCGCCCCATCCTGAAAGCAAAATATTTAGACAATCATCCACATTGAACGCGGTAGGTACGAGGTTTAAGGTTCCTTGTGGTGACCCGAAAGCCGTAGATGCCATACTCGTACCTAGATCGTTACTGATTTTGTGAATGAACTGTCTGCGATACTGTGGTGTACCCCAAGAACCCGTACTGATAGGGTAAGCACCAAAGCTTTGTCCGAAAACAAATACATTTCCTTGTTTATCGATATCCAAAAGAAAGGACATGTCGTATTGATTCGTGCCCACATAGGTACTTTGGAGTAGTGCTCCGGTAGCGCTATTAAATTTGGCAACATAACCGTCTTCAAAAGTGCCTACTCGACTGGTTTTGAAGCCGCCAGCGGTAGTGGGGAGGTTAGATCCTAGTGTCCCGCCACAGATAAAAACTTGATTATTGAAATACTTGATGCCAAAGCCTGCATCATCCGCAGAGGAACCATAATAATTACTCCAAAGCAGTGAAGTCCCACTAGCATTGAGTTTCATTAAAACAGCGTCTTGACCACCACTGTTAGAGCACGAAGTACAGTTCGTTGAAATAAAATCAGTACTATTTGTGGAGGCTGTTATATAAATGTTGTCGGCATTATCGACAATGACCTCTCCACGAGAAGCGTCACCGTAATTTTTGTTTAATTCTGTATTGAGTCCATCGTTGCCCGAGCCTCCGAGATACGTCGAGCTGAGCAATGCCGATCCTGTAGCATTAAAACGCGTAATAAAAATATCAGAATCCTCGAACGTGTAGCCGTTAATGTTGACATTAGTTCCTCCTGCATTGGACGATTGAATTGGGTTTTGAGTGGGAAAATCAGTACTTCCCGTAGTACCCATGACGATCAAATGTCCTAACGAGTTCACGACCATACTGTGAGGATGGTCAGGATCAGTGCCACCGAGATAGGTTGCGTAAAGTAACGTTTGACCATTCGGCTCAAAGACTGATATGGTGACATCAGGATTAAATCCTAAGTTGATACCAGGAGGGTCATTGTAAGCGGTTTGAAAGGCTCCAACTGTTGCAACATATCCAGTTGCAAAGGAGACTCCACCACCATAGAGCCTACCTTGGTCGTCATACGTAGCTGTGAACCCCCAATTATCAGTCAAAGACCCACTGAACGATGTGAACACTAAAAGTGGGTCAATGACCACACTATCTAGGCTGGCAAGGTCAGCTGAGGTGCTAAAAGAGAGCACATCATCATGAAGTTCGTACCATATAGATAGATCTTGTTTAAGACCATTTATATAACCCCATGCGCTCGGGATGCCCTCAATAAACGATCCAACAGAGGTCTCGATGACAATGTGTCCTTCTGGATCGATGGTAATGTTTTGCGCGCCCTCATACGTCCACTCGATATCGCTGAGAACATTTGGGTCTCCTAGGTACCATTCGTACTTCAGATGATCGCCTCCTTGTTTAAAACGAAGTTCACTCGATGGGTAGAGCGCTCTGTAAGCCAATTCTGTCGTAGGTCTCACACCAGATTTCCAACGGCTTTTATCCTCCCCCAAATAATAATTGTTTAAGTATTCGACAGGGGCTTCTCCCGTTGGAACTTTTGCTTGTGCATCTAAAAATTTCATGCGAAGCACATGGTAGTTTAGCGCTCCGTCTTCTGCCAGACCAGCTTCATGTGCATGGTGTCCTCGAAGGTCATCTACGGCATGTGCGTCCTGTAAAACGAATTGAATACCATTCTTTTCGAAAAACAATGCACCATACTTAAGCTCCATCTTATGTGAGAATGGTCCTTCCCATTGCCCTTCATTTGGAACAAATAGCACCTCCTGAGCTTGCAGCGCAGTTGTATACAGCGCCAAAAGAGTTAAGAAGAAGTGGAGTTTTCGCATAGACTGAAAATTAAGCAAAAAAGATGCCTAGCTGACCCGTTGACAAAGGATCATTGATTTTTTTCGACCTGAACCTAAGGCAAAAACTTTTTGAGTAGATCCTTCTTTCACTTTTAACCTTTTACGCACTGCATCTACAGTTTCTGGAAACCCGATACATTCTATGGCCGCTTTTGTAAGTGTTCCTTTGAATTTATAAGGGGCACTTTCTTCGATTACTTGATATACACGGTAATGACTAGATGCCTTTGGAGCTACTGCACTCGTGTAGAGGTTGCCGAACGCAGTAGCCTTCCAATTTTGGGCTGCTGCAAGTAGATGATGAGCACCACTTTTACTTAATGCTGCTGCTGGTTGAATTAAAAATTGATCCCAATCGGCGCTCAACGGGACATCTGCGAACTTTTCTTGAAACTCGAGTATTTCATTCGTGTCCAATTCAATCACCTTTATCGTTGTCTGTCCTTGGTAAGAACGGTCTTGAATGGTGAGAATTTCTTTGCATTCACCGCGCAATTGAACAATGACTACCTCTGAGAGATGCCGCAGGTCGCGTGATGATTCTAAGTCGAGCATTGGACTATGTTTAGCAATCACACAACGTGAACGTTGCAATAGTTCAGATTGCAGCTCGAGGAGGTTTGGAGTTCCCTCGTCAATGCCAAATGTTCGTTTGCCACCAGCTCTACGGTCTGGATCTAAATATATCGTCAAAGCATTTGATTCGATGCTATTAAGACGCATCCAATCATCTATTTGGTCTAATTCCGCTTCAGTCTGCTGGACCTTAGTTTTCGAGAGGTTGTGTTCAAGTAAACGAGCCACCGCTGCATTGACTTCAAAGCACAAGCCACTTTTTGTGGTACTAAGCGCTTCAAATGCCCAAGTATCTATTCCCATGCCGGCGCACAAATCCACAAAATAAGCGGTGTCTAGTAGTGACGACTTATACTTAGCTGTGGCTACGGAACTACTTTGCTCAAGCGCTTGACCAGTGGGGAAGACCCATTCACTGGGAAGTCCATCAAATTTTTTCTGGTATTTTATTTTCGCAGCGATTTGTGCAATGCAACTGTAATAAGGCTCTTTAAGTCCATATTTTAATCGAAGAGCATCCACTGCTGAGGTGGTGTGCTGCTGCGCTGCTATCCATTCTTTAGCCGCCGCATCAATCACTTTCGGGTTTACTTGCCGCTGAGGATGCGCCATAGAATATTTAATCTGTTAAGCTGTTTAGAGCGGTATTTAATACGATCCTGCCGATGCTGTAAAGCGGCACAGCGATGATCATCCCACCGATTCCTAGTAAGGTTCCAGCAATCGAAATCACTAAGAAAATTTCTAGGGGGTGCGCACCTACACTATTTGAAAAAATGATAGGTTGGAAGACGATGTTGTCAAGTAATTGGACACTTGCGAATAGTCCAAACAACAAATACAGACTTTGTACGAGGTCGATACTCAAACTTGGGTCAGCTACTCCAGTGGAATAGAGTTGGCCCATACCCAATAGTATTCCCAAAGCAGCGCCGATAAGCGGACCGACGTAAGGGATGAGGTTAAAAATAGCAGCACAAAGCGCTAACACTACAGCTCCTTCGACGCCAATGAAGCTCATGCCCAAGGCAAGCAATGCGAATACGGTGCTGATTTGAAAAAGGATACCAAAGCTGTAACGAGTAACAATACGCTTAATTTCTGGCGTCATCACATCTACTTTGCTGTGGTATTTTGAAGGAGTAACAGTGTCAATAAATCGGTGTGCTAAATCCTGTTCTTTCAGAAGGAAAAAACTAATAAAGAGCACTGAGAACGTACCAATCAGCATGGTTCCTACGCTACCGATGATAGAGCCCAAAGCACCTGAAATGGCATCGACAGACGCAAAGTTTTGAAGGCTTTGGTTCAATTCGGCAAACTCCGTAGTGGAATCAATACCGAAAGAATTTAAAACAAGGTCAAGTTGTTGCCATTCTGTTTCAAGAGTGCGGAAAAGATCGCCATAAGCGATACTGTTTAAAAAGCTAAACTCTTTGATTAAAACAGGTACAAACCAGCTGCCTAAACCAAAAAGTATTCCTGTAATGATGATTAGGGTAAAACCAGCTACAACGCTATTGCTCAGCTTGAACCCAACCTTAGGTAGTTTTCTAATCAAAGCAGCAACGGGTCTACCTAACACAGAGATGTATAGACCTATTATCGCATAGATGATCAAAGATTTGATCAAGAACAACGCATATAAACCTATGGCAATAAGCAGGAGTTGTATTATCGATTTAGTTAACGGCTGTAATTCGAAGGTTTTCATGACTTTGCGTGTCTAAGGATGGACCAATGTACTAAGTTTACGCCCATTTTTAGTGCTTTTTCACGTTTCTCCTTGGAGTCGTTGTGGACATCTTCATCTTCCCAGCCATCGCCGAGATCACATTCATAAGTGAAAATCGCGATCAATTCTCCATCCATAAAAACGCCCGTGTTCTGAGGCGCCTGTCCATCGTGTTCATGAATTTTTGGAAGTCCATTTTCAAAGACAAAAGGTACTTGGAAAATGGGGTGGGAAAGGGCGACTGTTTGAAGTTGAGCAGTGGGGAACAGTAAGGGCAGTTCTTTTTGAATAAAAGCTTTCATGCCATAATTGTCGTCAAAATGAATAAAACCACCTCTTTCTGTGAATTGACGTAAAACTTCCCGCTGCTCATCCGAAAAAACAATACGTCCATGGCCAGTCACGTGCAGGAAGGAAACACCAGATGAAAGTACCTGGCTTATTTCCAGCGCATCGCTATGCACATATGCATTTGCTCCCGTGGCATTTTCATAGAATAAAGCGAGGTTTTCAAGCGCCGTTGGGTTTGCGTACCAATCCCCGCCACCATCATATTTGAGTAAGCCTATACCTTGTCCAGAGCAAGCGAGCGAGGAAATAAGGCCCAGTACGATAACTTTCCATTGTTGCATATTCAAATATACGATTGCTCTAAGTATCATTTGAGAATAACGTTCACTCATTCAGATGAACCTAGCACGGTTTTTGGGGTTAGTATTGTACTATGAAAAATACGTTTCGTTTTATTTTGACTTTGGCAGTCATGCACCTGACTGTGAGCCTTCAAGCTCAGTGTTTTCAAACTACGCCTTGGTCTGAAAATTTCGATGGTTCAGGATGGCAGTCCTCTTCTTCTTGGAATGACGATGGGTCTATTCCCACGTGTTGGGCTCGTGCAAACCCGAATGGAAATTATTTGTGGATGGCAGGTCCACCTTCGTTTGTGAATCAAAATACGGGACCAAGTGGTGACCACACCACTGGGAGTGGATCCTATGCCGTTTCAGACACGTGGTTTAATTTTCCTAATTCGGTGAATACCGATGTGACACATTTAGTCACACCAAAGCTCATTTTGGCGAACGATACAGCACCCCGAGCGGTCTTTTACTATCACATGTATGGAGCACAAATCACCTCACTACAAGTGTGGGCAAGAAAATTTGGGACGACCACTTGGGCAATAGTGGATAACATCACGGCTTCTTCGGTAAGCAGTCAGTTCACTTCAAATAACTCTCCTTGGCTCAAACGCGTGACTCCCTTAACGGCTTATGCTGGAGATACGATTCAACTCAGATTTTCTGCAAAGCGTTCTACGACGCTAGGCATTGGTACGACTTCGCGCATTGCTATTGACGATCTTATCGTTGAAGAGACGCCGAGTTGTGATCAACCTTATAATCTATCCTTGAGCGGGGTAACGCCCTTCACGGCCTCAATAGCTTGGCAATCTGCGAATACATCTCCAGTTGGATATCAAGTCCAATTCGCTCCGACCGTAAGTATTCTAGCTAACGGAACTATTTCCTCGGTGACGGGTAACCCCGGTTTGATCTCCGGCCTTACTTCAAACACGGTGTATCAGGCTCGTTCTAGGGAAATTTGCGCAGTTGGAGACACGAGTACTTGGTCAATGCCATTTACTTTTAGAACGAATTGTTCCTACTTCACGGCCCCGTTCACGGAAGATTTTGAAGCCTCGACCTGGGCACCAGGAACCAATTTCAACGATCAAGGTGATATCGATCCTTGTTGGGGTGAGATCAAGTCTACCACGCGTTTTTGGAATGTGGGACCACCTTCGTTTAATTGGACACAAACAGGGCCTTCTAAGGATCATACTACAGGGTCTGGTCAATATGCGTTTCATCAGGTAACCAATACCTTAAGCACAAGCGTTGACCCTAAATTAGTTAGTCCATGGATTGACTTAGACACACTTACAGAACCACAAGTCAGTTTCTGGTACCACGGACATGGGTCAAATATGGGGGACCTTAAAGTCTATGTCCAAAAGTTAGGCAGTACTTGGACTGCCCTGTGGGATACCACTGGCGCTACACAAACGTCATCTACTGATGCTTGGAAAGAGAAAATCATTCCCTTGGGTTCCAGTTATGAGACCGATACCATTAGGTTACGCTTTGACTATGAGCTTTCTACGGTAAACATATTAACGCGATTCGCTATAGACGATATCAAAGTAGACCGCAAGCCTACATGTCCAAAACCCACGATAACCAATGTGGTAAACGTGGGGATTAATGTTGTGCAACTTAGCTGGACAGGTGGGGGAGCATCAGATTTTCAAATTAGATACAGAGAGGTAGGTACTTCCAATTGGAGTTGGACTTCCTCGAATGCATCGAATAAAGGTATTCCAGGATTAACCGCCCAAACCACGTATGAATGGGAGGTAAGAGATTCTTGTGGCACTGGAAAGGTGAGTGAGTTTGTTCGAGGTGAACGGTTTACAACGAAGTGTTCCATGAAAGTGGCTCCATATCTTATGGACTTTTCAAATTCCTCGGATTGGTCGGTGCCGCAGTTTCCGAATCAAAGCGGTAGCGTAGAGGCGTGCTGGACAAGGACCGATACAGTAGATTATTTCTGGACGGGTGGAAATTCAACCTTCTTCCACTATCCACAAACTGGGCCTAGCGGCGATAAAACAACTGGAACAGGAGGGTATGCATTTACTCGAAGTGTCAACCCATGGACGACTCCGAACAATACAAGTTTAGTCACGCCGATCATTGACATGAGTGCACTACAGTCACCAGAATTGACTTTTTGGTATCACATGTACGGCCAAGATATTAATAAGCTCGAAGTCTATGTTAAGCCTACGGATTCTACAGCCGTCAAGGTGACTACGATCAACGGCGAACAGCAAGCAAGCTCTAATGCAGCATGGAAACGTCGTAAAGTAAGTCTTTTACAATTTCAAGGCGACACCGTAGCGATCACCTTTAAAGCGTACAAAACAAACGGAGGGGGCTTCATTGCGTACCGTTCCGCGATTGCAATTGATGATGTGAAAATTGCAGAAGTGTCCGCATGTCCTGCGCCATCAGTGTTGAGTTCAAACATTACTTATAACAGCGCAACAATCACTTGGAATACCAATTCAATCACCTCAGCTTTAGAGTTTGCTGATACCTCAGTTGCTCAAGGCAATGGGACTATAGTTAGCGCAAGTGGAGGAACCTACGATATCACAGGGCTACA
>CBFHKC010000017.1:41368-44069 GCA_965656315.1 uncultured Schleiferiaceae bacterium | reverse complement strand
TTGTAGACCCGGCGCGTGACCAGATCGCAATCCCGATGTACAGGGAGAAAGTTAATCCTACAAGGATGTAGGTCCAAGTTAAAATGCTCATTGTCTTAAATATTATTCGTTAACATCGTATTCTTCGTCCAGCTTATTCATCTGGAAGATGTAAATCCAGATTAGGGCGACGAACGTGTAGATGGCGCCTTGCTGTGCAAACCAGAAGCCTAGTTTGAAGCCGCCGATTTGGATGGCGTTCAGCTCATCTACTAATAGGATTCCAAAACCGTAGGAAACCGTGAACCAGATTGCGAGTAAGGTCAACACCTTGCGGATGTTTTTCTTCCAATACTCTTTCATGTTTTTATTGCTCATAATGGACTGATTTTAGAGGAAGATCATGGCTTGAGCCGTCAGCATGTTGCCGCGCGTTCCGTCCGTTCTTCCTGTACTTTTAAATTCTAAAGAGAGTTTACTGTTGTGGCCATTCATCAAGAAATTGGCACCAAGTCCAACTGTATTTGCCGTTCCTGCTGCGTCAATGTCTTTCGCCGTGAAGCTACCGTAAGGCTGCACACGAACATTGTCGTTAAAGTCAGGAAGCACATAGCCGGCCTGCGCGTAGAATACGCTCCCAGAGAATACGTCTTCTGAACCTCCACCGAGCTGATAGTTGTCGCCGTAGTCGTTGATCTGGTATTGTGCGTACGCCGTTACTGCAGCGCCGTTTTCGCCAAGTCCTTTTTCCATGAATGCATCTACTGCTACGATGTTGACGTTCTGTCCTACCGCATTTCCGTTTGCATCTAGGAGTACGGCACCGTTTGCGTGAGAGAAGAATCCACCACCGATGTTAAATACATCTTTCGCACCGAAGTATGTTCCTACGAAATACGGAAGCTTGTTGCTTTCTTGATCCCAGAATTGGTAGTTGACATACCCTGCATACACGTTAGCAGCAGAAGTACCTAGGTCTCGACGACCGGTGTAGCTCGCTGTAGTCGTGGTAGCTGCAAGGCCTGCGTTTGCATCGACACTGTTTAAAAGCGGCTGGTTCCAAGCAAGGCGGTAGTCTAGTTTTCCGAGCTTACCTTTTGCATAGACCCCCATGTGACGAGCGAATTGGTCCGAGGTACCTATCGTTGCCCAAGCGTGACGCGAGTTGTCGAGCGTGAGCATGTTGAGGGTGCTTTGATTGTTTAATCGGCTGATGCCATTCCAATAGTGCAAACCAGAACCGATGTATAGGTGCTTGTTTACCTTCCATTCTGCCCATGCATCGTGCATGAAGAGTTGTGATGCAGCACCTTGTCCGGTAGGGTCCATCTTTGCAGCATTTAAGCTGTTAAGTCCAAAGTGGGTAAGGATCAGGAACCGATCATTGAGTTGGGCAAACATGAGCATTCTCGAACGGCGTAGGGATGGGGTTACTCCGCTTGCGTTGCTGAGGTCGGTTTGTAACCAGGCCTGATGCCAGGAAATGAACCTGTAGTACTTGCTGCCGTCTTCATTTAGGCTCACTTTGAGCCCTGATCCGTACGGAGTTGCGTTCTTTTGTGCAAACAAAGCCGAGGTGGCGAACGTTAGCATTAGAACAGCGATTAGTTTTGTTCTCATAAAACTGGGTTTTTGGATTAAACGAATTGGGCAACTTGTCACGGTCTCCCAATTCAAAAGTTCCAAAAACCCTTTTTTTATGAAAATCGACTATACATACTAGTTAAGTGGTATAGTTACCCTTTTATATCGAAGGCTTTTAATTGCGGAATCGCTCCCATTTAATGAGCATGAATTTGTCGCCAATCTCAGTGATAATCATACCTGAGCCCTTGATGTTCTCCTTGTTTGATGTGAATTTAGCAAGCTCTTCGAACGTAAGTATCTTGTAGCTAGGATGGTAGTTGTCATTGTGCTGCGGTCTTTTAATCCCGTAGGTTTTGACCCAATTCATCACACTCACGTGCGAAATTCCGAGTACACGTTCGATTTCACGATAGCTGACCCCCTCAACGTAGAGTTGAAGCGCTTTAGTGACGTAATAATCGTCAATTCGCTTTCCAAGCTTCTGTACGGTGAAATAGTAGTTGCAATTCTTACATTTAAAGCGCTGACGGCCTTTGATGATGCCGCTTTTGACGTACTCTTGACTTTGGCACTTTGGGCAAAATTGATCTGTTGACATGGCGATTTTGGCGTTCTGTATAGGTATTTAGCAAAAGAATATCAATTTAGCAAAAGATAGTTTTTCGCGTTTTGGCTACTACAATATAGAAAATCAGCGCAACTACAGTGAAAATAAATTAGATGTCGTTTCTATTTTCTGAAAATGAAGCAAATAGTCTTGTAAAGTATGGGTTTCAGTGACGATTTGCAGCATCAGTTTTTAAATGGTTTTCACAGAGGGTAAAGTGATATAGCTTTTCCAAATAATAAAATGTCCGAGCTTACCGCAATAAAACCGGCTTGTTTTCAGCGGAGTAAAAGAACCACAACTGCTAAATTGGGATGTATAGCAAATTTAACTAGAGCAGCTCCTCTTTGGTCTCGCGCATTTCTTTACTGACCGAATGAATCTTCTCTAGGGTCTCGAAAAATTTCGCGCTCTCAGCACTACCTACTTTATCGAACACGGCCTGGTTAAATCGTATAACAGCTTCACGGCTGAGGTCGCGCTTATGAAGACCTTCGTCGGTGAGTTTGATTAGAACGCTGCGTTTGT
>CBFHKC010000017.1:39188-41270 GCA_965656315.1 uncultured Schleiferiaceae bacterium | reverse complement strand
AATCGTATAACAGCTTCACGGCTGAGGTCGCGCTTATGAAGACCTTCGTCGGTGAGTTTGATTAGAACGCTGCGTTTGTCTTCGGGATTTGCTTCTTTGAAGACTAAACCTTGCTGCTCCATGGATTTGAGCATCCTGGAAAGGGAGGTCGGTTCCATGCCCATCTTCGGACCTAATGCGGTTGATGGAGTGCCCTTTTTAACGTCAATATTGAGCAAAGCGAAGCCGACAGAAGTGGTAATACCGTGTGGTTGTACCAATTCATTGTACATCTTGGAGAGGCTAATCCAGCCTTTTCGAATCTGAAAGTCGAACGTTTCTTCGGGGCGCATAGTCGGTCGTGGTGCATGTAACACTACGTAAATATACTATGCACGCATAATAAAATCAATACCCTAGACTTCTTTCTAGCTGGGGAAGTATGAACAAGTCGATGTTCTCACTAAAGGTATTCAGTGCACTGTTTTGAGCCGCCTCTTTACTCACACTGATCGCGCTGTCTTGGATGCGCTGTGAGGTCCAGACGATCTGCTCCGTGTCGCTGTAGGCTAATACGAATCGGCCGTCAACACTTGCTTTAAACCGATTCTTAGCAATTGAGATTGTGCTTAATTCGCCGAGAAAACTCAAGGTCAGCGGTGCGTCTTGCGTCGTTGTAAAGAGCTTAGCGATACTGCGTGAAATTTCACTGCGGAGTTTTTTGGGCGCTGCCACATTCACTGCGGTGTTTTGAAAGTACAGGGTGGTGCCCTTCGACCAGTTCATTTGTTCTTTAAGCCAATTTCGACCTACGCTACTCAGCGAAGGAAGTTGCGAGTCGAGGTTCAAATGCATCGACAATTGTACTGCGTTTTCCTTGCCCGTAGCGGTGCAATACACTGCGCTGTTTTCTGAATTGAACGCAAACTCACCGGTACTGCTGCGCAACTCGAGGTGCGGTGCAATCGCTGGACTGGAGCTTTGGTAGGCCGCAGAAAATTGGTCAGGCATGCCTAAATAACGCACGGTTTCAGGAATCAGAAATTCACCGGTCATGTCCTGTTCGATATCACGCAATGCTTTGATAAGAAGACTCTTAGTTTGTACAGAGAAGGCCGGATCGGTCAGGAAATTCCTTGAAATGGCCTTGTCCACAGCATCCCCTAAAAGGTTCCAGCGGTAGGAAAGTTCGTTCTCTTTTGAGCTTGCCATCACAGTGCGCTCTGTAATCCAAGCTTGTGCGCGCTGATCGGCGGCGGCTTTGACTTCCAGAAACTTAGGCAAATCCAATCGGTACAGGGTGTAATAGCGAAGCTCGTCTGCGTAGGAATCCACTTGGGTATATTCCTCGAGCTTGACGTGCGAACGGGTTAAGGTTTGTGAAGAAAATGACGTTCCAAATCCACTAGCATCTTCCTTCTGTAAAATGCGTGTTTCGTCATAGATCTGGCTTTCCACTTCCTGTGCAAGGTCTGCCAAAGCGTTTGAACGCGCAGCTTGCTGGTAGGCTGAATTCGGGTTGACATAACTCATGCCGACACCATATACATAGGTGCCCGTTGCGTCTATCGGTTTAGAAGTCGTCCAAGCTGGGGCCAATTCTTTCTTCGGTCCGCAACCCATTAATAACAGCGCACTTACTGCGGTGATTAGGAAATTTCTCATGGGGTCAATTCTAAGGCGTGAATACTACGCGCTGCGTCCTGAGCAAATTCTGCTACCGCATCTTTGCGCATGGCCGCTGTGCTTTTCGGGGAGTGACTCGCTTTACGAAGCTGAGCTAATGATCTACGCTTGCTTTCGCTTAGCTGAGGGCGATCGCTCGAATGTGTACGGTTTTGATATTTCCAATACCCAGGAAACAGCTGGTCGTTGCTGTAGTCGATGTAATTCACCGCAGACTTCTGCGAAAATTCAAAGCTCTTCACTTCGAGAATCTTGGAGGTGGCACGATCCGTTAAGGTCAGCTCTGCTGTGTAGTGCGCACTGTTTTCCTTCCAATACTCCGTGTAGTACACCTTGCGGTATTTTGCAGTTTTCACCGTCTTGCCTTCAGCGTTTTTCGAGGTCACGTAATAGCGTTCAAAGCCCTTCTTGCGTTCA
>CBFHKC010000017.1:33936-39090 GCA_965656315.1 uncultured Schleiferiaceae bacterium | reverse complement strand
ATGGCGTACATCGCCATTCTGCTCATCAACCAGAGTGATCACCAGCTTCGCATAGGCATTAGCTACTAAAAGTTCTTGGGTGAGGGCCTCGTCTGTGGTTTTACCTTCGATGATGGCTTCTTGCTCGGTTTGCAACAGGTCAAAATTGGTACGGTCGAGAAGCTCAAGGAAGGGGTCTTTTTTTGCGTACAATTCCCGAATGAGTCGACTTTGCACAGCTGCAGACATCGATGCCTCGCTTCCCGTAATTCTGCGATCTGCAACGATTCCTAGGTAATACTTGCCGCGTTCGAGGGCCTCCTCCTGAAGTTTGGCCAATTCCTTCTGCTCCGGATATTTCGAAATTATACCCGCTAGCGCCGCATACGTCTCTCGGTACTTGCCTTGTTCAAAGAGCGCTAATGCTGCCGTATAAATCGGCTCTACCTCGCTGAACTGCAACAACGCCTGAACGTCTTTGTATCCGTCATTGAGCTTAGAAAGTTCTTCCAGGCGAACCTTTGCCTGAGGGTAATTCTTAGCGCGAATTAGCGCTTTGCTACGGTCATACACGCTGGCCATATAACGGCTTTTCTGTGCGCCGAAATCTTGGTCATAAAATCCTTTGTAGCGGTCCACGCTGATGTAACGGCTCAGGTAATTGGTCCATTTTTCGGCCTCTAAAAATCGGTAGACACTCAAGCTGTCATTACCATCTGCAAATCGATAATTTGTGTACAATTCTTCCAACAACGCGTTCCCGTAATTTTCCATGGCAAGGACATATTTCACCTTTCCCGGTTTGCGATCCAGCGCCTGCTTGTATTCCGTTACCGCGTTTTTCAGCGAATGAGCCTCTGCATATTTGTTCCCTTGCTTATAGTGGTACTTCGCACCTTGACAACCACTTAGTAGCAGCAATAGAGCGAGTATAGAGAGTAATTTTCCTTTCATAGCGCTAGTTTGATGTGTTAGAACAAAAGCCGTGCCTTTGGGCTTAAAGTTAGGACACTCTATTATTTTTGACGCCATGAAATCTCCACTTGTCTTACTCTCTCCATCAAAGGGAATGGCCGGCGCACTAAGTAGTGCTCCTTGGGACACCACCGCACCTGCCCACTTTCCGGAGCAAACTGCTGCTGTGGTTGCCGCTGTACATGCACTCTCTACTGAGGATCAAAAGACCTTATTTAAGGTCAGTGAAAAATTATTTGAAGCAACCGCTGCTTTGTGGGAGCCTACCGCGGACAAGTTCGTAACGCCCGCTGATCAGGGTGTACCAGGGGTCTTTGCATACACAGGGGAGGCGTTCAAATCTTTGGATGCAGGATCGCTTGGGACCGATGCCCTCGCACGTGCTAAGGAGTCACTTGTTGTGCTCAGTGGACTCTATGGAGCAGTTACTGGTGGGGTGATGATACGTCCGTATCGCTTGGAGATGCAGTCAAAATTGGCCGTAGGAGAAGCGAAAAATCTTTACGCATTGTGGAAACCGGAATTAACTGCGTGGTTAGATCAGCAGCCTGTACCTTTCATCATTAACGCATGCAGTGGTGAATACAGTAAGGCTGTGGATTGGAATGCAGTGAAAACGCCAGTGATTCATGTCGACTTCAAGCAAATGAAAAATGGCACTATGAAATCCATCTCAGCCTTTTCGAAGCAGGCGAGGGGAACCTTTGCTCGTTGGGTATTACAGGAAAACGTGCAAACTATTTTTGGCTTAGCTTCGTTTAACAAAGAAGGATACCAACTCTTCAGCCACGAGGGGGATAAAATGGTATTTTTGCGACCATGAGAAATATGACACGACTATTTAAAAACGCTGCAGTGCTCTTAGTACTGATCAGCCTTCCCGCTTTGGCTCAGAAACGTCCAACTTCATTCTTGGAATTGGGAGGGTATGGCATGACCCAGAACTATATTGGCAATGTGAACAACTACGGTTTGAGTGCCCTCACTCAGGAGGCGCGCTTCGGTGCTGGTGCACAGCTGAAATATAACTTTAGCAGCTTGGTAAGCGTCGGCGCTGACGTGAACTACGGCAGTATTTATAGCCATGACAATCTTCACGGCAATCCGGACCGCGATTATCAGGTGGACACGGACCTCTTAAACATCGGTGTATTCACAAACATTCATTTTATACCGTTTGGAAAATACAATATGCGTCACAGCCACACGCCGTTTATTCACGCTGGAATTGGTGCATTGACCTACCAGGCGAACCTCAATACGAACGCGCAATATCCAGATGGCGTCGAGCTCTACCCGGGTACGGGACATACTTATGCCTACAACCTAGGTTTCGGATGGCGCATCCGCAAGAACCTCAAATCATTCTACAACCTAGGTATCTATTACAACGGTTTTGGCGCATCGAATATTGAAGGTTTTAATTACTCTGCGGAATATTCTGATGTAAATAACGTTAGAAATACGCTCGATGGGAGCGTGACCTTTAAATTTGGAATGAGCCTCGGATTCTTCGAACAATAAGAGTTCGGCATACCATTTGAACTTACTATAAGGCCCCCCGAAACAGGGGCCTTTTTTTACGTAGTTATGACACCCTGTCGGGGTTTTAGCTGCCACACGTGTCAAGAATAGAAGATTATGGACAGTTTGTCATTAAGTGATATTATAAGTGAAAACACGGAATTTATTCCGTTGATGACTTCGGATGATGAAGCGGAAATCAATCAGGAACAACTCCCAGAATTGTTGCCAATTCTGCCCCTGAGAAACACGGTTATTTTTCCCGGTGTAGTCGCACCAATCACCGCAGGTCGAGATAAGAGTCTACGTTTGATTCGCAGCATTACCGAAGAGCCAAAATTTGTTGGGATGATTGCCCAGAAAGATGGCGATACGGAAGATCCAGGCGAAGGCGATGTGTTCCCTACCGGAACCATGGCTCAGATTGTCAAGAGCTTTAAGATGCCCGACGGCAACACCACCATTATCATCCAAGGAAAGAAACGATTCCGCATTTTGGAATGGGTCGAAAGTGAGCCGTACAACAAGGCACGCGTCGAGTTTCTTCCTGAGTTCGTTCCTGGAGAGGACGATATGGAGTTCCCAATTCTCATGGAAAGCATCGGAGACATTGCATCTCGCCTGATCGCTGAGAGCCCAAACATCCCATCCGAAGCTCAAGCCGCACTAGACAACATCAAAAGCAACACCTTTTTACTCAACTTCATTGCCTCGAACAGCAGCATGACGTTGGAGAAAAAGCAGGAGGTACTAGAGCTCGATAGCCTAAAGGACCGTGCAGTTAAGGTACTCGAAGGCTTGAATCTAGAATTGAAAATGCTGGAGGTTAAAAACGAAATTCACGACAAGGTGAAGCACGAGTTTGACCAGCAGCAGCGTGAATACTTTCTGCACCAGCAGATGAAAACGATCCAAGAGGAATTGGGTGGAAACAGCAGCGAGTCTGAGATTGAAGACATGCGCGAACGTTCCAAAACCAAAACTTGGGATGAGAAAAGCAAAGAACACTTCGAAAAAGAGCTTCGTAAGCTTCAGCGATTGAACCCGCAAATGCCGGAATTTTCGATCCAGCGCAACTACTTGGACTTCCTTCTTGAGCTGCCGTTCGAACCGAAAAGCGATGCTTCAATCAACTTGAAAAATGCCCAGAAAATCTTGGACAAAGACCACTATGGTCTTGATAAGGTGAAGGAACGCATCTTGGAGCACCTTGCTGTTTTGAAACTCAAGGGAGACATGAAGAGCCCGATCATTTGTTTACACGGCCCTCCTGGGGTGGGTAAAACATCTTTGGGTAAAAGCATTGCCGAAGCCCTAGGTCGTCCATATGTACGTATGTCCCTCGGTGGCTTGCGTGACGAAGCAGAGATTCGTGGTCACCGCAAGACCTACATTGGAGCGATGCCAGGTCGCGTCTTGCAAAACATGAAAAAAGCCGGTGCGAACGACCCTGTGTTTGTGTTGGATGAGATTGATAAATTGAGCAGTGGTCACGGTGGTGATCCTTCTTCGAGCCTTTTAGAGGTTTTGGATCCAGAGCAAAATGACAGCTTCTATGACAACTACCTCGAGATGGGCTATGACCTGAGCCGAGTGTTGTTCATCGCGACTGCGAATGCTTTGAATACCATTCAGCCGGCACTGTTAGATCGTATGGAGATCATTAATGTGAACGGTTATACCACAGAGGAAAAAGTTGAGATTGCGAAGCGTCATTTGGTACCGAAGCAGCTTGCTAACCACGGTATCGCTAAGGATCAATTCTCTATCGGCAAATCCGAACTCAAGGCTGTAGTAGAAGGATATACCCGCGAGAGCGGAGTTCGTAACCTTGACAAGAAAGTTGCCAAACTCGTTCGACATACTGCCAAATCCATCGCTATGGAAGAAGTGGAGCAGGCGAAGATTGTCAAAGAGGATATCGGTAAAATCTTAGGGCCATCACGCGAACGCGATGTTTATCAAGGCAACGAGCATGCCGGTGTCGTCACTGGGCTCGCTTGGACTTCAGTGGGCGGTGAGATCTTATTTATCGAATCGTCACTGAGCAAAGGGACAGGTCGTGTAACAGCTACGGGTAACTTGGGCGATGTAATGAAGGAAAGTACGACCATCGCATTGGCGTGTCTCAAAGCAAATGCCGATAAATTGGGCATCGATTACCGCTTGTTCGAATCGTATGACGTGAATATTCACGTGCCGCAAGGTGCAATCCCAAAAGACGGACCGAGCGCAGGTATAACGATTTTAACGGCCCTTACTTCCTTATTCACCCAGAAGCGCGTTGCGCCGAAATTGGGAATGACAGGGGAAATCACGCTTCGAGGAAAAGTACTTCCTGTCGGTGGAATCAAAGAAAAGATCCTCGCTGCGAAACGTGCGAAGATCAATACGATTATTCTTTCAGAGGCCAACCGCAGCGATATCGAGGAGATCGAAGAGCACTACCTCAAAGGAATGACCTTCCACTTTGTAGACTCGTTTGAACAAGTTCTAGAAAAAGCGATCTTAGACAAGCAAGTCAAGAACCCGAAAGTATTGGTTCCAAAGACTACAAAATAGATTGAAACACTACCTCATCATAGCACTACTAAGTTCTGCGTCCCTCTGGGCGCAGAGCGGTGCTAGTGGGGTGTTCACCTTTTTAGACCGTTCTATTTTTGCTGGGGCTTCCGG
>CBFHKC010000017.1:0-33836 GCA_965656315.1 uncultured Schleiferiaceae bacterium | reverse complement strand
GGAAATACAGGCTATGTTCATCCTGGTCCGACAGGTGCATACGCTATTCAAAACCCATTGCTTCTAAGCGACAGCTCGATGCATCAGATAGAGTTGTCAAGAGCTGGGCTCGGTGAAGGTATTGCGCTCACTGGAGCGAGTTATGGATTCAAATGGAGAGGACGCCATGTGATGAGTGCGATTCAAAGCGTCGGTTACGGCACGTTTGAAGGTACTGACATTTGGGGTACAAGCCTTGGCCAATTCCAAGCCTCAGACCTTGCATTAACGCTTGGCACTTCGTTGTATTCCTATATGAATTGGGAACTCGGAGCCACGGTAAAATGGATTTCAGGCACTTACGAAACTTACCAAAGCAATGCAGCAGCAACCGATCTAGTGGCCATGTACGATGTCACAGGAAAGCCTAGGGTGGCTATTATTGCAAAGAATCTAGGAACCCAGATTACTACATTTTCCGGTACTCGTGAGCCATTGCCCTTCAACCTGCTTCTAGCGGTAGGCAATAAATTACAGTACGCGCCATTTAGATGGACAATGGTGTTCGATCAGCTTCAGCGCCCATACTTAGGCTATGATGATCCCAACTTAGTGGAAACGGATCCAGTGACGGGTGAACAAACGAGTACGAAGCCTTCCTATCTTAATTTGGCCATGCGCCATGTGAGTGGTTCTTTAGAATTTCTTCCAACGCAGCGCATGCACTTCATGGTAGGTTATAGTTTCCGTCGTCAATATGAAATGGCGCTCCCTAGTCGTCGCACCTCAGGGGGCTTTACCCTCGGTACAGGGCTCTATTTCAGCAAATTCTCTCTCCACTATGCGAACGAGTTAAGAAGTGTCGCAGGGCGAATGAATACTGTATCTTTGTCCGTGAATATTTAACTAAATCACCAGAACGTTTCATGTCTAAGCCGCTTACCATCGCTATCGATGGGCACAGTTCTACTGGAAAAAGTACACTCGCTAAACAACTTGCCAAAGCACTAGGCTACGTCTATGTGGACTCGGGTGCTATGTATCGCGCGGTTGCTCTATTCGCTATGCGAGGTGGTTGGGTGAGTAAGGAAGAGGGTTGCAATGAAACTCAGATCTTACAGCATCTTGATGAAGTCACGATCTCCTTCGTGTTAGACGAGGATGGTGTTAATGCAACGCATCTCAACGACGAGCGTGTTGAAGAAGAGATACGTACCATGGAAGTGAGTAATGTGGTTTCTCATGTGGCTAAACTCATACCGGTACGTCGACGCTTGGTCGCTCTTCAGCAGGAGATGGGCGCCAAAGGCGGTGTGGTCATGGACGGAAGAGATATTGGTACGGTGGTATTCCCGAACGCGGAGTTGAAAATCTTCATGACGGCTTCAGACGAAGTGCGTGCCGAGCGAAGAAAAGCAGAATTGGACGCGAAAGGTCAGCACTGGAGCTTCGAAGAGGTATTGGAAAACTTGAAGTCTCGCGACAAAGCGGATACAGAACGATCGGATTCGCCACTGATCGCAGCTGAAGATGCACGTACCCTAGATAACAGTAATATGGATCGTGAGGCCCAATTTGAACTGGTGCTAAGCTGGACTTCGAATCTTATCGACGCGTAGCTAGAACGGTCGTAGCGCCTTTTACAACATCACCTTCTTTCACTGAAATGTTACAGTCCAGTGGAAGGAAAATATCCACTCGAGATCCAAATTTGATAAAGCCAAATTCAGCGCCTTGCTTTGCAAGCTGATCTTTCTTTGCATACATCACAATGCGGCGAGCCACAGCTCCGGCGATCTGTCGGAACACTACAGTACCCCAAACGGTGTTCTCTAAAGCAACGGTTGTTCTTTCATTCAACGTCGAGCTCTTTGGATGCCAAGCTACTAGGAATTTCCCGTGGTGGTGGATGGCCTCTACGACTTTACCACCGATCGGAAAACGGTTCACGTGCACATTAAAGGGCGACATGAAAATGGACATTTGAATACACTTGGTTTTCAATATCTCCTCTTCATAGACTTCTTCGATCGTGACTACTTTTCCATCCGCCGGACAGATGATTGCATCTGGATTTACAAGTACGGTACGGGTAGGATTACGGAAAAATTGGAGAACAATCGCATACAGAACAATGCTCAATCCCAAAGTAAGGAAATGTGCCCATTGTGCATCAGTTCCCCACTGCACGAGTGCATTGATCGCAACTAATACAATGAATGAAAGTCCTAATGTTCCTTTTCCTTCTCTATGGATGGTCATATCAAATAGCTATAAATGAGTACTGAAACTGGGGCGGCAGTTAGAAAGCTGTCCAAGCGATCTAAGGCACCACCGTGTCCGGGTAAAAATACACCTGAATCCTTTACGTCGGCCTCTCGTTTTAACGCAGATGCCACTAAATCTCCTAATGGTGCTGAAATACTGACCGCAAGGGCCATCGAAAGCGCAATTTCATTCGGAACCAATTCCCAATAATAATTCAAAACGCCTCCTGTGATCACCGTACCAATCACTCCTCCAGCAAAGCCTTCAATCGTCTTCTTCGGAGATAGTTTCGGCGCCAACGGGCGCTTCCCAAAGCTTCGTCCCGCCAAATAAGCGAAGGTGTCCGAAGCCCAGATCATGACAAAAATGAATAGAATGAGCTGCGGAAATTCCCAGCTTTTTTGAATCACAAGCAGCATTGGTGCCCAGATGTATGCGATAAGGAATAGTCCTCTTCGCATCTCACGTGCAGGTTGCTTGGCGCGCAAAAAGATAAAAGACAGTAGAATGCTCATCCCGATCGTAGTCAGAACAACCTCTTGAATACCTCCGAAGTTTACATCCGCCAAACCGAACATAGCTAGGCCTGCCAAAACAGTAATAGGAGTGGTGCTTTCCATTTTTAAAATGGTGGCGCCCTCACGTAGCATCAAGAAGGTAAATAGGACTAAAATGACCACCCCGAAAGAGGTAAAGCCTAAAAGCCCAATCAGTGCGGTAGCATACAAGCCGCCGAATAGTGCACGTTTTCCCATGTTTCGGTTATGCTTCGTCTTCGATGAGAATCAAAAATACAGTCCGGTCCTTGTTTGGATCTGCCGCAGCAAGCTCTACCGCTTGATCATGCGGAGGGCGAATCACGGCAATGTTTCCAGGGCGGTTATCACGGTATTTCTGATTAATTGCCGTCATGCCGTCACGAAGATTTGCTACAATCTGCGAGGTATAGGCAACAAGAATGTGATGTTTTGGCAGATCGGCCAATTTTCGTCCACCCGTATGGTGTCCATGAACCATTATCCCGCCATTAAACGCGATAAGTGCCTCACACGTACTTAATACCACTGGAAACTGTCCATCATTTTGAAAGGTGGTCTCTAGGGTAATAGAGTTTTCCCAATCGGCGATACCTGGTGAAGAAATGAACATGCCCTTCCAGCCGTGTTCTTGGCAGTAGTGCTTCAAGGCGGTGACTCCATCGGTTTTATCAGCGCAGTACACGAAGTTTCCTCCGCCTTCTGTGAACTGACTCACGAACTTTTCATCGAGCGGTACCACCTTTTCAGGAGAGAACTTCCCCTTTTCAGCTGCACTGCTACTTGAGCTCTTTTTAAGCCCAATTCCTAGTCGTGATAAAAAACCGCCGCCTTTGGCCATGTTTGTGTATTTATTATCAAAAATAGAACGCATAGTGTAAACTTTACACGGTTGTCCTTTAGAGCTTTCAACAAAAAAGGCCACATCTATTAACAGATGTGGCCTTTCGAATATCTCATGTAATGATTTATTCCTCGCTTGCTGTGTGCTCTTCTGACGCCTTCGCATCGCTAGAAGCAACTTCGTCGGTTGTTTCAGTAACGAGAGCGGCTTCAGGAGCTACGGTTTCTTCAACCACTTTAGCTTCTTCGATTTCTTCTTTCACCCAAGGGCGTTTTCCAAAAATCTCTTCAACGTTCTCCTTGAATATAACCTCTTTATCAAGCAGCAATTGCGCAAGCTGGTCCAGCTTATCACGATTGTCCTCGAGGATTTGAATCGCTCTTGCGTACTCACCTTCAATGATTTTGCTGATCTCTTTGTCGATCACTACAGCAGTCTCTTCTGAATACGGCTTATCCATCTGGTACTCATTCTGGCCTTGCGAATCGTAATAGGTAACATTACCCAATTCATTATTCAAACCATACACGGTCACCATTGCACGCGCCTGCTTTGTCACTTTTTCCAAGTCACTAAGCGCACCTGTTGAGATCTTTCCGAAGACCACTTTCTCAGCGGCACGTCCACCCATAGTGGCACACATCTCATCGAGCATTTGCTCTGAAGTTGTGATTTGACGTTCCTCCGGTAAATACCATGCAGCTCCCAGGGAACGTCCGCGAGGTACTATAGTCACTTTCACTAGCGGCGCTGCGTGTTCCAGCAACCAGCTCGTTGCCGCATGCCCTGCTTCGTGATAAGCAATGACCTTCTTCTCGGAAGGCGTGATGATTTTCGTTTTCTTCTCTAGACCACCAACAATACGATCAATCGCGTCATTGAAGTGCTGCTTATTCACTGCAGTGTCTCCACGACGTGCAGCGATCAGTGCCGCCTCATTACACACGTTTGCGATATCCGCTCCAGAGAACCCTGGTGTTTGTTTAGCAAGCAGGCTAACGTCGAGACTATCGTCATTTTTAATACCCTTAAGGTGAACTTTGAAGATAGCTTCACGCTCACTTAGCTCAGGTAAGTCTACATAGATGATACGGTCAAAGCGACCTGCACGCATCAAGGCGCGGTCCAAAATGTCCGCACGGTTCGTCGCTGCCATGATGATAACATGCTCGTTAGTGCCGAACCCATCCATCTCAGTTAAGAGCTGGTTCAGCGTGTTTTCGCGCTCGTCGTTACCACCGCTGAAATTGTTCTTACCACGTGCACGTCCAATCGCATCAATCTCATCGATAAAGATGATACACGGCGATTTTTCCTTTGCTTGCTTGAACAAATCACGTACTCTCGAAGCACCCACACCGACAAACATCTCTACGAAGTCTGAACCAGAGAGTGAGAAGAACGGTACTTTCGCTTCACCAGCTACTGCTTTTGCAAGTAAAGTTTTACCAGTTCCCGGAGGCCCTGAGAGCATTACACCCTTAGGAATACGACCACCTAAGTCCGTATATTTCTTTGGGTTTTTCAAGAAGTCAACAATCTCCAAAACCTCTTCTTTCGCACCCGTCATACCGGCTACTTCTTCAAAGGTTGTTTTAACCTCAGTGTCTTTGTCGAAGACTTTAGCCTTTGACTTTCCGATGTTAAAGATTTGAGATCCACCGCCAGCACCAGGAGCACCGCCTCCGGACATTCTGCGCATGATAAAGAGCCATACAGCAATCATTAACACAAGTGGCAAGATCCATGAGATGATGTCACCGAGGAAATTTTCCTGTGTTTCATAATTCACAGCAATGCGATCTGCTGATGTGCGCTCGTCGTAATAGTTGTTTAGGCGATCTTCAAAAGAGGTCAAAGGCATTTCAAAGACATAATGCGGTCCCGGGTTGACGGCATCGCTCAGGTTTGAATTCTTAACTTCTTCATAACGTTCGTTCGAAAGCAGGCTCTCCTCTTTAATGAAAACCTGAATCTTCTTTTCGTTAACGATGTTCACTCGATCGACATCCCCTAGTTCTAGGGCTTGCTCAAACTCTCGGTAGTTCGTCGATTCAGCTCTGAAGCTCATTGCGCTGAAAATTTGCATCCCGATGAATAGGGCAAATACAATGGCATAGACCCAGTAGAAATTGAACCCGGTTTTCTTCGGGCCTCCTGGACCTTTGCCTTTATTGTTCGAACCGTTGTTACGAGCGAACTGCTGCTTGAGCTTGTCTATTTGTTTTGGATTTTTTTGATCTGCCATATGTTCATTAGAGGTTTTCGATGTGGCTTACTTCTGCATCTCCCCAAAGACCTTCGAGATCGTAAAATTCTCGGATGCCTTTTTGGAAAATGTGAACGACCACATTAACGTAGTCCATCAGTACCCATTCTGCATTATCGCGGCCTTCCACGTGCCATGGTCTATCACCAACGTTTTCACGTACACTTTTGTGCACGCTTTCAGACAAAGCATTTACTTGAGTGTTGGAATTACCTTCTGCGATGATGAAAAAATCGGTAACGGCGTTTTCGATGTTTCTAAGGTCTAGAACGGTGATGTTTTCGCCTTTTATTTCTTGAAGTCCATCTACGACAAACTTCTGAACGAGCTCTGATGAAGCTTCTGGTTTCGTATGCATTAAATCTATTATCTTAATTAAGGTGTAAAATACCAAAACATGTGCCATATTTAGGCGACACAGTCAAAGAAGGCATAATGGCACAAAGCTACCCACTTTTTTCCTTTAAAACTATTGATTCTACGCAGAGTGAGATTAAACGTATGCTCCGTGTTTACGGGACTTTAGATGATTTTACCACCGTAGTAGCAGAAGGGCAAGAGTCGGGTAGGGGTCGCGGAGTGTCAGTTTGGCAGGATGAGCCCGGAAAATGTGCACTCATGTCCGTTTATGTCAATTGGGAACACCCAGTCCAGAAAAGCTTTGATGTAAACCGTTGGGTGTGTCATTGCTTAGGAGCGCTTCTTCCGTCAGTGGTTGAATTTAAATGGCCAAACGATTTAATGGTTGGCTCCCGCAAACTAGCTGGTTTGCTGATCGAAAATCATTGGGCAGGTGGCGTTATTCGGAGCTCGACCATCGGCTTAGGAATGAATCTGAAGCCTCTTGAGCACGGTCCGCGTCGGGCGATATCATTGGAAGAGATTGGCATGGATATTACTCCGGAGGAAGTCGTCTCTGAAGTAGTTGGGAGTTTGCGTAGTCAAAAACCGGCGATCGGGAATCGGGCATTGTTAGGACGCCGTTACACTAAGCTGCTTTGGGGCAAAGAGGACCATCGCATGTACGAAGATCCCTCCGGGAAGCTGATCGAGGGGCGCGTAGTAGGGGTCAATGACACGGGGCAACTGTTACTGGAATTGGCGCAAACAAAAAACGTCCAAGCCTATGACTTGGACGCTATAAAATGGAAGAATCCGCTCTTGGATGAATAGGCTATTTGCCCCAAACAGACGGGTCTTTACGCCACTCTTTTAATACCTCAACACTGCCTTCTGTAATAGCTCCTTGAGTTACTGCCTGATCTAAAAGGTGGTGGTAATCACTGAGGGTATGCAAACGAACATTTGCTGCTTCGAAATTTGCTGTAGCGATAGGGAAGTCGTAGGTAAAGATGGCCATCATGCCAAGGACGCGTGCACCAGCTTCTTTTAGTGCTTCAACAGCTTTCAATGAGGAACCTCCGGTAGATACTAAGTCTTCAATAACCACTACATTTGATCCTGGCTCGAAGAATCCTTCTACCGTGTTTTGACGACCGTGTCCTTTTGCTTTGTCACGGACATAGATGAAGGGAACACCTAAGAATTCAGCTACAAGAACGCCAATTGCGATAGCTCCAGTAGCCACTCCAGCGATGTAGTCAGGTTTACCATATACCTCCTCGATTTGCTTGGCAAATTCCATTTTCAGATAATTTCTGATGGTTGGGAAGCTCAGTGTCAGCCTGTTGTCACAATAGATTGGACTTTTCCAACCGCTTGCCCAAGTAAAAGGGTTTTCCGGTTGAAGTTTTATAGCTTTAATTTGTAATAAGCTCTCAGCTGTTCTAAGAGCTGTTTCTTTGTTCTGTATCATGCTGCAAAACTACACCAAACTTTTTATTCACCGCTCGGTTTTGATTCCCGTTCCTGGGCAGAATGCGCCTGAGTTTATCAACACGTTATCGACAGTTAAGTTGTTGCGAAAGTGGTTAAAGTCTGTATACCAAGGAGATGTGGTAGAACGTATCGAGATTGGTGTGGACCATGCTTTTTGGGATTTGTTTTTGACCCAACACCAGCACATTATTGCCGGTGGAGGTTGGGTGAAAAATGCTTCAGGTGAATTGTTGATTATTGAGCGCAATGGTAAAATTGATATGCCCAAGGGAAAGTTGGAGCATAAAGAGGCGATTGAGCTCTGCGCAGTACGCGAAGTGAAGGAAGAATGTCGTGTGAAGCGATTGGAAATCACCGGTGCTCCTGTGAAGACGTACCATTGCTATCCTTACAAGGGTGACTATGCGTTGAAGACGACGTATTGGTTCCCGATGAGAACGGATTACGACAAAAAATTGAAACCTCAAGTCGAGGAAGGAATCACCGCCGTGTATTGGGCGACTCCCGAGTATTTACGGGAGCGCATGGAGCTTATGCCAGTATACAACAGTCTTGAAGAAGAGCTTAAACGCTTCGCAAAGTACTAAGCGGATCCTTTGCAGTACATGCTATTTTGGCCGAACGCTAGTAGGAACAAACTCGGCATAGTCGCCACCGTGTAAGTACACTTCACGTACTATGCTCGAGGAAATGTAGGCATATCGAGCACTGGTAAGAAGGAATACCGTTTCTAATGTCGGAACAAGCTGACGGTTTGCCTGTGCTATCGCCTTTTCAAATTCAAAATCTGCTGGATTACGCAATCCGCGTAGCAGGAAGTTCGCGCCAGAAGTTTTCGCGAAATCAACGGTCAGACCCGTGTAGGTGACTACTTTGATTTTCGGCTCGTCTTTAAAAGCTTTTTCGATCCAAGATATGCGTTGCTCAAGGGTGAACATGTACTTCTTAGCAGAATTTGTTCCTATGGCAATGATGATTTCATCAAACAATGGAAGGGCACGTTCAATAATATCGACGTGGCCAAGTGTGATAGGGTCAAAAGACCCCGGAAATAATGCGATGCGATCCATAAGGGGAAAGATACGTTTATTGTGCTAATGCTTCATGAACCATCTCTTCGAGCACCTTACTCAATGACCATCCGCGGTACTGAAGCTGCTGGGGAACGATCGATGCTGGACTCAGGCCTGGAATACTGTTCACTTCGATGAGTACGGGTTCACCTGCAGAAGTAATGATAAAATCGATTCGAATGATACCCTTTAAATTCAAATATTGGTAGACCTCAGTAGACAATTTTTGAATGCTTTGGTCAAGTTCTTTTGAAATTCGAGCTGGGGTGATTTCTTGCGATTTTCCTTCATATTTCGCCGCATAGTCGAAAAAACCAGCTTCTGTGGGGATAATCTCCGTAACCGAGATAGCTTGAGCCCTAGGGATAGGGTACCGTGTGTTTTTTTCAAAATCCAATGCTGCACTTAGCACTCCACACCCTACTTCGGTTCCTATCACACCTTCTTCGACAAGCACTGCACCGCCTTCGCTCTTCGCGTAGTCAAAAGCTGCTTCGAGGGTTTCCGGCTGCTCTACCTTAGTGACACCAAAGCTCGAACCAGAACAGTTTGGTTTAACAAAAAGTGGGTAATTCCAGCCGTCAAACGTCTGATGTCCGGGGAAAGAAGAAAACAATTGGCCTTTTGGAACCCGAAAGCCTCCGAGTTTCAGAATTTGATTGCATTGGGCTTTATTAAAAGTCAGTGCACTCTCGAACGTATCACAGGTACTGTGGGGAAGGTTGAGCACTTTTAAAAGGCCGCTCATGTGTCCATCTTCACCGGGTGTACCATGAATACAGTTGAAGACATAGTCGGCATTTAATTCTCCGAGATGGATTTTATCTTCCTCTAAAAAGAGTCCCTCAGGCTTTAAAATCACTAATAGCGTCTTAAATCCCGCTTCCACAAATGCATCATATGCGGTCTTCCCTGAAGCCACACTGATGTGGTGCTCGGAAGAAAATCCTCCGGCCAATACGACGATGGTTTTTTGCGCGTTTTCCATAGATGTAAATGTAATGCACAACGGTTTTCGCCGAAGGGTGTATAACAAGTATCTTTACACCATGAAGCACTGGCTACGATATCTCTTTTCGACAACGTTTTTGAAGACCGCCGCCGCCGGGATTGTGGTGGTGGTATTGGCAATTTTCGGAAGTCTTTATTGGCTGAAATCCGTCACCCATCATGGGAAAACAGTGGAAGTTCCGAACATGAAACTGCTCCAGCTTGACAGCGCGATGGCACAGCTCGACTCGCTTGGGCTTAAGTATGAAGTGATCGACAGTACGCACTATGTGCCGGGTATTGCAGAAGGTGCTGTGGTGGAAAGTTTTCCGCCGGAATACCAGGAAGTGAAATTGGGCCGGACGATACTTCTGACTACGAATCCTGCGACATTACCGAAATATCCGCTTCCAAACTATCGCGATCAGCTGGTGAGCTATGTCACTGGAAAATTTAAAACCAAAGGATTTCTGATTGATAGCATAGTAATGATTCCAGATTTGAGTCATGATTTGGTGCTTAAAGTGATCGATAACAAGGGCCTTGAAGCTCAAGAGCAGCAGCTGTATCCTACGGGGAGTTCTTTCACGCTTTATGTGAGTGCTGGTCAGGATGGGCGTACTGTGTATCTCCCGGAACTGATCGGGTTGACGTATGCAGATGCGCAAACCACCTTGAGTTCCTTTTCCCTGAATGAAGGGGCACTGATTTTTGCAGACGAGATTGAAGATACCGCAGGGGCTTTCGTCATGCGTCAATTCCCTGCATACGACCTCGAAGTCGAAGTAGGTGCAGGTAGCGCTGTGGATTTATGGCTAGTTTCAGATAGTTCAAAAGTGCCTGTAAAAGCACTATTAGATACGTTATCAATAGACGAGTTTGATGAATTTTAAAACCCTATTTTTTTCCGTATTCTTTTTCTCTTGCGCGCTCACTGCACAGGTGAAAGAGTTCTCGTTGCCCTTGACCAGCGCACCTAGGCTAGTTGGCGGAACCGCGGAGTCAACCGATACGTTAGTTCCTCCGTTTGTAGATGATTTTTCTTATCCAAGCGATCGCCCAAGCCCAACACTTTGGCAGGATCAAAAGGTGCTGATCAATGATGAATACGCGCTGTTTCAAAACAGTGTTGGCGTAGCTACTTTCGACGGACTCAATGAGTACGGGTTCGCTTACAAGCCTGGTTCACTGAATTCTGATAGTTTGGCAGATGTACTTACATCGGCATATCTGAATTTGAACGGGATGAATAACGTTTGGCTTTCCTTCCAGTACCAACGCGCGGGAACGGGTGAAGCTCCCTCTGAAACCGACAGCTTAGTGGTTGAATATTGGTCTCCGGTAACTCAAACCTGGGAGTACCAGTGGGGGGTAACGGGAACAGGCGGAAGTACACCGTTCCGCTCAGCAATCATGCCTGTAGTTGGAGCCAATTACCTGCGCAATGGTTTTGCCTTTCGCATCGCTAGTTATGGCGCCCGCTCCGGTGCCTATGACATTTGGAACATTGATTACGTGCAGCTGGATAAAGACCGTACCGATGCAGATACCATCATCACTGAACCTGCCTTTGCCAGAGCACACCCGCTAATGATCGGTAGTGGTGCCTACACCAGCTGGCCGTGGTGGGTGAGTAGTGCTAGTGCCGTCAACAACTCGCCGACCACCCTGGAATATATTTACCGCCGAAATGGAGTAGTTCCTCCAGGAGGATGGAGTTTAAATTTGGGTCAGTACCGTTGGGAAGAAAACGGTGTGCTCATCTCACAGAGCGCCTCCGTAGCTGTAGTAACAAATACGAGTCACAACATCGACCAGACCTTTACCTTGGATGTTCCATTCAACGCACTCGGTGTATTGAATGGACCAACGACGGCAACGTCGAAAATTTGGTTTGATGGCTCTGCAGCAGGCTTCCGTTCTAACGATACGGTATACCAAACGCTCGAATTGGACAATTATCTCGCCCTTGATGATGGAACCGCCGAACGTGCCTATGCCGTTCAAAATATTAGCGGCGCTCGAGTAGCACAGCGTTTTCAAACCCAGGGTTTAGGCATTACAGATTCGTTAAAAGGCGTGCGCTTTAATTTTGTAGATGCAGGCGATCGTTACGCATCGACCTTCCGTCTAGCTGTTTGGGCAACGTCTGATTCTGTTGGTGCACCAGGGGAAATGATTTATTTAAGTGACAGCCTGTATGAGCCGAATTGGGGGTACTACAGAGGGGACATGATCCCTTATGAGTTGGACTCCGCTATAGCGATAGGCACGTATACACATATTTGGGTGGGCTATGTTTGTACGAGTGCAGATCCACTGTATGTTGGTTTTGATGTGCAGCGTGAACTGCCCAATGCAATGCCTCGCTTTTACGGAGATGGGTTTAATTGGTATCCGTCCTTAGAAGCAGGTGTCATGATGATGCAACCGTATTTTAACTATACACAAAACGACATGGGACTTAGCGTATCTGCTGTCGCCCCTAAACTCTATCCAAATCCTTCTAGCGGTATGCTACGAATTGATGCGGCAGGAGCGAATATTCAACTTTTTGATCTTCAAGGAAAATTGGTTTTTAACGGGATTTGTCCCGAGAATCAACCTTTAGATCTCCAACATTTGCCTTCAGGTATGTACACAGTGGTGTGCTCCGAGTCTGAGGCTATACACCACATGAAGTGGATGAAACTTTAATATGTCAGAATACCCAACACACGACGAAGACGCTCAACTCGATGAACTTTTTGTACACCACAGATTGGTTGCAGAGGAAGGCCAAGAGCCGCTTCGCGTGGATAAATTTCTATTGAGTCAACTTCCAGAGGTCTCTCGAAGCAGAATTCAAAAGGCTGCTGAGTCAGGCACGGTTACGGTGAATAAAAAGGTCGTAAAGAGCAGCTTTAAAGTGAAAGCAGGCGATCAGATCGAAATGATTCTAGGCGACGAACCACGTGACTCATTTATTCGCCCTGAAGAACTTGCATTGGACATTATTCACCGCGATGAGCACGTGATTGTGCTGAATAAGGCTGTGGGTATGGTGTGCCACCCTGGGCATGGCAACTACACGGGAACCCTCGTTCATGGCCTGGCGTATTTAGCAGAGAATTTACCTATCGGAGAGCAAGGTGAGGAGCGCCCCGGTCTAGTGCACCGTTTGGATAAAGATACTTCCGGAGTTATGGTCGCTGCTGCATCTGAATTAGGTATGAACAGCCTTTCGAAGCAATTTTATGATCGTACTACCTCTCGTGAGTATGTTGCCATAGTTTGGGGCGACGTTGAACAAGACGAAGGGACTATTGAAGGACATATCGGTCGTAGTCTTAAAGATCGCCTTCAAATGGCGGTATTCCCAGATGGATCTGAAGGAAAGCATGCCGTTACTCATTACAAGGTGCTTCAGCGCTTTGGTTATGTGACTGTAGTTAGCTGTAAACTAGAAACAGGACGTACCCACCAGATTCGTGCACACATGCGCTTTTTAGGGCATCCACTGTTTAATGATGAACGCTATGGAGGTGATAAAATTTTAAAGGGCACATCCTTTTCAAAGTACCGTCAATTCATCATGAATTGTTTCAAAGCTTGTCCACGTCACGCACTCCATGCAAAGACCTTGGGCTTTGAACATCCTAAAAGTGGTGAACAGATGCGTTTTGATACGGTTATACCAGAAGATATGATGGAGGTAATTCGTAAATTCGAGAACTATACTAAATCAGGACCTATCTTCAGTGAAAAAGCGTAATTGGATCATAGTACTAGGAGCATTTATATCTATGGCTGCAAGCTGTGGACGTGGTGTGCCTACCTATGAACCTACTCCTCTTGAATTAGGGTATCCATCGCATTTTCCTGCTCCGAATCTTCCTGAAACGAACCCGCTCACCAAAGAGGGTGTCCGCCTTGGGCGTCACCTTTTTTACGACGACCGCCTTAGTGGAGACAATACTCAAAACTGTGGAAGCTGCCATTTACAAGAGTCTAACTTTGCAGAGCCAAAGCGCTTTTCTACGGGGATTAACGGAATTGAAGGTACTATAAATGCCATGGTGCTAAGCAACATGGCTTGGCAGGATTTCTTCTTTTGGAACGGCAGAAAGAACAGTTTAGAGGAACAGGTAAAGGACCCCGTCGTGAATCCAATTGAGATGCATGCAGAATGGCCCAATGTGATTGAGAAGCTTTCTCAAGATCAACGCTATTTGGATATGTATGCAAATGCTTTTGGTGATGATGAGATCACTACAGCACGGACGGCGAAAGCGTTAGCGCAGTTCATTTACACGCTCGTAAGTGGAACGTCAAAATTGGATGCTTACATTCAAGGTAATTATACGTTCACTGCGAGCGAACAGTTGGGTTTTGATATTTTTAATAATGAACAAGGAGATTGTTTTCACTGCCACGGTTTAGCAACAACGGGCTACCAAATGGGGGCTTATGGTCTGCTTCAGTTCTCAAACAATGGAATAGATAGCGTCCTGGTCGAAGGCTCCGGCCGAGAGGGGTATACGGGGCTGTCTAGCGACCGCGCAAAATTTAAAATCCCGAGTCTAAGGAATGTTGAGTACAGTTTCCCCTACATGCATGACGGTCGTTTTCAGACGCTTGCTGAGGTAATCGATTTCTACAACACAGGTGGTTTTCCCAGCGCTACTATTGACCCAAATATGAAAGCTTCAGGCATAGGACGGAATTGGTCCATAGAACAGAAGCAAGGCCTTATTGATTTCTTGAAGACGTTCTCTGATCCTACATTCTTGACAGATACAGCGTTCTCTAACCCTTGGTAATATGAAGGAACTGTATAGATTCGAGACTATTTTAGATATGCTCGATCCCATCAATGGCGGTTATCGCTGCGTCTATTATGAAGCGAAAGTGGTGGATCGCTTTCCAAAAGGCAGGAAGACCCGTGTGGTACTGAGGATAGATGACACTTTAGAACTTCAATGTGGACTTCAATCTAGCGGTGACGGTCGATATTTCTCCATGATTGGGCGCAACAGGCTTGAAGGACATACGTATGAGTTCGGCCAACCTATTTCTGTAGTCGTGTATGAAGATCCAAACCAATTAGGCGTCGAAATTCCCGAGGTACTCTCTGAACTCATTGCTCAGGATGAAATTATCGAGCGCGTTTGGAAATTGCTCTCAGACGGTCGAAAACGCACCTTGTGCCACACTTTGCACCGTATTAAGAATGTGGATAAGCAGGTAATAAAGGCCATGGATTTCTTGGAGGGGGAGCGCGAAAAGCTTGCAGATAAAGGTAAATGGTAGAGAATTGGCACGGCCTTTGGTATACTTCTTACGGAGTGGTTCCGTACCTTACCCTACTCAAAACCTAATTAACACCTAAAAACAATGAAAGCAAGATTCCTATTTGTTGCAGCATTAGCTGGAAGTATGGCACTTACAAGCTGTGGTTCGAAAACTAAAGTGCCGAAAGGCGAAACTGAAATGGTACTGCCATGTTCAGAATTCAAAAGCGATAAGAAAACCTTCCGTGTATATAGCTTCGGTGAAAGTGCGGATATGAACGTCGCCAAGAAGAAAGCCCTAAGCAATGCAAAAACGGAACTTGCTGGAATGGTTCAAAGCACGATGAAAGTAGTTGCAGATAACTACGTAAAGAGTATTGAGGTGAATAACGTCGAGGAAGTACTCGAGCGTTTTGAAGAAAACTCGAGAACTGTAATTGACCAGCGCCTAAGCGGTGTAGTTGTCGCTTGTGATCGTGTAACTCAAGTTGCTGCTACGAGCAAATTCAAATATTACATAGCGTTGGAGCTTGACGGTGAAAAAATCGTGAAGGACTATTATAAAGCACTCAGTAAGAACGATAAAATCATGGTAGACTACAACTATGAAAAGTTCAAAGAGACGTTTGAAAAGGAGATGGAGCAAGCTAGGTAAAGGCTACCGTCTAATCGAAAGTCCTAGTAGAAAGCTATTTAGGTATACGCTTCGATAATCTTTTGACCAATCACATCCCAAGTATAGTTTTTGAACCATGCTTGGGATTTTTTTATGCGAGGATTTAGCTGTGTAAGCTCATCTTGGATAATCCTGATCACTTCGTTTTCAGAATCGAAATTCGCAAATTCAGCAATAGGCTCTAGTGTTTCAGACATATCAGGAACTCGATTAGCGATGACCGCCATACCTCGTGCGGCAGCTTCCCATGCTACTAGAGAATAGGATTCAAAGAATGAAGGTACGAGGAATACCTTATGCTCATCCATGAGCTGAATAACCTCTGATTGATTTTGAAAAGGTAGAAAACGAGTAAGTGGACCAGCCTGTTCAAGACAGCGCTGATAATACTCATTCTGGTTGATATTCGGGTCTCCAACAACGGTCAGTGGCCAATCGTGAGCTTTTGCCCATCTAATCACTGAAATCTGGTTTTTTAAATACTCCAAACGCCCCACCATAAGCAGACCTTTTCGTGGTGCTTCAGTACGGGGTTGATCAATAAATACAGTGTCTATCCCTAGTGGCACCAATCGGTGTCGATCGCGTAAGGATTTGCCAGGAAGTTTGGCCCATTGGCTCACACGTTGCAGCTCACTCATCGAAGAGGTAATGATGGTATCGCAATGCTTTAATAGGTGGATCATGCTTTTGCGTTGTCCTCGAATCAAATAGCTCCACTCGGGCCAACGATCGCTTTTATTGAGTCCCCGTGCCAAGGTTTTGACATATTCCATGCCATGCGAACCTATCACTGAATACAGCCAAGGGAATCGCTGTTTATCCGCTTTTTTATACTCAACAAAGATGGTGCTGATCACCTTTTTACCTTTAAATCGAACGAAATAAGGCATGGCATCTGCAGGTCGGCCGATGTTGAAAAAATGCAAAAGATCTAGGTCTTCGGGGAGCACGTCCCCAGCTTTGACGATGAATGTACGATGCCCATAGCTCTGCAAAGTCTCCGCGGTATTTACCACCTGGACCGTATCTCCTCCCGGTTGCGAAAAGAGCGTTTTACGAGCGAGTAGGCCGATATTCATCAGTCAGCGATCATATTGAATTTTTCTAAGACATCTAGGATATCATCTTCATCGACATCGTCGCTAAAAGTTAGGGGCTTATTCGCCTTAGTAGTGTCCACTGACCAATTCCCAACGCCACATAGTGCGTCTAAATCACCTTGAACTTTCGCGATACAACCGCCACAATTGATTTTACTATCTATAGTCATGTCAAAATCTATTTTTAAGTCGAACAGAATTAAATACTACTCCCAGGGAACTGATACTCATGGCGATACTTGCCATCATTGGGGTTAGACTTATGCCAAATGTAGGGTAGAGTAGACCGGCAGCCAAAGGAATCGCTAAGATGTTATATCCAAAGGCCCACCAGAGATTACCCTTGATGGTAAACATAGTTACTCGACCTAGTTTGAAGTAATCTTCGAGTTGATTTAGTCCACCACGAGTCAGCACAACATCAGAGTTTTCTTGGGCAGCAGAGGTGCCTTCGGCTAAGCTCACGCCTACTGCGGCACGTTGAAGCGCAACGGTGTCATTAATCCCATCACCTATAAAAAGGGTCACGCCTTTTTCACTGTATTGTTTCACTAACGCCTCTTTTTCCATGGGCATTAAATGACTGTGGTATTCTCGGATCCCTAGCTCAAAAGCTACTTTCCCTACTGCTGCCTCGGCATCTCCAGATAGAATAATTGGTTGAATACCTCGTCGTTTCAGTCCTTCAATTAGAGTTTTGGATTCGGGGCGTAGCACATCTTCAAAGGTGATGTTCGCTAAGACTCCGCTTTCGGTAAAAAGTAAGGATGTGGTTTGCTGTGGCTCTGGCCAACTACCCCCGGTAATTTCTTTATACCATTCGATCGAACCTAAGAAGTAGGTTTCACCATCCACCTTTCCTTGAATCCCCTTGCCAGGTATCGCCTTGAACCTTCTTACTTTCGCTTCTTTTCCTACACCGGTGTGTAGGGCTAATGCTGTATTTAGAGGGTGACTTCCTTTGGCATTCAGCCCCATTAAGACTTCAATGTTACGCTCTTTATGCCAATCAAACCCGGTAACCACAGGTTTTCCACGCGTTAGTGTGCCTGTTTTATCGAGCAATGCGAATTCAATAGTGTTCGCGTATTGTAAGGCGGCAGCTTTTTTAACCAAGAGTCCTTGCTTGGCTCCAACACCTGTAGCGGCAATCACTGCGAGTGGGGTAGCTAAACCGAGTGCACAAGGACAAGCGATCACTAGGACATTAATGGCAAACAGAAATGCCTTGGGTTCTCCCAAAGTGATCCACCATACTCCGACAACAATGCTGAGCAAAATAATCGTCGGTACAAAATATTTAGAAACGGTCTGGGTAAAGGCCTCTATCGGCGCAACGGTTGCGCGACTCTCTGCAATAGTTTCTGTAAGTTTTCCGAGTGCAGTAGCACCTCCGGCTTTGGTGACTAGAACCGTTAACGCTCCTGAACCATTTAACGTTCCCGCCCATACTGGATCGTTTTCAGATTTGTTCAGGGGCATCGGCTCTCCAGTAAATGTACTTTCGTCGATGGTTGATACTCCCTCAACTACGGTGCCGTCCACGGGTACTCGCTCCCCAGGTTTAACCACGATATGGTCTCCTTCCTCTAAGGAAGAAACAGGCACTGTACTTAAAGATTCCCCGACTTGTTTGTAGGCCGTTTGGGGTTGGAGCGCTAGTAATTCGCCTAGCGCTTTTCCATTTTGTAGCTTTCCTCGATCCTCAACATATTTCCCAATCAAGATGAAGAAGACGATGAGTCCGGCACTTTCGAAATAGTTGTTATGCGGGTTTCCACTAAGCAGTTGAATCGCACTAAGGGTGAAGGCACTTACCGATCCTAGGCTGACAAGCGTGTCCATGTTCGTGCTCCACTTCTTGGCCAATTTCCAGGCTTTACTGTGAATCTTGCGGCCAAAATAAAAGGATACAATCAAAGCGAGCAGCCCGGTAACTAATGGACTCCACCACTGGTGAAGGTGTGCCATACCGATCACGAGTAAGGGCACGGCAAACAGTCCAGCAAAAATCAGCTCGGTTTTCGAGCGGCGCAATTCACGCTTTTCACGTGCAATTTTCTCTGCGGGAGAAACATAGTCAACCTCTAATTCATACCCGGCGCTTTTCATATCAGCGATCAGCGCTTCTAGATCTAATACTTCATGATCAACCTCCGCGGCCATAGTGCCATTCGCATAACGCACACTCACGTTATAGATGCCAGCATGTCCTTCAGCAATCGTATGTGCACTGTGTGCGCAACCACTACAGGTCATTCCTTGAATGGACCAATTAACATTTGATTTTCCCATGTCTACAAAGATACGTGAACCGCAGCATAGTGTATATTTGAATAAGAACAATAAAGCATCTTCAAATCGATGAATCCACTCATAGAATTTCCTAAGACACCCCATCAAACGCTTGCATTTGAGCAGATCAAGCCAGCGCATTTTATGCCTGCAGCAACGCATTGGATGGAAGTCGCTAAACAGCGTCAAGAAGCGATCGTTTCGAATCCCGAGGCACCCAATTTTAACAACACAATGGAGGCTCTTGAATTTGCGGGAGTAGAGTTGGGCGTAGTAACGAGTTGCTTTTTTAACCTCAACAGTGCTGAAACCAGCGAAGAGATCCAAGCTATTGCAAGAGACCTTAGTCCGATGTTGACGAAATTCAGTAATGAAACACTGCTCAACGAGGGACTTTTTCTTCGCATCAAAGCGGTGTGGGAGTCACGCGATTCCGAGCAATTGAGTTCGGAGCAACACCGTTTATTGAAAGAGACGTATGAGGGGTTCGTTCGAAATGGTGCGCTCTTGAAGGGAGATGACCGTGATTCGCTGCAGTCGATCAGCGAGACACTTTCTCGCGCGGGTCTTCAGTTCGGTGAAAATGTCTTGAAGGAAACCCAATCCTTCGAATATACAACCACAGATAGGGATCTGTTAGAGGGATTACCTGAAGGTGTAATTACCGCCGCTGCAGCTGCAGCCCAAGAAAAAGGCTTGGAAGGCTATTGGATGGGATTGGATATGCCAACCTACATCAGCGTACTCAAATATGCCGAGCGTCGAGAGTTACGTGAGCATTACTATCGCAGTTATGCATCGCGCGCAGCGAAGGACAATGAATACAACAATGAAGAGGTTATCAAAACCCTCGTGAATCAGCGCTTGGCAAAGGCAAAACTTCTCGGCTTTGAGTCGCATGCAGCGTTGACGTTGAGTAAGCGCATGGCGGGCACGCCACAAACGGTCCTTTCTTTTTTGGAGGATTTGAAAAAATTGGCAAAGCCTGCTGCACTAAAAGACATTGAGGATGTTGAGGCTTTTGCGCAGAAGCATGGTGCGAATACGCCGTTGCAGCCTTGGGATTTCAGTTTTTGGTCTGAGCGATTGAAAAAAGCGACCCTTTCTCTAGATGATGCGATTCTCAAGCCCTATTTCAAACTGGAGCATGTACTTGAAGGCGCCTTTGAAGTGGCTGGGCGTTTGTTCGGATTGCGATTTGAGAAAAACCCAAGCATTTCTGTGTATCACAAGGACGTAGACGCCTATGAAGTGTTCGATAAAAACGGGGCATTCTTGAGCGTTTTCTATACGGATTTCTTCCCTAGACCTGGAAAGAGAGCAGGTGCTTGGATGACGAGCTACCGAAGCATGTACCAAATGGAGGGAACTACAGTTCGTCCCCATATCAGTATCGTGTGCAACTTCACAAAGCCGACGGCCTCACAACCCGCGTTACTTACGTTCAACGAAGTGACTACATTGTTCCATGAGTTCGGTCATGCCTTGCACGGAATGATGGCACAGGGGACATATCCGTCACTTACGGGTACTAGCGTGTATTGGGACTTCGTAGAGCTTCCGTCTCAGATAATGGAGAATTGGTGCTACCAGCCAGAGGCATTGAAACTATTTGCACGTCATTACGAAACAGGAGAGGTGTTGCCACCGGAGTACATCGAACGAATCGTACAGAGCCAGCAATTTATGGAAGGGTACGCCACTCTTCGTCAGTTAAACTTTGGTTTCCTCGACATGGCATGGCACAATGCAACAGCCCCATTTGAAGGAACCGTGGAGCATTTCGAATCGCAAGCAACTGCGGAAACCCAACTCTTTGATAAAGTTGAAGGAACACTATCATCTACCGCATTCAGTCACATCTTCCAAGGTGGATACAGTGCAGGGTATTACAGTTACAAATGGGCTGAAGTATTGGACGCTGATGCCTTTGAACGCTTTGAAGAAGAGGGCATTTTCTCATCTAAAGTGGCCGAGGATTTTGCGGTAATATTAAGCAGTGGTGGTACTGTTGCTCCGGATGCTTTATTCGAAACCTTTAGAGGTCGAGCGCCGAAGGTAGATGCTTTGCTACGTAGAGCGGGCATCTCAAAGTAAGCGCTCAGCGAAAACTACTGAAGTACAATTAATACGCACTGCCTCTGTCGGGGAAGTTTAGTCTTCGAGGCGGTGCGTTCTATTTTGGAAGCGATAGTACAAGGCAATCCCTGCGAGCAGTAGCCCTACGGTTAGGCCTATCCATACACCTATTGGTCCCACTTCACGGTATACACCGAGGTAATAGCCTAAAGGAACGGCGATGACCCAGTAACTGAAAAATGCGATGATGGTTGGAATTGTGACGTCTTTAATGCCGCGCAATGCGCCTAGTGCGGTAGCTTGTAGTCCATCTGGAATTTGGAAAATTCCGGCAGCGATTATTAAGATGGTGGTATAGCCTAAAACTTCAGGATCTGAACTGTAAAATTGTGGTAACATGCTGCTAAAGATGATGAGTAGACCCATCGTCAACACCATGAGAAAGAAGGTCAAATGGAAGGTGCTTTGAGCTGCTAATCGAAGCATCTTAAAGTCTCTACGTCCCAGTTGATTTCCAATACGAATGGTCGCAGCAGCCCCAATACCTCCAACCATCATGTAGCTGATTGAAGCAATGTTGAGGGCAATCTGATGTGCCGCTTGTTGTACGGGGCCGATCATTCCCACGATCACTCCACTCATCGCGAAAGCTCCTGCTTCAAAAACTAATTGTAAACCGCTAGGCACCCCGATACTTAGAATCTCACGTATGGTGGTCCAGTCCACCGTTACTGAGCGCCAGTGCTGCCAGTAACATTGAAATTTAGCTTTCTTACGGATATACAGTGCCATTCCACCGAGCATCAAAAATCGTGTACTAAGTGTACTGACAGCAGCTCCTACTAGGCCTAATTCTGGGAAGGGGCCCCAACCAGTAATGAGCGGATAGTTCAACAGAATATTCAAGAGGTTTGCTGCTAGAGATACGCGCATCGCTGCTTTCGTATCGCTCAGACCCTCCGCAAATTGTTTAAATGCAAAAAACGACATCATCGGAATGATGGAAAAACCCACTACATGAATGTAGGGTAGGGAGGCTTCAACTACACGAGGATCCTGCCCGAGAAGGTGGGCGCCTTTCGCAAAAAGAGCAATAGCACCATAGATTAATAGCCCCAAAATACTATTGAGCACAAGCCCATTTTTAAAATATTTTGTAGCCAATTTTTCATCGTTCTCCCCATCCGCTCCAGCAATCAGAGGCGTAAGCCCATAGGCTACACCTATAGCAAAAACCATTGGGATGATGAGAACACTCACTGCTAAGGAAATTGCAGCGAGCGGTATAGTACCCAAGAATTTACCGACCATAATAGAATCGGCAACACTCACCAGGATTTGACCGAGCTGGCCAATCATCACGGGATAAGCGAGGTTAAGACTAATCTTGTACTGCTCGCTGTAGGTACTCCACCGGTAACCCATCCCTTAAACGTTGTAACGCTCTACTTCGCGCTGGTAAAAACCTTCTGCTTCGGCGATCAAGCCTTCGAGTGCTTTCGTTAAATCGCCTTCGCTTTCATCGCTAATATCGTCGAGCCATTGCACGTCGTCATTCTCAAGATTCAGTACGAATGCTGGGAATTCAGTGTGGATGATAAATACGGCTTCGGGCTGGTCGGTATTGTCACCTACCAAAAATTTAGGGAAACTCATAATCTGAGATTTGTTTCCGCAAAAGTACGCTTATTTCCTTGCGAATTTCTCCACGCAAGATTTACTAATCGGGTTATCACTTAAAATGTGCAATCGCTCCATCACATTACGGAATTCACGAATATTTCCGGTCCAATCATATGCTTGCAACGCTTCAATAGCATCTTTGGCCAATTCTTTCTTCGCCGCTCCATATTCCGTAGCTACATTTTTCAAGAAATGATCCCCAAGTAATGGAATGTCCTCCTTACGCTCATTAAGTCCAGGAACCTCGATGACAATCACGCTAAGCCTGTGGTATAAATCCTCACGGAACTTTCCGTCCGCGATCTCTTTACGCAAATCTTTATTCGTAGCCGCGAGCACGCGAACATTGACATTAACGCTTTTATCGCCACCTACTGGCGTGACTTTGTGTTCTTGCAAGGCGCGCAGCACTTTTGCTTGCGCACTGAGGCTCATGTCTCCGATCTCATCCAAGAACAAGGTCCCTCCATTGGCCAATTCAAACTTCCCTTTGCGGTCTTTTTGGGCACCCGTAAAAGCACCTTTCTTGTGACCGAAAAGCTCACTTTCGATAAGCTCTGCTGGAATTGCAGCACAATTCACCTCTACCATCGGTGCTGAAGCACGTTCACTTTTCTCATGAATCTGATGCGCCACCAATTCTTTTCCAGAGCCATTCGGACCTGTTATCAGCACACGCGCTTCAGAAGGGGCAACCTTAGAAATGAGATCTCGTAACTCATCCATACCCGCACTTTCGCCGATCATGGTGTACTTCTTGCTGACCTTCTTCTTCAGGGTTTTTACCTCTTGGACTAAGGTTTTACGCTCGAGTGCATGACGCACCGTAGAGAGCAATCGGTTCAAATCAGGTGGCTTCGGCAAATAATCAAAGGCTCCTTTTTTCAAACAATCCACAGCGGTATTGATATCGCCGTGTCCACTAATCATGATAACGGGCACATCGGCGTTGATCTTCATCATGTGCTCAAGCACCTCTACACCGTCGAAGTGAGGCATTTTAATATCACAAAACACAAGATCCCAATTTCCATCTCCATAGGTATCTATCGCCATCTTACCGTCGGCTGCTTCAACGATTTCATGGTTTTTGTCTTCTTCTAGGAGGATCTTCTTCAGTACACGACGAATCGCGTCCTCATCTTCAATCAGTAGGATTCTACTCATGTGTGTGGTTAAGTTTAGGGGTTACACTGCGCCGTTGTCGCTCTCATCACTCTGTGGATGTACTTCACCTGCTCCGACGATCCCATCGCCAAACTGCGTAATACGTTCCGGTCCTTTCCAAACAGTTCTCTGCGGGAATGGAATGATGATGTGCTGCTCTCTGAACTGGCGGTCAATCTCAAAGCGAAGTTCACTTTTGATTTTTTCTACGAAGAACAAATTGCGGGTGTAAAAATTCAATTCAAAAATCAATGCGCTGTCACCAAAATCCTTCAACACCACGAGAGGTTCATGGGTTGGGTCGGACTCTGGGTGATTCAGTGCAATGTCGTTCAATATTTGGGCCACTTTTTGTGTGTCGCTTCCAAAAGCAACACTAACGCCTACTGCAAAACGCGTGGTTTCCTCGCTGTGGGTGAGATTGATTACTGTTTCGTTGGTCAATTTCGAATTGGGCACAATCAATAAAATATCATCTCTAGTCCGAACCGTGGTTGTTCTCAAACCTACAGCTTCAACTTTACCAATCTGATCTTGCATTTGGATAATATCCCCCACGCTAAGGGTCCGTTCGATCAAAATAATCACTCCCGAACTCAAATCCTTGAAGGCATCTTGTAGACCCAAACCCAAACCGACAAACAGTGCAGTTGATGCTGCTAAAAGTGCGGTAACCTTGATTCCTACCGTTTCCATCGCTACCACGATAACCACGGTATAGATCAAATACTTAGAGATTTGCAAAATGGTATACCGACGACCTTCGTCGTACGAAGTACCCATCTTGCTGCGCATAAATACACGGGTTAAGGTCCAAAATCCAAAGCGCGCTGCCGCGAAGAGGAAGATTACCTGTAATACGCCCTTTACGGATACGCGTAAAAAGTCATTCGTCCATAAACGGTAACTCAGTAGATTACTGAGCCACTCTGTGATGCTTGTTAGTATTTCAGCCATTTATATAATTCTTTCCAAGTAACTTTCTTTCCATACATTAGAATTCCCACGCGGTAGATTTTACCTGCCAGTCCGACTACTGCAAAGAACGTTGCAATAAGTATAGCACCGCTTAAAAGCACTTGCCAGATTGGAATACCAAACGGAAGTCGAATCATCATACTGATCGGGGAGGTAAGTGGGAACATACTCATCCAAAAGGCAAGGGGCCCGTTTGGTTCTTGGATCACATTCATTGCGGTAACGATGGCAATAATCATGGGAGCAGTAACGGGCAACATGAATTGCTGACTGTCTGCTTCTTGATCAATCGCAGAGCCTAGTGCTGCAAACAACGCACTGTACAGGAAGTATCCTCCGAAGAAGTAGAATGCAAACCCACCTAATACTAGCGGGAAATTAATACTACGAATCATATCAAAGATCTGTAATCCTTCTACATTACCCATGTCTGGCGCTGCCATTCCAGGTGCTCCTGCACTTTGCGCTAATAAATCCGGAAAAACAAAGGTGCTTACCACCCCATAAATGGTTGTACAGAGAATGATCCAGATTAAAAATTGGACTACACCCACCAAACCGATACCTAGAATTTTACCGAGCATGAGTTGGTAGGGACGAACACTAGAAATAATCACCTCGACAATTCGACTTGTCTTTTCCTCAATGACCCCGCGCATGACCTGAACGGAATAGAAGAAGATAAAGAAATAGATCAGCATCCCTGCGATGTAACCGAGTCCCATCTTCAGTGGTGTTGCGCTAGTTTCTTCACTGCCTTCCTCGTCTCCAAGGGTGAAGCTTTTGATAGAGACAAAGGTTTTTGCTTGTTCCACCACGTCTGGATCAACTCCTTGACGCAATAACTTCTGCTTATTGATGCGGTCTTCTAGCAGGTTTTCTACGAAGCGCTGAAGGTCGATGCTAATATCTTCTTTGCCATAGAGCAGTATATTTTTGCGAATAAAGTCAGGATCCCAGCCTTCACCAGAAGGAATGTAGAGCAAGGCATCTTTATCAGAACTGCGTAGGAAATCTTTTGCCAATTCTAAATCGAACTCCGCGGGATTTAAATAATCCAAACCATATTGCTCGGTTCCTTCCTCAGGAATCAATAACGAAGGTTCATCTAAAACCACAACGGTCTTATTGTCTTCAGGTAAGCTTGCGAGTACTCCTGGCACTATCATCAGTGCAGCAAATAGCACCGGTGCGATAAGGGTAACGAGTAAAAAGGTTTTTTTACGGACGCGCGTCAGAAATTCGCGCTGAATGATAAGTAGTATAGGGTTATTCATGGGGAATTAAGCTTTAGGTCCGTTCTCAACGATATCAATGAATATGTCGCTTACACTAGGAAGAATCTCTTCAAATCCAACTAGGATTCCTTTCTTCGCGAGATCAATGACGAGATTTGTAGGGTACTCATCGAGCTTCAAGATATAGGAGTGTCCTGTATGGAGTACTTCCGAACTCACGAGCGCCTCTCCTGTGTAATCAATGGGCTCACTGGTTACGATTGAATAAGTTCCGTTCTTGTAGCGTTTACGAATGTCTAGAAGTGCACCTTCGACCATGACCTCTCCGTGATTGATCAGTCCAATGTGGTCACAAATCTCTTCCACGCTTTCCATTCGGTGCGTTGAGAAAATAACGGTAGCGCCTTCCTGATTCAAACGCTTGATTTCATTTTTGATTAGATTGGTGTTGATGGGGTCAAACCCCGTAAAAGGTTCATCGAAAATCAAAAGCTCAGGCTCGTGCAATACAGTGGTCACGAACTGGACTTTCTGCGCCATCCCTTTACTGAGGTCCTCGACTTTTTTGTCCCAAAAGGAAACCATGTCCAAGCGTTCAAACCACATTCGTGCGCGCTCTTTAGCTTGGGCAGCAGTGAGGCCCTTTAGTTTGGCCAAGTAAAGTACCTGTTCGCCGACCTTCATTTTTTTATACAGCCCACGTTCTTCAGGTAGATAGCCTATCCTAGCGATGTCACTCGGTTGGAGTGGGGCTTCCCCAAAGAATACCTCTCCCGTGTCTGGAGCGGTGATTTGGTTCATAATGCGAATAAAAGAAGTTTTACCCGCGCCATTTGGACCAAGTAATCCATAGATGCTTCCCTTGGGAATGTTGAGGTCGATCTGATCAAGGGCAACTTTTTTGTTATAGTGCTTACTTACCTTTTTTGCTGTAATCATAGTTGGGGCTATTGGTGTTTTGTGTCCGTGATGTTTTGAGTCACGAATAAAAAAAACTCCCGCTTGTTACGGCGGGAGTTTGAAGATATAAAAATGTACGTTATGAGAACATTTCTTTTACTCTATCGAAGAATCCTTTGTCGGATTTACTCGGATTAGGCGTGAAGTTTTTACTGTCTTTCAACGCCTCAATAGCTTTTTTCTCGTCGGAACTTAAACTCTTAGGCACCCATATGTTCACATGGATGAGTTGGTCACCTCGTCCATATCCTTGTACGCTTGGTAATCCTTTGTTTTTCAAACGTAAGATTTTGCCAGGTTGTGTTCCTCCGTCGATAGTTACCTTAACGACACCGCCCACGGTTGGGATTTCTACTGCCGTACCTAGAGCTGCATCCGGGAAACTCAAGTTTAATTCGTAGTGCAAATTCTCGCCGTCACGAGTAAGGTGTTCGTGCTCAATTTCTTCAATCAACACGATCAGATCTCCAGGAACACCACCTAAGGCGTCATTCCCTTTTCCTCCAACACGAAGTTGCATTCCATCTTGAACACCGGCAGGGATTTTAACGCTAACGACTTCCTCTTTGCGTTCTAGACCATCGTTGCCCACTCCAGCAGGTTTCTTGTCGACGGTTTTTCCTGCACCATTACATGAAGAACAAGTCGCTGCGGTGCGCATCTGTCCGAGTATGGTATTGGTCACTTGTTGCACTTGACCGGCTCCATTACAGGTAGAACAAGTTTTGAACGTCACGCCCTCTGCGACTTTCGCCCTACGGATTTTGATTTTCTTTTCAACTCCATCGGCAATCTCCTCTAGGGTCAATTTCACTTTGATGCGAAGGTTACTTCCTTTCGCCTGACGACGACCACCGCCGCCACCGCCAAAACCTCCGAAGCCACCAAAGCCTCCGCCGCCACCTTGACCGCCGAAAATATCTCCAAACATGTCAAAGATATCGTTCATGTTGCCTCCAAAGCCTCCGCCACCGGCGCCTGCTCCAAACGCTTGATGTCCGAATTGGTCGTATTTACGGCGCTTTTCATCGCTTCCGAGCACGTCATAAGCTTCAGCCGCTTCTTTGAATTTATCTTCCGCTTCTTGATCACCAGGATTGCGATCGGGGTGGAATTTCATAGCGACTTTGCGGTACGCTTTTTTGATTTCGTCTTGGCTAGCACCTTTGCTTACACCAAGCACGTCATAATAATCGCGTTTTGCCATCTTATCCTTCTTTACCCACTACGACTTTCGCGTAGCGAATTACTTTTTCTCCAATCTTGTATCCCTTCTCTACTTCATCGATCACTTTACCTGCGAGTTCAGGAGTAGGTGCTGGGATTTGAGTAATAGCCTCCATTTCTTCAACGTCGAAAGCTTTTCCTATACTGCTTTCCATAGCAGTTAGACCTTTACCTTTAAGGGTCTCGGTCATTTTGTGTTGAATCAAACGCAGTCCTTCTAATACAGCTGTATTCTCTTGCGTTTCTTCTGTATTCTTCAACGCTCTGTCAAAATCGTCCATGACTGGCAGCAAAGCTGTTAAAGTGTCTTTATTTGCACTTTCCATGAGTTGTAGGCGTTCCTTTGCAGTACGACGACGGAAGTTCTCAAACTCGGCATAGAGTCGTAAGTTTTGATCTTTAAGATCTTTTACTTCTGCCTCTAATTTTTCGATAGGATCCATTTCTGACTCCTTATTCTCATTGGCCTCAGAGCTTGTTTCTACGTTTTCTTCCTGCGTGGTATCTGCCGCTTGCTCGCGGGTCTCTTCGTTCATATTCATCTGTTCTTCTGACATGATGGATGCTCTTTTTTCCGTTGTTACACTACCTCTTTTGCAAAATGCTCGCCAAGACGAGTTGCGCTGACACCTTGTCAGCGGAGGGCAAAAATAAGACCATAAAAAAGGGCGGCAGCATAGCTGTCGCCCTTTTTTAAAAAGAAGTGCTTCGGAGAAGATTATCTCTTCAAAGATGCCAACGTATTTTCAAGCGCTTTACCGCGTAAATTCTTTTTGATGATTACCCCTTCACCGTCGATAAGGAAGGTTGCTGGGATGCTGTTTACACCATAAGTCTGCGCAGCAGCATTTCTCCAGTATTGCAAGTCGCTAACGTGATTTTTCCAAACTAAACCATCTTGAGCGATACCTTTTTCCCAAGCGCCTTTGGCTTGATCTAAGCTTACAGAGAATACTTCAAAGCCATCTCCGTTTTTGAATGCAGCGTCTTTGAATTGCTTGTACGTGCGAACTACGTTTGGGTTTTCCATTCGGCAAGGACGACACCACGAAGCCCAAAAGTCGATCAGAACGACTTTTCCTTTTAGGTCAGAAAGCTTTCGAACGTTTCCTTGTGGATCGCGCATAGCAATCTCAGGAGCTTTGTCTCCGATGGTAAGTGAAGCCATTTGGGTGGCTGCATCGAGATCGGGACGAGCGGTCGAGTATGTGGTTTGCGATGCGGTTATAGTAAAGCCAATTGCAGCTACGGCTATCAAGGCAAATGTGCGTTGTAGTAGTTTCATAAGAAGGGAGTTTATACGTTTTTCAAATTACAATCTAACAATTTCCGCACCAATCGCCTTCAACCTGCCGTCGATATTTTCGTACCCACGATCAATCTGGTTGATATTGTGAATGGTAGAGGTTCCTTCAGCGCTCAGTGCGGCGATCAACAAACTCACCCCAGCGCGAATATCAGGGGAGGTCATTGTTGTTGCACGCAAAGGAGATTGCTTATCCAGTCCGATAACCGTAGCACGGTGTGGATCACAAAGAATGATTTGCGCTCCCATGTCGATCAACTTATCTGTGAAGAACAAACGGCTCTCAAACATTTTTTGATGAATAAGTACCGAGCCACGAGCTTGGGTAGCCGTTACTAAAATAATACTCAAGAGATCAGGTGTAAACCCTGGCCAAGGAGCATCTGCAATGGTCATGATAGATCCATCGATAAAACTTTCAATCTCGTAGTGGTCGTGTGCAGGGATGTGCAAGTCATCTCCCTTGAGTTCAGTGTGAATTCCCAATCTGCGGAACACAGTAGGGATAATTCCTAAATCTGGATAACTCACGTCTTTAATAGTGATGTCTGAACCTGTCATTGCTGCAAGTCCGATCCATGATCCGATCTCAATCATGTCAGGGAGAATGCGATGTGTGGTTCCGCCCAGCTCACCTACACCTTCAATATGTAGCATGTTCGAGCCTATACCGTCAATCTTGGCACCCATGCGCACGAGCATTTTACAGAGCTGTTGTAAATAAGGCTCACATGCCGCATTGTATATGGTTGTTTTTCCCTTAGCCATCACTGCAGCCATTACGACATTAGCAGTTCCAGTTACAGAAGCTTCGTCCAGGAGCATGTAGGTACCCTTGAGCTCTGAAGCATCTACGCTGTAGAAGGTATCTTTGGAGTCATAGTTAAATTTCGCGCCCAATTTCTGGAAACCCAAAAAGTGTGTATCTAAACGACGACGTCCGATTTTATCACCACCAGGTTTAGGAATGTATGCCTTACCAAAGCGAGCTAAAAGCGGCCCTACGATCATGATTGAGCCGCGAAGACTCGCTCCTTTTTGCTTGAAAGTCTCACTCGTTAAATAATCGAGATTGACATTTTCGGCCTTGAAGGTGTAATCGCCATGGCCGTTCTTTTTTACGTAAACGCCTAAGTCACCGAGAAGATCGATGAGTTTATTTACATCCACGATGTCAGGGATGTTGGTAATCCTAACCTCTTCTGGGGTTAAAAGCACAGCACAAAGTATTTGCAAAGTTTCATTCTTCGCGCCTTGTGGTGTGATGGTTCCCCCTAGCTTCTTTCCTCCGGTAATTTTAAACGTTCCCATGAATTAGTATCTCCTTTTCTTTTTCTTCTGATTGTTATTGTGTTGGGGCTTCTTTTTGGTTCCCAAGTTGCGCTCAGCAGCAGTAATGTTAAACGCTTTTGCGTGCGGTAATTCAAACTCCGTCAGAGCCAATTCTCCTTCACTCATCTCACCTAAGTCCTTGAGGATTGTCTCATCGCTAACGGTATCCTTGTTGTACTTAAGATAGTTGCGTTTCATGGCGTAGGCAATCCCATACACTAATGCGTCTTTTTCTTCGCCGGCTTCCATTGTTCGTGCTCGAGCAATCATCGTTTTCACAATCGAACCATAGTGGCGAAATTTGCGACTCTTTTTAGGGTAAGGCACCTCGTCCGGTAATCCATCGAAGCTTTCTTCGGTTGGAATAGGGTATGGGCAATCCACGTCGAGTGTGAAGTCAGACATGATGAATAGGTGATCCCAAAGCTTGTGTGCATAATCCGGAGCATCTCGGATGGCAGGGTTAAGATTGCCGATCACATCGATAATGCTCTGCGCTACCTTGCTGCGGTGTTCTTTATCCTCTATAGTGAGGCAATAATCCACCATGCGCTGTACGTTTCTTCCGTACTCTGGTATTTTGAGCAGTGACCGCTCGGTATTGTATTCCATGAGTTCAATAAACTAAATTCTTTGATTAGACTGCCCGCACTTTTGCAAATTTTAGCAACAATCGTTTTTCGCCGGCATTATCGAAGGTGATGATTGCTTTGGCATCCGCACCAGCACCTTCTAAAGCTTTGATGGTTCCGAGGCCAAATCTTCCGTGTACCACACGCATTCCTTCGGACATTTGATCCGGCGTTAGGTTATCTCCGCTGGCTTCAAAACTTGCTCCTGCGCGATTCACAGGAGTCAATTCCTTTCCGCGCAAGGTAGGCTTCTTCCTCGGAGCTTCTGCGCCAGGCCCTGTGTTCTTTACTTTCTTTCCTTGACCACTATTCTTCGAGCCCCAATTTTTGTTGCTTCCCTTGTAGACGGTTTGTCCTTTTGAATTTGATCCACCACCAAAACCACCACCGAATGCATTGTCGAGTGCTGGAGATGAGAAGGAGGTCGGCGAGAAATCAGGGACCTGGATGTCTAGGAATTGGTCATCGATCTCATCGATAAATCTCGAAGGTTCACAATCGATCAATTTCCCCCAACGATATCTAGTGTGCGCATACGAAAGATGCGCTCGCTTTTCAGCTCGAGTTAAGGCAACATAAAATAATCGGCGCTCTTCCTCAAGTTCACTTCGTGATCCGCTGCTCATCATCGACGGGAATAGATTTTCCTCCATACCCACTACATAGACATATGGATATTCGAGTCCTTTTGCGAGGTGAATAGTCATCATACTCACCTTTGGTGTTCCATCGTCTACTTCATTGTCACGGTCGGTGAGTAGCGCTACATCAGAAAGGAAGTTTGCTAGAGAGGGATCTCCATCGGCCAATTCCTTCTGCTGTTCCGTAAAGTCCTTTATTCCGTTCAAGAGCTCCTGTACGTTCTCGTAACGAGTCACCCCTTCAGGTGTCTTGTCTTCTCCTAGAACCTTAATCAGTCCCACACTTTTTGCAACATGCGCAACGACGTCAAAGGCCTCATGCTGTTTCGCCAAAACGGCAAACGAATTGATGAGTATGGTGAAATCGTGTATTTTCTTAATGGTCGGCTTATTCAGTCCTGTCGGCAACGTCTGTAACTTCTCACAAGTTTCCCAAAGAGACAAACCGTGCTGCTCTGCAGCGAGGGTAAGTTTTGCTAGGGTAGTGGCCCCGATGCCACGCGCGGGATAATTGATCACCCTTCTAAACGCCTCTTCGTCTTTCGGATTAATCACTAAACGCAAATACGAAAGCACGTCCTTAATCTCCTTACGCTGGTAAAAGCTCAAGCCTCCATAAATCTTATAAGGAATATTCTTTTTACGCAACGCGTCTTCAAAACTGCGGCTTTGCGCGTTCGTGCGATACAGAATACAGAACTCATCGTGTTTCGCACCTTCGTTCATAGAAGTTTGCCAAACATTAGTGGCCACATAGTTCCCCTCATCGGTATCCGACACACTCTTGTGAACTACGATTTTCTCTCCGCTCGTATTTTGGGTCCAAACGTTCTTTTGTATCTGGTCCTTGTTTTTGGCGATGATACTATTTGCCGCTTGAACGATATTATTGGTGGATCGGTAATTCTGTTCCAATTTAAACAGCTTCGTATCCGGGTAGTCCTTCTGGAAATTTAAAATGTTCCTAATGTTAGCCCCACGGAATGCATAGATACTCTGGGCATCATCCCCCACAATACAAATGTTCTCGAATTTTGCAGCAAGCGCCTTTACAATCAAATATTGACTATGGTTCGTATCCTGGTACTCATCCACAAGTATATATTTGAATCGATTTTGGTACTTCGCAAGCACATCTGGGAATTTGTACATCAGCTCGTTCGTCTTCAACAGCAGATCATCAAAATCCATACACCCTGCTCTAAAGCATCGCTCAGTGTACGCTTGATAGATTTCGCCAAACATGGGCATCTTAGCTGAACTGTCCTGAGCCTGCAACTCTCCGTTTTGGAAATATGCTTTGGGCGTTATCAAATTATTCTTTAAAGAGCTGATTCTTGAAGTCACACTCTTCGCTTTGTATATCTCTTTATCGAGATTTTTCTCCTTGATAATGTTCGTAACAACTTTCTTCGCGTCGTCCGCGTCATAGATCGTGAAATTGGTAG
>CBFHKC010000016.1:43258-47715 GCA_965656315.1 uncultured Schleiferiaceae bacterium | reverse complement strand
ACTGGCCGTAAAATTATTTCTAAAAAATTCAGATACGAAATCAGGTAACCTTTGACAAACAAAAAAGCACCTCCATATGGAAGTGCTTTAAAGTGGGCCCAGCAGGGCTCGAACCTGCGACCACCTGATTATGAGTCAGGTGCTCTAACCAACTGAGCTATGAGCCCGGAAGGGCAAATGTAATGCAGAAGTGTCATTCAAAACAACTATCCGCTTCCTAAACTAGCTAATGTGTGAAAAAGTGCATTGTCCGGTATACGTCCTATCGTCGGAGCCTATGAAGTGGAATGCTTCGACTACATTTGTAAACTACAATGCAACCTATGATCGTACGACTAATTTCAGCAGCAGTGCTTTGCATCGCTTCGATAAGCACTTTAGCACAGAACGCTCCTGTCGACTTCGAAGTAGGAGGTCATGGAGCCAATTGGTCATGGCGCGTTTTCGAAAATGATGACGATCCACCACTCGTAGTCGTACAAAACCCAGACATCACCGGTATTAACCCTAGTCCTAACGTAGCGCTTTTTAACGCACGTGTAGGTGGTGCACCGTTCGCCGGAGTCGAAACTACACACGGTATAGATATCGGTACTTGGACAATCACCAATGCAAACAGCACAATTAGAATCATGGTGCACAAAGACGTGATTAGTGACGTTGGGATAAAATTGGTTCGAAATGACAATTGGTCGCTTGGCGAAATTAAAAAAGCCAATACGGTCATCAATCAGTGGGAACAAATCACCTTTGACTTTAGCGCCCACATCGGCAACACCTACGACCAGATTGTAATCTTCCCTGACTTTGGCGGACGCAGCAGTGATCGAAAAATTTACATCGACAACATCTACGGCGCACAATATGTTGCACCCCCACCCGCACCGGATAGTGCGACCATGGTCTTACCGAATTTCTTTAGCCCCAACAGTGATGGAGTTAATGATCTATTCAAACCTCGCATGCAACATGCCGACTGGGCAACTTGGACTGTATTTAACAGATGGGGCACCCAAGTATTTACGACGAACGATATCGACGAATCATGGAACGGCAGAGTGAACGGTAATACTGCTGCTCCGGGCGTATACTTCATCATCGCAAAATGCGGGTCGAACGAAGTTGGTAATACCGTTGAGCTTCAAGGCGCTATTCACCTTCTGGACTAAATCGACATTTGTCACGCCATTTGGAAATCTCAGCGTGTATCTTTGGGATAACCACATAAATCACAGGTTATGATCAAGCAAATTTGGTTCGATTTCGGCAATGTTTTCATTCCCATTTACCCGGAGCGCACGCAAAAAGCATTCAATGCACGCGGTGTCAAACTTACCGAGCAGGCATTCGCTAATTTGAATGAACGTTACGAAGTAGGGGCGATGAGCACCTCTGAATTTATGCAGGACATTGCTATGAGCTGTACTCACCTACAAAGCTCTATGGCCGTTGCTCATGGCTGGAATGCACTTTTGGGCAAACTTCAGGACCGCACGCTATTTCTCAAGAAGCTGGCTCGTACCTATGAACTTTGCTTGGTGAGCAACACGAATGAGGCGCACATAAAACACATCAAAAAAGAGTCAGGGCCCTTCCTTTGGAATGCCTTCGTAGAAAAATTTGAAGCACTGTTCTTGTCGTACGAAATTGGCCACAGAAAGCCTGACAGAAGTTATTTTGAATATGTGCTAAAACACATGGACGCGAAACCAGAAGAGGTCTTGTTCATCGACGACTCGAGCGTAAATATCGAGGCCGCAGCGGCTTTAGGAATCCACACTTGGCAGTTCAACGCTCAGGAAGGAAATATCACCCGAGAATTACTCCCGGTCTTGACAAAGCTCAATCAGCGTACCACCAGTGCCTCTGGGGTGTAAAAAGCATACCCATTTTCCATCGGCGCCTTGTTTTGGCGTTTCATTCAGAAGCACGAAACCTTCTTCCTTCAAACGTGCCATCTCTCCCCGAATATCGTCTACGGCGTACGCTACATGATGTAACCCCTCGCCGCGCTTTTCAATAAACTTAGCGATAGGACTCTCCGGATTTGTCGCTTCTAACAACTCAATTTTATTCGGACCTGCCTTAAAAAAACTGGTCCGCACACCTTCACTTTCCACGGCCTCCTCTTTGTACGGAGGCACACCTAATATTTTCGTATACAAGGCGTTACCCTCTTCCAAAGAGCGTACCGCGATACCTAAATGTTCAATCTTCGTCAGTCTCGAATCCATCGTATTACACTTCTAAATTTCCCAACGCCACCAGCGCTGCATATTTTCCTTGCTGCGCCATCAGTGCAGCGTGAGTCCCTTGTTCCAAAACGCGTCCGCCTTCCACATACACGATCTGATCCGCGTGTTGAACCGTGCTCAAACGATGCGCAACGACCACGGTAGTTCGACCTTCCATCAAGCCGTCCAGTGCGCGCTGCACGCGCAGTTCACTTTCATTATCCAAAGCTGCGGTCGCTTCATCAAGCAGCAACAACTTCGGATCCGCGTAAAAGGCACGGGCGATGCACAAGCGCTGGCGCTGACCACCACTCAGTTTCGAGCCGCTTTCACCGACCATCGCATCGACACCCATTTCAGCCACAAAGTCCATGCATTGTGCTGCTTCGAGCGCCTCCGCGACGCGGCTCATATCCGGGTCCAACTGCAAACTGACATTAAAAGCGACAGTATCGTTAAACAACATTGCATGCTGGGGAACCCAACCACAACTTCGGCGAAAGGCGCCTATTTCCCAATTCTTAATGTCCGAACCGTCCAATGTCAAACGCCCTTCTTTAGGCACATCAAAGCGTGCCATCAGATGCAACAGGGTACTCTTCCCTCCGCCCGAAGGCCCTACTAATGCGGTGGTTTTACCCGGTAAAATTTCAAGCTGTATCCCGTGCAACACATCGCGTTGACCGTCATAGCTAAAGCGCACATTCTCAAATGCCAAACGCCCCTTCCACCAGTCTTTGACTGGCACTTCCAAGCCGACTTCAGCCGCAGGACTATCGACGATGGCCAGAACTCGCATAGCACTCGCATTGCCTTTTTGGATGTCATACAAGGCATTAGTAAGATTTTTAAACGCGGGGATCAATTGGTAAAAGAGCACAATAAACGCCACCAGCTCACCGCCCGTCAAACGGTTGCCTTCCAGCACCTCCTGCCCGCCTAAATACAAGACCACGAGCAATACACTCACGCCCAGCACCTCGGCGATCGGCGAACTCAAATCACGCTTTCGAAACACACTAATCATGTGCCTACGCCAATTTTCCAAACTCACCCCAAATCTTTTCTGAAACTCACCCTGCGCATCAAAACCCTGCACGACAGAAACATTCGTCAAGACCTCGTCCATCAGCGCCGTATTCTGGCCTAACTCCGCCTGTGCCTCGCGAGCGCTCTTCTTCAAGCTCTTCCCTATCGTTGCAATAAGCCCACCTGAGATGGGAATGATCGCGATCGCCATTCCCGTAAGCACAGGGCTCATCGTAAACAACACGATCATCGTCCCCAGAATCATCAGTGGATCTCGAACGAATCCCTCCATGCCTTTGAGCATAGACCACTCGATCTCGTTCAAATCGGCCGTAGCTCTTGTCAATAAATCGCCTTTTTGGGCCTCCTCATGCCTGCGAAGCGGCCAAGCCAGCCAACTCTGATGCAAGGCTTCCTTATAATAAGCCACAACCCCATTACGCACGGGCGCCATGAGCCAAAGGGCAGCATAACGCGATATGTTCTTCAACAAAAACAACACCGCTGTACCGGCGATCACCCACTGCAGGGTCCGCAATGCGCCATGCTCTTGTTTGTATCCATCGACAATCTCTGCTAAACTAGCTTTCCAACCCGCGGCAGCTTCAAGCCCAGTACCAGGCGTTTCAAAAATCAAATTCAAAATTGGAATCAACGAACCCACAGAGCCGATGCTAAACACAACCGTGAGCATATTGAAGAATGCAGCAAGTAAAACGTACCCGAAATACGGCCGTATCGACTGAAGAATGCGAAAAAATGCGTTCATAACGTGAATTGATTCCCAGCGAAGGTACTGCTTAGCAGCCAATGCGTAAATTTGCACTTATGGAAAGCACTAGACAACTCAAAATATCCAAGCTCCTTCAAAAGGAAATGGCCACCATTTTTCAAGATGTTGCACGCGAACACTTCGCTGGAACTCTACTCAGCGTCTCCAAAGTACGTGTGAGTCCAGACCTCGGTGTAGCGAAAGTCTACGTCAGCATTTTCCCTGTCGCCAAGACCAAAGAGGTCGAAGAATTCCTCGCAGTGAACAATACGAAACTTCGCGGTGCGCTTGGCCATAGCGTAGGTAACCAGTTGCGCGTTACTCCAGAGCTTATGATCTATACTGACGACAGCTTAGAATACGAAGAAAACATCGACCGCCTGCTTCGTGGCGAAGGCGAGAGCCCGATCAAATAAACCGCC
>CBFHKC010000016.1:40573-43159 GCA_965656315.1 uncultured Schleiferiaceae bacterium | reverse complement strand
TCTACCTTTCTCGCTAGAAAATATTTCTTCTCCCTAGGTAAGCTCGGAGCCATCCGCCTCATGTCCCTAACTGCTCTGGTCGGCCTCTCTTTGGGCACCGCTGCCATGACCGTCGTTCTCAGCGCATTCGCAGGCCTAGAGGAGCTCATCGTGGACCAATTCCAAGATGCCAACCCCGACCTAAAAATCTCCCCAGCCTCTGGGCCCACCCTCTCTCTCACCACGGCAGACTCCCTCTTCTTCCAAGAAATTGCCCAAAATCATCCGCAAAGCAACCTCGCTGCAGTCTATAAGAAACGTATCCTACTCACCTTCGGCGACAACCAGCACATCGCCTATCTGATCGGTGTGGATACGAGCTTCTACCGAACACATCGCCTAAGCGACCACATCATCACCCAAGCCGACCCAGCTCTCGACCTTGGAAATTACACCCTAAGTCTTGGCGGTGGCGTAGCCTACCACTTAGGCATCTCATCGACCAACCCGCCGCCCGTCGCCACCGTTTACCTTCCTCGCGTCTCCTCAGAAACGACGCTACTCAACCTCTCTGACGCCATAGAAGCAGAAAATGTCTTCGTCGAATCGGTTTTTTCCCTTCAACCGGACTTCGACCAGCAGTACGTGATCGCCCCAGCCGATTGGGTAAAATCCTTTGCTGGGATGAGTGCTCCTTCATACCTCGAACTGCATACCGACTCGACTCGAGAACTGCGAAAACTTCTCGAGCAACACTTCAAGGGTCGGGTCATACTCGCCGATCCACTCCAGCAGGAAGCTACCTTATTCAAAGTCATGCGCTCGGAACGTCTCGTCGTTCTGGCTATTCTCTCATTTGTAGTGCTTCTGGCTAGTTTCGGAGTCGTCTCCGCGCTAACGATCATCGCTCTTGAGAAAAAGAATGACATCCGTACGTTGTGGTCCATGGGCGCAAGCGACCGTTTGCTGCGTGCCGTCTTCTTTAAAAATGGAATGTTGATTGTGGGTTCGGGCTGGATCCTCGGTCTGACCCTCGGTATATCGCTGATCCTCATCCAGCAATACATCGGCATCATACCATTGGGCTCGGGGTACGTTCAGGAATACTATCCAGTTCGCCTCACTTTCGAGCACGTGCTACTCACTACCGGGATAGTCCTCACGATAGGTACATTACTCAGTGCATGGGCCACTAGAAACGTCGCTCGAAAAGTCGGTAAATAGCGTTTTAGCTCTTGCTGTACTGCAGGTTGTTTAGATCACTCACATCTTGCACATTCCCGTACGCAGCAATGTACTCTCGCTCGATCTCATCCAGCGTTTCTAAAACTTCATTCGGATTTTCGATGGTAACTAGACGTGAGCGGTACGGCTTAAAGTGGGACAGTCCGCGGAAATAGTTCGTGTAGTGCTTGCGCGTCTCCATGATCGCATAGCGTTCCTCTTTCCACTTCAAGCTCAATTCAAAATGTTCCCTTGCTGCAGCCACACGTTCTTTTACGGTCGGCTTCGCTTTCTCCACCCCGTGCTCGAAATAATGCTTGATCTCCTCAAAGATCCAGGGGTATCCGATGCTCGCTCGCCCGATCATGATGCCATCAACACCATATTTATTGCGGTACTCTAGAGCCTTGGCTCCACTATCGATATCACCATTCCCGAAAACCGGGATGTGTAAGCGCGGATTATTCTTGGTTTCAGCAATCAGCGACCAATCCGCCTGCCCCTTATACATCTGCTTGCGCGTACGACCATGGATAGAAATCGCTTGAATACCCACATCCTGTAGGCGCTCAGCCACCTCTACGATATATTTAGTATCCTCATCCCAGCCGAGTCGAGTCTTCACCGTCACGGGCTTATTCACCGCTTTGACGATCTCCGCAGTCATCTTGACCATCTTCGGAATGTCTTGCAATATTCCGGCACCAGCACCTTTACAAGCCACATTTTTCACGGGACATCCGTAATTAATGTCGATAATATCTGGATTGCTCTCCTCACAAATCGCCGCTGCTTGACGCATACTTTCGATCTCATTACCGAAAATCTGAATCCCAAGCGGGCGTTCGTATTCGTAAAAATCGAGCTTCTTAACGCTCTTCGCGGCATCTCGAATCAAGCCCTCAGAGCTGATAAACTCTGTATACATCACATCCGCACCGTGGTCTTTGCACAATTTACGGAAGGGCGGGTCACTCACATCCTCCATGGGAGCGAGCAAGAGTGGAAACTCCCCTAATTCAATATCGCCTATCTTTACCATGCTGCAAAAATACAACCCTATGGCCTATACTGACAAAACTCTTCTATGGGGAACTGCAAGAACTGCACTAGTTTTTGCCATTATCACCATTTTATCGGTAGTTCTGTTCGGCGGAATTGGCTTTTCCTTCGCAGAACGCATGTTCGGTTTACAAAGCCCTAACGGCATGCGCTGGGCCCAATTCTCTGTCGCCCTCGGCCTCTTCCTAATGCCTCCACTGTTCTTTGCTTCCTACGCCAGCAATAATCCACAAAAGTTTCTCGGCCTACGGAAATTCCCCACCTATCTTTCCGCACCGCACTCTCGGAAAAACGCCGCACCACTCCCTCCTGCTTACCACA
>CBFHKC010000016.1:34012-40474 GCA_965656315.1 uncultured Schleiferiaceae bacterium | reverse complement strand
GTACAAGCGCTACGTGAACAAGAACAACTCGTGAATGTCGCTCTTGCCACCTTACTTGCCGACATGAATCTAACCACCCTCGCTATGAACTTCTTGATCATGGTCCTAGTTCCCGCTTTCGGCGAAGAACTCTTCTTCCGCGGTATTCTATTGAAACTTTTTAGTCGTTCTTTTGACTTTAGGACTGCGGCAGTTCTTTCAGCTTTTTTCTTCGCACTTGCCCACCAGCAACCCTTGAGCTTTCTCCCCATCTTTTTCATGGGCCTTACCTTCGCTTATGTAAAAATGTGGACAGGCACACTGTGGGCACCCATACTCATGCACGCCATCAACAACGGCTTTGCACTTGGCACAGCATGGATGAATGACGGAGTCCTTGAACCGACTAGTAGCATGCCATTATATGCTACGATACTCGGCCTACTTCCTTTCATCGCTGGAGCACTTTGGCTCAGACACATCCACCGTGAACACACGGCCTGGATTCGAAAATAACCCCCCTACACCACTCATCAAAGCACAAAAAAAAGCCGACCCCGTAAGGAGCCGGCTTTTCGCTATATAAGCGTTTCTCTTTGCTTAGTTCTCTGAGCTGTACAACGCTTCAACGTTTTTAGGCTGCAATGAACTGTAGTTGATCTTCAACGCTTGCGCCTTGCGCAATTGCAATTTAATATCTGTGATTAGACCCATCTTCACGGTCTTATCCGCTTTGATACTCATGGTCATCATTGGACGCTCTTCTTCTGACTTTGCTTCACGCTCTTGGATGACGAATGCCTGAACATCGTCGATCGAAGCGAAAGCATCATTCAGCTGAATACGTGCAGCTTTACCAAACTTATCTTGGTACTTCTGACGTGGCGAACCTGCATAGATGTAAGTAACCAAAGACTTGCGCTCTAGCTTTTGAATCTCGGTAGCTTGTGGTTTACTCACTGCTACTTTCAAATCTACTTCACGCATCACCGTAGCGACCATGAAGAAGAACAAAAGCATGAATACAATATCAGGAAGTGCCGAGGTGTTTACCGCCGGCAACCCTTTATCCTTCTTTTTCTTAATTACTGCCATTATCCACCAATATTTAATGGTTCAGCCTCAGAAATTTTCTGCGGGTAAGCTGTCTTGATCTCCTTGATGATTTCCTCATCTTCTTCTGGATCCATCTCACGGTAGCTACGACCATAGTCGCGCTCTGCAAGCTGGTCGCGTAAATCTTCGTAGGCAGCAACAAGCTCATTCTGAACTTTCACATACATACCGTACGAAGTACCGCGGTCATTCTGCAACGAGATAACGGCCTTATCAGGGTTATCCGAGCTGTTTGACATTCCATACCCCTTACAGTGCTCACACGATCCATCACCGTTGTTGTCGATGAATTCCATCGCTTTCTCACGAAGCTGTGAGATCTCAAGGTACTCATCTTCTACAAGCAACTGATCATTTGAATTCACAAGTACTGTAAAGATGTTACGTTCCTTAATAGGAGGAGGATCTTGTACAAGCCCTTCATCATACGGCGGCAGCTTTCTATTGATCCCCTTATCCGTATCCATGGTAGTGGTTACAAGATAAAAGATCAACAAAAGGAATGCGATGTCCGCCATCGATCCGGCATTGATTTCTGGTATGGCTCTTTTATTTCTTGCCATAACGATCCTTATTTAGTTGCTCTTGAAACGAGTGAATAGACTACCGCCAAAACAGCTCCTGCACCGATGATGTAGAAGGCATTTAGCATGGCGCTAACCAAACGTGTAGTTTCTTCAGTAACGTCTTTGTAATTCATGTAGTCTGCACCATCAGCAGTTGCGTAACTCAATACAGCAACAACGATGATCGCAACTAAACCGATACCTACACCTTTGATCCCTTTTGGGTTCACAGCAAGTGCAAGCACGAAGCTCAAAACGGCCACAATCACACTAATGTAAGTGGTGATCATTCCGTAGGACACATATCCAGGAGCGCTTTCTTCGTCCATAGCGACCATGATAAACATGATGACACCTATGACACCTAGTACGATTCCTAGAAGACGTCCAATTAATGGAAGTTTACTAAGCATACGATTTAGCTATTTTTCTTTTTGTACTCTACTAGTAGATCTAGGAAAGAGATAGATGCATCTTCCATTTTGATCACGATACCGTCAATCATTGCAACGATAAGGTTGTAGAAGATTTGAAGGATGATCGCAGTGATCAAACCGAATACCGTTGTCAAAAGTGCAACCTTAATACCACCTGCTACAAGAGAAGGGTTGATATCACCTGCTGCTTCAATCGCATCAAAGGCACCAATCATACCGATTACCGTACCCATGAAACCAAGCATCGGTGCAAGTGCGATAAACAATGAGATCCAAGAAACACCTTTCTCGAGTTTACCATTCTCTACAGAACCTACACTCATGATTGATTTATCTACCATGTCTAGTCCTTCATCGTAGTGATCAAGACCTTCGTAGAAGATAGTAGCAACCGGACCACGTGTATTACGACATACTTCTTTCGCAGCGTCGACACCACCGTTGTTCAATGCACCTTCAACCTCAGACAACAACTTCTCAGTGTTTGTTTGAGCGAAAGTCAAATAAAGGATACGCTCGATAACAAGTGCTAAACCTAATACAAGGGCTAACAATACGAACGACATGAAGAATGCACCACCTTCAATGAACTTTTCCTTCAAGATCTGGGTAAATGCTTTGTCTTCTGTTGCAACTGCAACTTCTTCAACTACTTCTTCAGTAGCTTCTTCTTCGACAACGGCAGAATCCATTGATGCTGCAGCGGAGTCCATAGTTTCAGTAGCAGAAGAATCTACTACTTCAGTAGCCGCCGTATCTTCTTGAGCGTAGGCGTTCACGGTACCCAATGAAAGGGCAACGATAGCAAGCAAAGAGAGTGCTTTTTTCATTTTAACTAGAATTTTATTTCTTTTAAGTGTTAGTGTATCGACGTCATACGACCTGTATTTAGCCAATACGTCGCCGAAAATACAAAAAATTGGTGTCGTTACACTATTCTGAGAGTTCTCCTGCAAGACTTGAAGAAAACTTAATACGAAATTCTCGCTCTGAGAGACCTTCACCAAGCAAAACCATGGACTTGACAAGGGCACTTTCAAAAGTCATATCCTTGGCGCTCAGCATATTGATTTCTTCTAAGGCACTCGAACTGTCGTATAAGCCTGGAACTACAGAACCGCTAACACACTGTGAGGTATTGACAATAATGGTTCCATTTTTCTCCAATCGGTGTAAAAAACTTAAAAACGCCTCGGTTTTAGGAGCATTACCAGCGCCAAAAGTGCGTATTAAAAGAACCTTCCACCCTTTTAAGGCTGGCAGGGCGTTAAAATCTAACCCTGGGTAAAGAGTAACCACTCCAACCCCTGTATCTAGTGCCTTTTGGAAGACAGGCTCTTCTTCCGAATGCCATAATAATTCTTCGGCGAGGTGCACTTTAACACCGCTGGTCGCTAGCGCAGCAAAATTTGGAGAAGAAAAGGCGTCAAATTCATTCGACGAACGCTTGTACGCTCGGTTACCTCTTAACAATTGGTATTCAAAATAGATACACACCTCACGAATGAGTGGAAATCCATTTTCATTGCACATTGCTGCAAACTCAAAGGCACTTACCAGATTTTCGACTGCATCAGTGCGCAATACACCTACTGGAAGTTGCGATCCTGTCATAATCACAGGTTTCTGCAATCCACGGATCATAAAACTTAACGCACACGCCGTGTAGGCCATCGTGTCGGTCCCATGTAGAATGACGAATCCATCTACTTCGTCCATCATTTCCTCGATAACCTCGACCAGTTCGATCCAAACCTCAGGTACCATTTCAGAAGAATCGATAGGACGACTCAACGCCCGAGGCACAATCTCAATGGGAAGCAAACCTAGTGAAGGGATCTTATCCGTCACCCCTTCGAAATCCATTGGAGAAAGTTTCCCCGCCTCATTCTGGCGCATCCCGATCGTTCCACCGGTGTAAATGAGGGCTATTTTACGCATGATCACCGAAGAGTTTACGTGCGTTTTCAGCCGTTTTCTGGACCAATTCTTCCCTTGCCCAACCCGTAGCCTCAGAGACTACATCGACCACCGAGCTCAAAAACGCCGGTTCATTCTTTTGTCCTTTAAACGCTGACGGTGTTAAGTAAGGTGCATCTGTTTCCAGAAGTAATCGGTCCTGTGGAATCGTACGCAGGACAATGTCTGTCGCTGAACGATTGTAGGTATACGAACCGCCTACACCAAAGTAAAACTCGCCCAATTTCATCGCGCGTTTGATCTGCTTTTTACCTCCGCTGAAGCAGTGAAACACGCCTCGAAGTTTTCCTTCGTAACGCTCCTGCGCAGCTTCGAGCACCGGAAATAGTTGTTTAAAGCTACTACGAACATGCAGCGCAATAGGTAAGTTCCATTCGACCGCCCAAGCAAGCTGCTGTTCTAAAGCTTCAATCTGAATATCTAAAGTTGAAGAGTCCCAATGAAGATCCATTCCAATCTCACCCACAGCACAATACGCCTCTGGATTCGAAAGATAATGTGCACGAATTGTGGCCAATTCTTCTTCCCACCCTGCCTTCACATAACAAGGGTGTAAACCGACCATTCGTCCTACCTTTAACTCAGGATACTCCTCGACGACCGCATCCATCGCATGTAAGCTCGCCGAATTAATATTCGGCAACAAAACCGCCGAAACTCCAGCGTCTATCGCTGCGCGTTCAACCTCGGCCTTGCGCGTCGAGAATTCAGCATCGTAAAGATGACAGTGCGTGTCTACAATCATTTATAAAGGCACATTGCCGTGTTTTTTCTTCGGCAGCTTGGTCGCTTTGTTCTCCAACATCTTGAAGGCGCGAATCAGGCGCTCACGAGTTTCCTCAGGTAGAATCACCTCATCTACATAACCGCGCGCTGCGGCCTTGTACGGATTAGCAAACTGCTCGGCATAGCCAGCCTCTTGATTCGCAAGTTCAGCAGCAGAATCTTCGGCCGCTGCAATCTCTTTTCTAAAGATAATCTCCGCAGCACCTTTGGCACCCATTACTGCAATCTCAGCCGTCGGCCACGCGAAATTCATATCGGCACCGATCTGCTTCGAGTTCATCACACAGTAAGCACCTCCATAAGCCTTGCGTGTAATAACCGTAATTCTTGGAACCGTAGCTTCGCTAAATGCATACAGCAACTTCGCTCCATTCGTAATGATTCCATTCCACTCCTGATCTGTTCCTGGCAAGAATCCCGGAACATCTTCAAACACGAGCAACGGAATATTGAACGCATCACAGAAGCGCACGAAACGTGCACCTTTGGTCGAGGCGTGAATATCTAGAACACCTGCAAGATAAGCAGGTTGATTCGCAACAACACCTATGGTCTTCCCTGCCAAACGGGCAAAACCAACCACCATATTCTCTGCGAAATCTTTATGTACTTCGTAAAAACTATCCTCATCCACAGTACCTGCAATCACCTCCTTCATATCGTAAGGTTGGTTAGCATTCTCAGGGACGATGCTCATCAACCCAGGGCGCATCTCATCACCACCTTCGTAAGGAAGAGATGGAGGCTGCTCATCACAGTTTTGAGGAACATAACTTAACAAGGTCTTTAAACCTTCGATCAGCGCAATCTCGTTTGCATAGGTAAAGTGAGTAACACCACTTTTTGAGGCATGAGTACTAGCACCACCTAATTCCTCCGCGGTCACCTCTTCATGTGTCACGGTCTTGACCACATTAGGTCCAGTCACGAACATGTAAGAGGTGTCTTCAACCATCATGATAAAATCGGTCAATGCTGGGGAATATACCGCACCACCTGCACATGGCCCCATCATCGCACTAAACTGTGGAATGACTCCCGAGGCTTGAACATTGCGGTAAAAAATATCACTGTAACCACCGAGTGAGACGACACCTTCCTGGATACGCGCGCCACCACTGTCATTTAATCCGATCACAGGAGCGCCAGTCTTCATGGCAAGATCCATGACCTGTACAATCTTCTCCGCATGTGCCTCTGCCAAAGAACCACCTAAAACGGTGAAATCTTGAGCAAAAACGTAAATCAAGCGACCGTTAACCGTTCCATATCCAGTTACAACGCCATCTCCATGGAACTTCTGTTTATCTAACCCGAACAGGTTACTTCTGTGTTGTACTAGGGCTCCAGTTTCTTGAAAAGATCCCTCATCGAGAAGGAAATAAATACGCTCGCGAGCGGTCAGTTTGCCTTTGGCATGCTGGGCTTCGACGCGCTTTTCTCCGCCGCCTTCTTTGCTTTTTACTCTAAGGTCGAGGAGTTCTTGGCGTTTGTCTTGCATGTTGTGGTTCTATTGATGTGTAGGTTGTTAATCTATAAAGTATCTGCCCACAAGTTACTCCTTAGAGAAGGCTTCTCGCAAATTTACTTTGGTATGT
>CBFHKC010000016.1:24401-33916 GCA_965656315.1 uncultured Schleiferiaceae bacterium | reverse complement strand
TGTCTATGGAAACGCTTGGTTTCTTTTGCCTTTCGACGAATTTCCACTTGCTCTTCCTCAGGTAAATGAATGACCTCGACGCATTGCGGCGTACAGCATCCCTCGTGCTCTGCAGCACAGTCTTCACACTGAATGAACAGTAGATTACAGGCCTTATTTGCACAATTCGCATGTCGAGCACTCTTTTGACCACACTGGTGACATTCTGAAATCACTTCACAAGAAATCTCTTCGCCAAGGCGTTCATCAAAAACGAAATTTATTCCGTGAAACTTATTGTCCAATTTCTCCTCCTCAATCTGGCGCGCATAATCGATGATCCCGCCATGCAACTGGTTCACATCATTAAACCCATGATGTTTCAAGAAAGCAGAGGTCTTTTCACAACGAATCCCACCTGTACAGTACAATAAAATCTTGCGGTCCTCTTGTCCTTTTAGCTTCTCAAGTACCATCGGCAACTCATCTCTAAAGGTCTCCGCTTCCGGCAAAATCGCGCCTTCAAAGTGGCCAATCTCACTTTCATAGTGGTTTCTCATATCCACAACGATAGGATCAGCATTCTCAATCGCGTCATTCCAGTCTTTCGCTGCCAAATGAGTACCTACATCGGTCACATCATAATCTTCAGGTTGCAATCCGTCTGCTACAATCTGCTCACGCACCTTCACCTTCAATTTCAAAAAGCTCTTGCCTTCAGTCTTGTCGGTAACTGCAATCTTAAAAGGGACATCCGAAAAATACTCGTATCCATGAATGTGCTGCTCAAACGCGTCCCAGTGCTGCTGCGGAACATTCATCTGCGCATTAATCCCCTCTCGGGAGACATATATACGACCCAAACAATCCCAAGCCGACCACTGCGCAAAGAGCTCATCCCGGAGTTTCTGTGGATCCTCAATGATCACATACTTATAAAAGGACAGCGTAATTCTTTCGAACGTTTCTGCGTCCAATTTAGCTTGGAGCTCTTCTCTACTTAGTTTATTTACTAAATCTCTTTTTCCGGCATTAGGATCCATGGCATGCGTATTTATTCGTGCAAAGATAAGTTATCTTTGACCTTCCCAAAGTTGACACTTATCACATTCAGCGTATGAACACCACCATCCTTATCCTAGGCGCCTGTGGGCAAATCGGAACCGAGCTGACCCTCACTCTTCGAGAGAAATACGGCAACCAAGCCGTGGTCGCAACCGACATTCGTGAACCGCAGCTCGCCGCACTTAAAGAAGGACCTTTTGAAATCCTGGATGCAAGCGACGGCCAAGCCATGCGTGCGATTTGTGAGAAATACAACATTGGCACCATGTACCACTTGGTCGCAATGCTCAGTGCAACCGGCGAAAAATTCCCGATGAAAGCCTGGGATTTGAATATGCAGAGTTTATTGCACGCGCTCGAATTGGCCCGTGAAGGAGTCATTCAAAAAATCTTTTGGCCTTCCTCTATCGCGGTGTTTGGACCGACCACTCCAAAAACTGATACTCCACAGCAAACCATCATGGAACCTTCCACGGTGTATGGTATTTCAAAACTTGCAGGTGAGCGTTGGTGCGAATATTACTTCAACAAATACGGTGTGGATGTACGTTCCATCCGCTACCCGGGATTGATCTCCTGGAAATCGCAGCCGGGCGGAGGCACCACCGACTACGCCGTGGAGATCTACTACAAAGCCCTCGAAGAAGGACGCTACACCTGTTTCTTAAATGAAAATCGAGCGTTGCCGATGATGTACATGGACGACGCTATCCGTGCTACTATTGAACTTACTGAAGCTCCAGCAGAACAGATCAAAGTACGCAGTAGCTACAACCTTGCGGGCATCAGTTTTGACCCTACGACCATCGCTGCAAGCGTTGCTGACCTTATCCCAAGCTTTACGATGGACTGCGTCCCAGACTTTAGAGATGAAATCGCGGCTTCATGGCCTGAGAGTATCAATGATGACACGGCGCAAATAGATTGGGGCTGGTCGATGGAATACGACCTAGGCCGCATGAGCAAAGCGATGATTGAGAATCTGAAGAAAAAATTGAACACATAGCCAGGTGTCTCTACTTTGATAAGTTTTTTATCTTAAATTTTACGAGATTTGTATAGTATTTAATACGATCTTGTGAAACGACTTTTCCTATTGCTAGTTGGCGCCCTCGTTTTCTGGAGCTGTGAAACCAGCACACCAGAACCTCCGCCGCCACCGCCTCCTCCTCCGACCGACCCCACTTTTGAGGTTAGTCCTGAGGCACCGGTAGCCGTTAGCAAGACGGAGGAAACCAAGGTTCTTGTGTACTACCACTCTTGGTATCAGTCCAAAGAAGTGGATTCATACTGGGGCATTCGATGGAGAATGAATACCAAAGACCCTGAAACCATTCTTTCAGATGGCCGTCGAGAAATCGCCAGTCATTATTATCCAGTAATAGGCCCCTACAGCTCACGAGACACTCTAGTGTTGCAACTTCAATCTTTATGGATGAAGTATTCTGGCATCGACGGGGTCAGTCTCGACTGGTACGGAACAAGCGGTGTAAATGATTTTGATTTCATTAATGGCGCAACGGAAACCGCAATGACGCAGTTTGCAAACGCTGGACTGAGCAGCCATGTGGTACTTCAGGACAACGCGATCTACCATGCCATGGACATCACCCAATCCACAGATACGATAGCAAAACTCACTGCCGATTTTAATTATTTAAAGCAGCTCTCGAGCGAGCCCTTTTGGACGAAGCACAACAACTCACCTGTTTTCATGATTAAACGACCGGATTTCGTTCGTTCAAACCAGACTTGGGACTCCGCATTTGCATTGACATCATGGTCGCCAGAGGTCTTTGTAATTCAAAGCTACAGCAGTCGCATTACCGGTGCTGGAGAATATGGATGGCCTTGGGGCGGGGGTGGCGATCACCGAACTAACCTTGAGGACTTCTATAAAACGCGTCCGAACGTGGAAAAAATCGCGGCCGTTTACCCCGGCTTTCGAGATTTTTACGCCCAGGGTGGCTGGGGTGGCGGCGTCAGCTGGACCATTGGAATTCAATCTGGAGCGACATTAGCGAACTTATTCAGTCTCGCTAAAGACTATTCCTTCCCCTTCGTCCAAATCGCTACTTGGAACAACTACAACGAAGGAACTATGATCGAACCGACCCTCGAAGAAGGAACCGTATTACTTGAGAAAGTGATTGACTATACTGGTGCGCCTTACGACTCGACCGATCTGAACCGTTGTCTCGAATGGTACGAAGCTACACTTGCTGCCGAGGATGAGGTGGATCAAAAGATTTGTCGTCAGATCTATTACGAACTGATCAGTTTGGACACACAGCGCGCGGACGAACTGTTCGACTTATTGGAAGAATAACGTGCCTTAATTGGCTAGATATCTAGCTCGAAGTAGAGGCTTTCACCCTCTACTCCTCGGTATACCAAGAGCTGTACTTTTGGTAGTTGTTAGCGATGCGCTCTATTTCGCCGCTGCGCAGTCTTTCCGGTACCGGCCCGATCTGTTTAGCCGGGACACCGGCCCACAAAGTGCCTGCTGGTACGTGAGTTCCTTGGGTAACTACTGAACCGGCGGCAATGATGCAACCTTGTTCTACCGTACAATTGTCCATAACGATGGCTCCCATGCCGATCAGTACATTGTCTTCCACCGTGCAGCCGTGGACCACTGCGTTGTGTCCGATGCTCACGTTATTTCCGATCACCGTTGGATATTTCTGGTAAGTGCAATGGATGGTCGCATTGTCTTGAACGTTCACAAAATCTCCTAAGGTGATGGCGTTTACATCCGCGCGGATGACGCTCCCGTACCAAAAGCTGCATCCTTTTCCGCATTTGAATTGGCCAATTATTACCGCATTCTCAGCGACAAAAGCATCTTCACTTACCTCGGGCGTATGGCCACGTAATGGACGTATTAAGGACATCAGATATTGAGTTATTTCGTTCAGGGTAAACTAGAATAAATAATTGGTTCCACAAAAAATGACCACCCGTAAAAGAGTCTATAGAAATCCTCTATGAGCCTACCGAGGCGATTGCCTTTTCGTGACGTATTTTTGCCTACTGAAAACAGCAAGCACTATGGACATCAAAAGAGTACCAGTCAGCATATACGCGGAGATGACCCCGAATCCTAAGGTCATGAAATTTGTCAGCAACAAGATGCTTCTTCAGGCAGATTCCGCTGAATTTCGCAACATCGAAGAAGCAAAACCATCGCCCCTCGCAACGAAATTGTTCCACTTCCCGTTTGTCAAAGAAGTCTTCATCTCAGGAAACTACATTGCTATCGCAAAATTTGATGTAGTGGAATGGGACGACGTGGCACAGGAAGTTCGCATCTTCATTACAGACTTCTTACAAGAAGGAGGCATTGCAGTGAATGAAGATCAGCTTGAAACCCCGAAGGAAGACGTTGCACAAGGTGACGCTCCAACACTTCGTGCAGAGGACGTGGGTGAAGTAGAGCAGCGCATCATCGATATTCTTGAGGAATACATCAAACCTGCAGTTGCTCAAGACGGTGGAAACATCGCCTTCATCGGATATAAAGAGAAGATTGTCGAGGTTCAGCTTCAAGGCGCTTGTTCGGGTTGTCCTTCTTCAACTATGACTTTGAAAAACGGGATTCTTAGCATTCTTCAAAAGATGCTGCCTACACTCGTCGACGATGTAGTTGCAGTGAACGGCTAAGTCACACACGATACCCCATAAACAACAAAAAGCGGCTCCCAATGGGAACCGCTTTTTTTATGCTCAAGAATACTCCTACTTCGTATTAAGCAGGATTCATTCCCATGTGCTTCAAATGCTTGAAGTGTCCTTTAAGTGCGCCGATCGTTGTCTTGTACTCATTGTACGGCAGCTTAAATTCAGAAGCTGTTTTGCGTACGATCTCAGCAATCTTTGGATAGTGCACGTGATTGATCGTCGGGAACAAGTGGTGCTCTACCTGGAAGTTTAAGCCTCCTGTGTACCAAGTAACGATAGGATTCTTCGTGCTAAAGTTTGCAGTCGTTTTCAACTGGTGCTCTAACAAAGAAGATTCAGCCGCTTCCTCTTCTGATGGAAACTCTGCCTTGTCTACAACGTGTGCCAACTGGAACACCAAAGACAAGATCAATCCCGCCATTACGTGCATCACCATATTACCCAGCAATACCATGTACCAAGGAATACCGATGGCCATAGGCAACACATAAAATACTGCAAAGTGGAAACCTTTACCTACGAGAAGTTTCGTCCACACCATACCTAAACTCTGGTCGCGTGCTTTGAAAAGATCACTCTTATTGTAGTTAATCACTTGCTTAAAGTCCTTTTCTAGTAACCACTTCCAAGTCATCAAAGTGTATGCAAACGGCGCATAGATGTGCTGAAATCTATGTTTAGGCTTCAATTCTTGTGATGGGTGAAAGCGGAACATATTACCTGTTTCGATATCATCATCGTGACCATCAATGTTCGTGTGCGTGTGGTGCTTCATGTTGTGCTGTACTCTCCATGTATAGGAGTTACCAGCGAGCATATAAATAACGCCACCAATCTTGCGATTGATCCACTCACTACGAGTTACTGTATTGTGCAATGCATCATGCATTAAGTTCATACCTACACCAGCCATACCAATTCCGGTGATTGACCACAGCACCACGGTCCACAATAGACTCGTGTAGCCCGTAAGGAACAAGACGAATGGAACAAGGTACATCGCAAGGTTTGCGAAGGCTTTGAGGTAGAATCTGTAATCGGCCAATCCCGATTTTCCTTGATCTTTCAAGTACTGTCTTACTCTCTTACGAACTTCACTTTGGAAGTCGCTGTTGCTTTTAAATCTTAACATGAAATTTTTGTTAATCCGTGGTGTAATTTACGAACTATAACACCAACTCCGACGACTTAGTTTATTTTAGCATTTCATTAAAGAGTATACATCATGTTGAAAAATCAAAAGCCACAAGAGCTGAACGCTTGGAAGAAGCTTCAAAAGAACTCTATATACGATAAGCGCACCCTAAAGACCCGTTTCTATGAAGACCCTGAGCGCTTCGAGAAATACCACATCAAATGGGACGGTGTATTGTTCGATTTTTCCAAGAACCACATGGGTAGCGAAACCTTTTCGTTGTTCCAAGAACTACTCGAAGAAGCCGGTGTTCGCGAAGCAATTGAAGCGCAGCAAAGCGGTGAAAAAATAAACGTAACCGAGGACCGTGCCGTATTGCACACAGCACTGCGTAACATGGGAGACGAGTCCATTTTTGTGGACGGGGAAGACGTTATGCCAGGTGTTCGTGAGTCCTGGGCAAAATTGGCCACATTCTCTAACCGCGTGCGTTCAGGTGAATGGAAAGGCTATACAGAAAAGCGCATCACTGACGTTGTGAATATCGGGATTGGCGGATCTGACCTTGGACCTCGTATGGTTATCGGGGCTTTAAAACCCTTCGTTACAGAGGAGATGGACTTCCATTTCGTTGCAAATGTGGATGGCGCTGACCTTCACGAAGTATTAAAGAAAGTCAACCCAGAGACCACGCTCTTTATTATTGCCTCAAAGACCTTTACGACACAAGAAACTATGCAGAATGCGAACAGCGCTAAGCAATGGTTCTTGAACAATGGTGGTAGTGCGTCGGATGTCGCGAAGCACTTTGTTGCTGTAAGTACGAATGCAGAAGGCGTGGAAGGATTTGGAATCGATACGGAGAACATGTTCGGATTCTGGAATTGGGTAGGAGGTCGTTACAGCGTATGGTCGGCGATCGGTCTTCCTGTAATATTGGCGATTGGATTCCAAGGCTTCCAAGAATTCTTATCTGGTGCTCACGCGATGGACAAGCATGTCAAAGAAGCCGATTGGAGCGAGAATATTCCGGCATTGATGGCCATGCTAGGCATCTGGTACCGCAACTTCCACAACGCCACGAGTCATGCCATTCTTCCATACGATCAATACCTCGATCGCTTTGCCGCCTACTTCCAACAGGGCGATATGGAGAGCAATGGTAAATACGTGGACCGTGCAGGAAACAGAGTAAACTATCCAACAGGGCCTGTGATCTGGGGGGAACCTGGAACGAACGGCCAGCATGCATTCTATCAGCTCATCCACCAAGGAACGGATTTAATCCCAGCCGATTTTATTGCAGCAAAAAAATGCCAGCATAGTTTAAAGGATCACCATCCTATCCTCTTAGCCAATTTTATCGCGCAAACCGAAGCCTTAATGAAAGGTAAAACGCGCACGGAAGTTGAGATTGAAATGCGCCAAGCAGGAATTTCAGATACTCAAGTAGAGAAAGTAGCTCCGTACAAAGTCTTTGAAGGAAACCGTCCGACGAACAGCATTGTGCTTGACGAAGTAAACCCGTACCACCTAGGACAGCTTATCGCTGCTTACGAACATAAGATCTTCATCCAAGGTGTGATCTGGAATATCTACTCGTACGATCAGTGGGGAGTAGAATTAGGAAAAGTTTTAGCTAAAGCTGTACTCAGCGAACTAAGTGGTGGTCATGGCAATCACGAGCACGACAGCTCAACGAATGCTTTGATCCAGTACTTGAAATAATAGTTTAGATTGAATCTCTTAAAAGGTCCAGCAATTCATTGAGTTGCTGGGCTTTTTCGTTAGAGACATTTGCGACTACAGATTCAACTGTATCATCTTGCACCAAACGTTCGACCAATTGCGAACCACTTTCAGTTAAATACACATACACCAAGCGTCTATCTTCCTGGTCGCGCACTTTATCTAAATGCCCCATAGAAACAAGACGATCTACCATTCTAGAGGCATCACTCATCTTATCTAGCAAACGCTCACGAATCTCTGAGGTTGTAGTCCCCTGCTGACCAGCACCGCGTACGATTCGCAGCACATTATATTGCTGCATCGTCAAACCCTCCGCTTTTAATCTACAGGCGATTTCACCTTTAAGCTGATTGTAGGTATATATCAAATTCACGATCAACTTCGCTTGTTCGGATTTGAAAACGGATTGTTTGATTTGGGATTCTAAGCTCATAGTCTACTATAACAACACCTAGACAGGTATATGTTCAAACAATAATACTAAAAAAAAGAAACCCGTGCTCTTTCACAAACACGGGCTCTAACTATATTATTTTTAGCCAATTAGACTTTCATGATATCTACTTCCTTCTTATCGTAAAGGGCATCACATTTCGAGATATAGTCATCTGTCATCTTTTGGATCGACGCTTCGCTATCCTTTTGAAGGTCTTCGCTCAAACCGTCATTACCCAATTTCTTCAACTCATCCATGGCACTCTTACGCGCTGCACGAACACCAACCTTAGCATTCTCACATTCAGATTTAGCCAATTTCGCCAAGTCTCTACGACGCTCCTCGGTCAACGCTGGCACACTGATGATCACACTCTCACCGTTGTTCATAGGATTGAAGCCTAAACCAGCATTCAGAATTGCCTTTTCGATCTCTGGAATCAACTGCTTCTCCCAAGGCTGGATTGCGATAGTTCTAGCATCCGGTGTATTCACATTGCTCACCTGACTTAACGGCGTAGCAGATCCGTAATAATCCACCATTACTCCTTCCAACATCGACGGATTAGCTCGGCCGGCGCGAATCTTCACCATGGCTTTTTCCATGTGGTTGATTGCCTTGTCCATATCGTCTTTAGTCGCGTCAAAAATTAGATCTAATTCGTCTTGCATTGTATCTAAAACTTAGAGTTCGTTTATTAATCTATTACTAGCGTACCTACACCAGTTTCACCTTCTACTACCTTCATTAGGTTACCAGGGGTATTCATATCAAACACAATAATCGGCAATTCGTTCTCCTTACTTAGGGTGAACGCAGTCATATCCATCACGTTCAAACCGCGATCATAGACCTCTTTAAAGCTCAATGTTTCGTATTTGGTAGCTGAAGCATCCTTCTCTGGATCGGCAGTATAAATACCATCCACGCGTGTACCTTTTAGAATTACATCGGCCTGAATCTCGACAGCACGAAGCGTTGCTCCTGTATCCGTGGTGAAGTACGGATTACCTGTACCAGCACTAAAAATCACTACTCTGCCTTTTTCTAAGTGTCGAATCGCTCGTCTACGAATAAACGGCTCGGCCACTTTATCCATCTCAACGGCGCTTTGTAAACGTGTCTTCACACCAGCACTCTCAAGGGCACCTTGCAATGCCAAACCGTTAATTACGGTAGCTAGCATACCCATATGATCAGCTTGCACGCGGTCCATCCCATTAGATGCTCCGCTGATTCCTCGGAAGATGTTTCCACCGCCGATAACGATTCCAATCTGAACACCGGTCTGTGATACAGCTTTGATTTCTTCTGCGTATTCAGCAATTCTTGCCGGGTCAATTCCAAATTCTTGATCGCCCATCAAGGCTTCTCCACTCAATTTGAGCAGCACACGGTTGTATTTCATCTAGCGTCGGTTTGGATGCAAATATAGCCCAACGAAAGACCAACCACAATGTGCAG
>CBFHKC010000016.1:11114-24302 GCA_965656315.1 uncultured Schleiferiaceae bacterium | reverse complement strand
GCCATAGATCCGGCACTTTAGGCAAAAAAAAAGCCGCACACTGCTCAGTAGCAGGTGCGGCCTATGTAATCAGCTATTCGTTTCTTACAACGAAATACGTGCGAAATCTACGATCTCCAAACCAGCTTGAACGCTAGTCAAGTACTTAGATACGCTTAGCTTGCTGTCTTTAATGAAGTCTTGATCTACCAAAGTGTTTTCTTTGAAGAACTTATTCAAACGACCTGTTGCAATCTTATCTAGCATAGCTTCTGGCTTGCCTTCTTGACGTGCCAAATCCTTACCAACTTCAAGCTCGCGATCAACAACCTCTTGAGGTACTGCATCACGGTTCAAAGCTACTGGGTTCATCGCTGCAGCTTGCATAGCTACGTCACGACCAGCTTCAGCAGCCTCAGCCGTTAAACCTACCAATGTTGCAATCTTGTTACCCATGTGGATGTAAGACGCTACGTACGCAGCGTTAACGGTGGCTAGTTCAGCAACCTCAATCTTCTCACCAATCACACCGGTTTGCTCTTGCAATTTGTCTGCAACAGTAAGGTCACCTTCGAAGGTAGCCGCTGCCAATTCTTCTTTAGTAGAAGCACCATTTGCCAAAGCAAGTTCAGCCAATTTGTTTGCCAAAGCAACGAAATCATCGTTCTTAGCAACGAAATCAGTCTCACAAGACAATTTCACAATTACACCTTTGTCTGAACCGTTTGTCTTAGCGATAACAGCACCTTCAGTAGCATCGCGATCTGCACGCTTAGCAGCTACTTTTTGACCTTTCTTTCTTAGGATGTCAACTGCAGCTTCGAAGTCGCCTTCTGCTTCAACCAAAGCTTTTTTACAGTCCATCATACCAGCACCAGTTTGCTTTCTGAGCTTGTTTACTTCAGCAGCAGTAATCTTTGTTGCCATGATATTGAGTATTTAATGATTGTTTGTAATTAAAAAGAGAGCCGCAAAGGTTTCCCTACGGCTCTCTAGACTTGTTCTATTGCAATAACAAGATGCTAGGATTAAACCTGAGCAGCTTTCTTGTCAATTTTTGCTTGCTCAGCAGCAGCTTTGTCGCTCTTGCGCTGAGATAGACCACCTTTGATGCCTTCGGTTACGTGCTCCATGATAACTGCGATCGACTTCGATGCATCATCGTTTGCTGGAATAGCGTAATCTACACGACGTGGGTCAGAGTTTGTATCAACGATACCGAAGGTTGGGATGCCCAACTTGATCGCTTCGTCTACAGCAATGTGCTCACGCTTGATATCAACGATAAACAAAGCAGCTGGCAAACGGTTCATGTCTGCTACAGAACCCAAATCCTTTTCCAATTTCGCACGCTGACGGTCTACTTGTAGACGCTCACGCTTTGAAAGAGTTTCGAACGTACCGTTTTCCTTCATCTTGTCGATGCTCTGCATCTTCTTGATGGCTTTACGGATAGTTACGAAGTTTGTCAACATACCTCCTGGCCAACGCTCAGTTACGTAAGGCATGTTAGCATCGCCAGCGTATTTCGCTACGATTTCTTTCGCTTGCTTCTTAGTAGCTACGAAAAGGATTTTACGACCCGACGCTGCAATTTTGGCCATGGCTTCTGTAGCCTCGATCATTTTTGCTTCAGTCTTGTGAAGGTCGATTACGTGGATCCCATTACGCTCCATAAAGATGTAAGGAGCCATGTTTGGATTCCACTTACGGGTCAAGTGTCCAAAGTGAACACCCGCATCCATGAGTTTTTTAATGTTGTCTGATGCTGCCATTTTCTTGAGTTTACTTTCCTAGTAAGCAATGTACCAGTAGCCTGTGTTAAGAGTCTGATACATTTGGATACTAAATCTCGATTAACGTTTAGAGAACTGGAATTTCTTACGTGCTTTCTTCTGTCCGAATTTCTTACGCTCAACCATACGTGGGTCACGTGTAAGTAGTCCGGCAGGCTTCAATGCTGTGCGGTTCTCGTTATCAATCTCAGAAAGAATACGAGACACACCCAAGCGGATAGCCTCTGCTTGCCCAGTGATACCACCACCTACAACGTTTACTTTAACGTCGTAAGATCCTGTAGTCTCTGTCAAAGAGAACGGCTGCTCTAACTTGTAGTGCAACGGCGCAGTGTTGAAGTAGTCCTTATAGTCCTTGCCATTAACGGTGATGCTACCAGCACCTTCGTCCATGTAAACGCGGGCTACAGAAGTTTTACGTCTTCCAATTGCGTGAAACTTTGCCATTTATTATTACTTATTTGATTTCATTAATGTTGATGACCGTAGGCTTCTGAGCTTCGTTCTTGTGCTCAGGTCCTGCGTACACGTGCAAGTTGCGGAACAACTCTGCACCTAGACGATTTTTAGGAAGCATACCTTTTACAGCTTTCTCAACAACGCGCTCTGGGAACTTCGCCATGATCTGCTCTGGGTTGGTTGTGCGCTGACCACCAGGGTAACCTGTGTGCCATACGTACGTCTTCTCTGTCATTTTATTACCGCTCAAAACAACTTTGTCTGCGTTGACGATAATCACGTTATCGCCACAGTCAACGTGAGGAGTGTAATTAGGTTTGCGCTTACCTCTAAGAAGCAAAGCAACTTTTGAAGCAAGACGACCCAAAGTTTGGCCTTCTGCGTCTACTACTACCCAGTTTTTTTCAACTGTTGCCGCGTTGGCTGATACTGTTTTGTAACTTAATGTATTCACCGCTAATGCGTTTTATATGTTTAAAGTGATTGTTCTCACAATCCCCAAAAAGGGCTGCGAAAATACACCTTTATTTGCCTAACAACCAAAAATCTATGCACAAATTGTTGACATTCTGATTTCTGCACGGTTTTTGTGTTGTCTCTTACCTATTAAATCCCGAAATTGCAGGCTATGCGAAACTACTCTAAAAACCTCTTTACGGCAGCATTTGCCTTACTTTCAATCAGTTCTATCGGTCAAGTATGTGGACACGATGCGCTAGAAGAAGAAGTAAAACGCCTTTATCCTCAATATGAAAGTGCCGAAGCAGAGTTCATTCAGAGTATAGATTTCGACAAAGATAACGCAACTGAAGGTACCGTCTACCAAATTCCCGTAGTTGTACACATTATTTACGACACAGAAGACGACAACATCTCTGATAAGCAGGTTCATGATGCCCTGCGAGTGCTGAATGAAGATTTCAGACGCCTGAATGCGGACACTTCTGCTACGCGAGCCATTTTCAAGGATGACGCTGCGGACATGGAGATTGAGTTTCAGTTGGCGAAATTGAACCCGCAAGGGGAGTGTACTACTGGGATTACACGCACGCAAAGTGCGCTTTCTGTGAATGCGTCCAACAATGTGAAGGGACTCATCAGCTGGCCGAATAACAAATACATGAACGTTTGGGTGGTAAACAGCATCAGCCTAAGTAGCGCAACGCAAGGAACCGTTTTGGGATATGCGTACAAACCTAACCCAGGACAGAGCACTACGTTTGATGGCTTGGTCGTTCGTCACGATCGCATGGGTGTGATTGGTACTGGTGTAAGCCGTGGACGTACCTTAACCCATGAAGTGGGGCATTACCTCGGTTTGGACCACCCGTTTAAAGGTGGATGTTTCCAAGGTGATAATTGTGCCGATACTCCTCCCGCTCTTGAAGCCAATTTCGGGTGTGACCTTACCTCAAACAGCTGTTCGGTTGATTTCCCAGACCTCAACGATCAGATCGAGAACTACATGGACTATGCCGATGACGTGTGTACCAACATGCTCACTAAGGATCAGAAAGCCATCATGCGCAACAACTTAAATGTAAGCAACCGTCGAGGCTACCTCGTTACTGCAACGAACCAAACGAACACCGGTATTGCCGACGGCGCTGTGCTGCCTTGTGCTCCAGAAGCAATGTTCAAGGCAAGTCAGTCAGTGTTCTGTGAAGGATCTACCATTCAGTTCGAAGATGCCAGTACGTTTGGCAATGCAACTTCTTGGAAGTGGACCTTCCAAGGCGGTACCCCATCTAGCTCAACGGTGAAAAATCCGAGTGTTGTCTACAGCAAGCCTGGAAATTTTGACGTGAAATTGGAGGTGACTAATGCGATTGGAACGACTTCTCTATTGCAAACAGGATTTGTAAGCTCGAGAAGAAATAGCGGTTACACTTGGTTCAATACGTTTAAATCAGGGTTTGAATTCAATACGGTACCTAACGGAACTTGGCATGTAGAGAATCCCGATGGAGATCAGATTAGATGGCAGCGCAACAGCTTCAACTCATCTGAAGGGAACTATTGCGTGAAGCTAGATAACTTCAATAATACAGCAAGTAACACGGATGCATTGGTCACTGATAAGATTATTGTAGACCGTGCAACGGCAATGAATTTCACATTTAAATATGCTGTTGCCAGCCGTCCCGGAGCAGGAACAGATAAGATTGTCGTCAGTGTTAGTGACGACTGTGGAGCTACTTGGAATTCTGTACGTACGATCTTGGGGCCGCAGTTGTATGCTGCAATCAACAAAGCGACAGCCTGGAATCCGACCTCAGCATCAAACTGGAGAAACGGAAGCGCGAATCTAAACGACTATGCCGGTGGTGATCCGATCATGGTTAAAATTGACTTTATTTCCGGTGGTGGTAACAATGCGTTCTTGGACCAGTTTGCTTTAAACGTCACGTTGGATAATGAAGACTTGGTTGCAGAGCAAATCGCTTTATACCCTAATCCTTCGAATGGGACATTTACCGTAGAAGGACTACCTACCGGAACAGCGTACAAGATTCTTTCCGTGGACGGCAGTCTCATCCAGAAGGGACAGCTCGGTACACAAGGAAATATCAACACTGAGGCTGCTGCTGGGTACTACATCTTCCAAGCAGGGACATTGCGCAAACCGTTCTTAATCCAATAAGATACACGGAATACTAAAGAGTGACTTCTCATCATAACAAAGGCGCCCTGAATCAGAGCGCCTTTTTTTATGTGCAGTTCGTAAGCCAATTACTCGACGCCCGTCGGAACCATGAGGTCCACCGGATGCGCTTGCAAATACGCCAAAAGTGCTTTGTAGTCTTCTTCTAAGAAGGTGTACACCGCTTCAGTGGCTTCTTCCGTGCGCTCTTTTAACTGCGCATACAATGCCTGTTCGTTGCTCTCCCAAGCGCGGTAAGAGCTGAGCAATTGCCACAGCGATCCACCCCATTGGTCCGACCAGACCTCTGGTTGCTCGAAGTACCCCTTCGTCTCTTTCTTTCCGAAAATACTCAAACGCACTTCTTCTAAAGCCTTCGCGGTAGCTTTCACCGTATCCGTTAAGGCTGTATCTGATGCATAGGGCTCCCGCTTGAGCAATGCCTCTAATCGCTGGATGTTCTCATGTGCCTGAGCAAGGGCTTGAACCGCTTTATCTAACGGCACCTCGATAGCCTCGATGCTTTTAAAGGCATCATGACGGGCGGATAGATCATCGCCAGATACCCAAGATTTCATACGATAATCCTGACGAACCTCGATGGTTCTGCTTGCGATGTGACCGTCCCAATTCATGGTCGCCTTGTAGACGCCTGGTAACACGGGAGCACCTCTTCTATCGGTTTGTTCCTTTTTCTCATCACGCACTTTAAACTCAGGGTAGTAGGTTCCTTTTTCCCACATCGCCCAGCGCCAATTCACTACACCAGCCTCTTTCACCTTCACATACTGCGTGTAGAGTGTATCGCCAGCATCGTTTTGGTAATCGATGCGAAGTTTCTTCTTGTTGTCCTTCTCTACCTCTGGAAGATAGGCCGCTTGACGTGCACCAAAGCGACGGTTCTCTCCTCTAAAAGTTGAGCTTCCTGCAAAGCGTGCTCCTGGGCTTTGTTTTCTTTCCCACTGGTACGCCACTGGCGGCTCAAAGAAATAAGGTTGAGATAGGTCCGCGCCACTCGCCAAGACACGAAGCGGTTCGATATCATCGATCACCCAAGCACCACGGCCAAAGGTCCCTAGCACGATATCTTTTTCATGCTGGGCAAAAGCAATGTCCATCACTTGAACTGTTGGGATTTCATCGGTCCATTTTGTGAATTGGTCACCACCATCAACGCTGCAGTACAACCCGTACTCGCCGCCCACTAAGAGTAAATTCGGCTGAACAGGATCTTGCCATACACTCAATACTGGGCCGAAAATATCGCTGTCATCAACGATTCGGGTCACTTTCTTTCCAAAGTCCTCAACTTTATACAGGTACGCGGACCAATTATTTCTGCGATAATCGTTCACCACAATCCACGCTGTACCCGCATCATAACTGGACGCACGAATTTGTGGAATCCATGCCCCTTCTGGCAGTCCTTTTAACTTCTTCGATAGATCTACCCACTCCTGTCCTCCATCGCGAGTCACATAGAGTTTGCCGTCATCACTACCCGACCATACCACCGAAGCATCCAGTGGACTAGGTGCGATAGCAAGGATACAGGTATGGTTCTCAGCACCGGTCACATCATAAGTAAGCCCGCCGCTTTCCAGCTGCTTTTGTTTCGCAGGGTCATTCGTAGTTAGGTCCGGACTGATAATGGTCCAATTCTTTCCGTTGTCGGTGCTTTTGTGCACGTATTGGGACCCAAAATACAAGGTCGTCTCTGGTTTATGTGGATCTAAGGCGATCGGCGCATTCCAATGAAAGCGCAATTTCTCTCCCTCAGGGTGCACCGGCTTAATCAACTCACTGTACCCTGTTGTGGTATTCACGAGCGCAACGTTCCCTTCTTGACTTTGGGCATACACTGCGTCTGTGCGACCAGGAACGGGAACCACATCAAAGCCATCTCCAAAGAACAGCTCCGACCATTCCTCGTTTCTGATACCATCGACTGTGAGACTATACGCAGGTCCCTTCCACGATCCATTGTCTTGCATACCACCATAGACATTGTATGGGGTTTGGTTATCGACGTTGATGTGGTAAAATTGGGCTAAAGGAAGATTCTCAACAAAATGCCAACTCTCTCCATAGTCGTATGAAATATTCATCCCCCCATCATTTCCTTCAATCAAATGTGCCGGGTTCGCCGGGTCAATCCACAAGGCATGGTGGTCCGGGTGAATGCGATTGTACGGGGTAATCGTCTTCCAATTTTTACCGCCGTCATCACTGCGCGTCACATACGTCCACAAACTATATACTCGATCCTCGTTCTTTGGATCCACACGCAAATCCGCATAGTAGAACGGGCGATTACCCGCCTGCTCACTTTCCGTAACCTTGAACCAATTCTTTCCTCCATCCAAACTCTTGTACACGCCGTTTTTCTTCTCCGTTTCCACAAGGGCATACACCACATTGGAATTTGATGGGGCTATCGCAAGTCCTATTCTCCCCAGCTCACCTTTCGGCAGACCTTCTTCCTGACCTAATCGGCCCCAGTGCTCACCTCCGTCATAGGTAATGTATAATCCACTTTCGGAACCGCCGCTTTTAAAGAACCAAGGCTCTCTGCGGTATTCCCACATATTCACAATCAATTTCTTCGGGTTGTTCGGATCCATAACTAGATCTCCAGCTCCCGCTCTTTTATTGATATACAAACTGTTTTTCCAAGTCTTTCCTCCATCTGTCGTTTTGAAAACACCTCTCGGGCTATCGCCCCATGCCGAACCTGTCGCGCCTACATATACCTCATCGGTCTGTTCTGGATTAATCAAAATACGGTGGATGGTACGGGTATCCTCAAGTCCTAAGCACTCCCAAGTCGCTCCACCGTCGTAGCTCTTGTACAGACCGTAACCGCTCGTTTGAGAATTCCTCGGATTGCCTTCTCCTGTACCCACGTAGATGATGTCAGGGTGCTTCGGGTCTATTGCAATGGCACCGACAGAAGCCACGCGCTCGTTTTGGAACAAAGGCGTCCAACTCTGTCCATTATTTGTGCTTTTCCAAACACCGCCGCTCGCTGAGCCTGCAAAAATGGTCGTGGCTTTCTGAGGATGTACCGTTATGCACGTCACACGTCCACTCATACCCGCAGGACCGATATTTCGAGCATTCAACCCGTCCATCACTTGCTCGAGTGACGATGTACTTTCCTGTGATACTAGTGGCGCACTTAAGGCCACGAAAATGACTGCAAGCAGCCCCTTCATCCATCTCATCTTCATTCTATTGTACTTCATTATATGTTCCAACCAGCACGGTAGGTTCTACCGACCCACTGATTCGCTAATTCTAGATTTGTTACTTTCATTTGTGCACCGTCCCAATCTAATCGTGTTCTACCGCCATATTCATAAGGTGCCCAATCAGTAGGCCCTTTGCCCTCTTTGAGCGTCTTATGCTGGTAGGCACGTATCGCCAGGTTACCCATCAATACACTTTCAGTCAATGGTCCCGCTTGCGAAAACGGAGAAGATGTTGCCGTTTTTTGCATTATGCCGTCCACGAAATTTGCAATATGTCCACTTGTTCCATTTTTCACTCGGAGCAAAGTTTGCTTTGGTGCCTCATAGGTACTTCCGCCTTTCAAATAGACGCGGGGATTTCTACTATAGGTATCCGTTACCAAAATTCCTTTGGTCCCGTAAAAGACGCTTCCTCCATCCCAATTTCCAGGCATATCATCCTCTGGCAATAACTCTGGTCGCTCCGGGATTAACCCTCCATCGTACCAATTTACTTTTACCTCTCCGAATACTTCATGCTCAAATCGCAAGCGCACCACCGAACTCGGTGGACACACGCCTTTGTACGAGGCTTCTACAAAATCATCCGACCACATCGTTGTACAGCTCGCTTCTGCAGAAGTAGGATACCCCAGACCTAATGCGATATAGGGAGTCTCCATGATATGACAACCCATATCGCCCATGGCTCCAGTACCAAAGTCCCAAAATCCTCGCCACTTAAACGGCAGGTATTTAGAGTTGTATTCACGCAGCTGTGCAGGACCCAGCCAAACGTCCCAATTCAAACCTGCTGGTACCGCCTCACCACTTGTAGGCGGCTGCAGTCCCTGCGGCCAAACGGGTCTATTGGTCCAACAGTCCACCTTTGTCACCGCACCGATACCGCCTGCATTAATAATTTCCTGAGCCGTCCTTAATCCGTCCGAAGAAGCACCTACGTCACCCATCTGCGTAATGAGCCCCTGGTCTTGTGCCACCAGGGTCATCATACGTGCCTCAGCAATATTATGTGTCAAAGGCTTTTCAACAAATGCATGTTTCCCTTCGCGCATGAACGGCAAAGAAGTTACGGTATGGGTGTGATCCGGAGTAGCGCAAAAGAAGGCGTCAATATCTTGGATGTGTCCCTCGTATAATCGGCGAAAGTCACTATATCGCTTGGCTTCAGGCAATAACGCGTGGGCTTTTGCCGCGCTTTTCTCACTTACATCGGCTAAAGCAACAAATTTCACCTTACCGGTCTCGTGTAATCCTTTAAGAACGCCATAACCGCGCCCCCCTACACCTATTCCTGCCATATAAATAGTATCCGAGGGAGCAACATGTGTCTTACCTAAAACATGGGCGGGAACTATACTGATGGCCGCTGAGGCCAAGGCGGTTTTCTTCAGAAAAGATCTTCTGTCCATTGGGTTTGGTATTGTGTTTGAGTGTTTATTGGAGTTCGGAAAAAGTTATGAATTAATCCGTTACCTTAACCACAAGAAAATCTTGAATATGAAATCCCTTACAAAAGTTCTTTTTGTCGCATGCCTTTCGCTTGGAACCTTTCAGTCAAAAGCACAGCACCGTGAAATCGGCTTACAAAGCACCGCAATCATGGGCGCCTTTTACGGCCCTGCCTTAGACCTACGTCCATCTTTCAAATGGGGAAAAAGCTTTGAAAAAGTCTACCGCGTGAGATTCGACCGCACTTTTTTGAATGCATCCATGTACCAAGACCAATTCTACATGAGCTTCTCCACAGGCTTCTACTTCGGACGGGAAACTCGTCGTGAGATCGGCAATAAGTTTTACCTAATCACCGCTCCGGAAATTGGCACCTACTATGCAACCAGCACAAATTACCAAAGCGTCACACCCGCACTACGCTACAACTTCGGTGCACTCTACCGCGTAAACGACAATTTTATAGTCTCCATTGAAGCACCTCTTAGCCTCGGGTTTTCTTTTTACCAAAACCAAGGCGTTTGGCAAAACAACAGTATGAACATGAGTCTACTCGGAGAAAGCCCACTGATCACTGCCTCATACACGTTTAAGAAGAAAGCCAAGAAATAAGTCCCTCAAGACACTTTAAAGCATAAAAAAGCCCCGCAATGCGGGGCTTTTTTTATGTGTGTCTTGTCCTGAAAAAAGTTGACTACAAAACAGTCAATTATGTCAAAATCAGGAAAAGAGTTTAAGGGTGTTGTCCCGGTTGAGAAGTACAGCGAGGCCTTCAAGCTGCAAGTTGTGAAGGACTATGAGTCGGGTTTATATACGATGGCGATGCTCAAGCGCAAGTATTGCATCCCAGGTCATTCGACCATAGGTCGTTGGTTACGCAAGTATAGTTCGTTATCTTATGGTACTTACCTTAGCAAGGGCAGACCTATGAAAAACAAGGATCATCAGCGTATTAAAGAACTTGAAGCCGCACTTGAGAAAAAAGAGGCGGAGCTTGATGCGTTTAAGAAGTTCATCAACATTGCGGAGCGCGAGTTGAAGATCAAGATTGTAAAAAAGTCTGGCACCAAGCAGTCCAAGAAATAAGACCGCAAACTCGGTTAAGCACCGAGGAGTTGTGTCGATTGTTTGGTTATAGCAAACAAGCTTTCTACAAGCGAAGGCCGCGAGAGGATGGGCGAATAAAAGCTCAACACACGATATCGCGCGTGCTTGAAATCCGTCGCCAGTTACCGAGATGTGGCGGAAGAAAGCTGCACTACTTATTGAATGAGTGTGGTAACGATCCTCTGGGTCGAGACTACTTGTTTGATGTACTTAGAGATGCGGGGTTGTTGGTTCGTAGACAAAAGAAGTACCACAAGACCACGAACTCTAAACACTGGATGCGCAAGTATCCTAACCTTGTAAAGGATATGAAGTTGGTACGCCCGGAACAACTATGGGTGGCAGATATTACCTACTTACGAGTAAACAAAGGGTTTAACTACCTCCACTTGATCACAGACGCCTACTCCAAGCGTATTGTAGGCTATCAACTCAGTGACAATATGCATGCTTCTACCACTAGAAAGGCACTAGAAAAAGCACTTTTACATCGCAAAGGAACAAGGCCGTTGATCCATCACTCCGATAGAGGGCTTCAATACAGCAGTTCAGAATATACTTCGCTGTTAAAAGCTAACGGCATAGCTATCAGTATGACACAAGACTCTGATCCGTATGAAAATGCTGTGGCAGAACGTGTGAATGGCATATTGAAAGATGAGTTTAGTCTGGATCAAGCCTTCCAAAGTAAGCTTATGCTAAAGCAACATGTCGTTCAATCTATTGCCCTTTACAATCAGCTCAGACCGCATATGTCCATTGGAATGCTCACCCCTAATCAGGCTCACAAGCAAGATCAGGTGCCTTTGAAAACATGGAAAACAAAACACCCTTCAAAGCATGCTTTGAAGGGTGTGGAAATTAAGCTTAAATTAGAAATCTAATCAGTCAACCTTTTTTAGGACTTGACATTAGTGTACATTCACTACGACTAATCTAACCCCAAAATGTATTCGGTGATCGCATTGCAGGTGGCAAACAACCTGAACATAAAACGCTGCAGACGGCTCTTGGCGCTGCCTGTATGCTACTCCGATTCGGATGAACTTTTTCTTTCGAACGGCAATGAAAAATACCTTTACCTCTTTCAATACGGCGTTGTCGCCTTTTTTAACCATTCCACCAGCGAGATCAATGCTGTGCTCAGTTCGTTGGGCGTGGATTCTTCTACGGTAGCGGGAGTGGACCTTTCGGAGACGATGATCGTGGAGGTTATCGAAGGCAAGCAGGAAGTGGCTTTTGACAAAGTCGTACTGCCTAGGTTTGATGAAGAGTCCTTGCGACTCGTACTGTTGAACACCTCGCAATCTGTAGCCCTAGATCGGTATTTAGAGATCACTGATGGCCTTTTAGAAGAAACCAGCATTCACACGAAATCCTTAGAAACCTCTGGCCGATTGAAAATCTCAGGGAAAAACCTCAAGAAATTTATCGGGAAAGTGCTGAACATCAAAAACCAGATATCTGAGAACCTGTACATCTTTGACTCGCCGGAGGTAACTTGGGAAAATGAAGCGCTCAATACTCTGAATGCCGCTTTGAAACAGACTTTTGATCTCAAGGACCGGTACCGCTACATCTACGAACGCACAGCCATTATTAAGGAAGATTTAGAGCTGTTCAAAGACATCATGGACCATCGTGAAAGCAGCAAACTAGAGTGGATCATCATTGTCCTGATTCTGTTCGAGGTGGTTGATTTGTTTGTGTTCCGCTTATTCTAAACAAACAGCATGATCAGCGTGAGGATGAGTCCGCCCAGGGCGAAATAGATGCCTTTTTTGAATGCAGGCATCTTTGGGGCGAACATCCAAAAGGCGGAGAACACGAAAAACAGGAGTGAGAGGCCGAAGAATATGTTGAAGTAGTAGAGCGGACTTTTAGTGGTGGCTTTGTGCAAGTGCTCCATTTTGTCCAGGATGTAGGGCAATTCCATCTTTGAGGTGGTCGCCTCGCCAGTTACGGTGTTGTAAGATCCGTTTCTGAATACTAGGAGGTCGTTTTCGAGACGCGGTTCTTTGATGCGCATACCTATTTCGGGAGCGAGCTGCTCGGCAGATAATTGGGGCGGGAGGTGAAACTCTTCGACAACCTCACTTTTGAGGAAATCTGTATTGCGGAAGATCATAACGACCCCGCTGATCGCGTAAACGGCCATGACGCCTGAGAGGAAAAAGCCGAGGTAGCGGTGGAGGATTCTGAAGGTTAGGTTTTTGTTTGCGCGCATTGCGGAGGGTTTTGATTTGCTAAGGAAACGTGAATATCTTGAAAATTGTCCACAAGAACGGAGCTACCTAGCGAAGAATTCTTCATTTTTGGAGGAATTCAATACCCCCTGTATTATGAAAAGGCTCTGCGCTATTTTAATCTGTTTGTCACCGATGCTGTTGGCGGCTCAGGAAGAGGGCTATCGCATGCATTCGTATGCTGAAGAAGGTGTGAAGGCACCGAACGTGCATTATTTGGGTGAGGCGTGGTTGCACAGAGTGATTGAGGA
>CBFHKC010000016.1:5564-11016 GCA_965656315.1 uncultured Schleiferiaceae bacterium | reverse complement strand
ACGCGCCGGAATTGGGGTATCATCTTACAAAGGCAACATTTAAAGCCAACTCGACTTTGGATTGGCACCTGCATTCTGAACCGCAAGTACTGATTGTTGTGGAAGGCGTGGGCTACTACCAAGAGCGCGGAAAAGTACCTGTTTTGATTCAAGAGGGAGATGTCGTGCAGTGCGATCCGAACACGGAACATTGGCATGCTTCGTCCAAGGAGCACGATGTGACTTACTTGGCTATTTATAGTGGGGAAACCACTTGGACCGAAGTGCTTACTCGTGAAGACTATGACGCGGTTGCTGACCTACTAACCACCGAGAAATGATGCGCACAACGCTGCTTATCGCCGCCGTTCTTTGGAGCATTTTTACCACGGCCCAAGAGAAAAACAGCGACGGACTGATCCGAGGGTATTTGAACCGGGTGATGAACGACACTAGTGATCCGGCAAAACCGAAGCTGATCAACTATCCGACCATCGCGTATTCGCCGGAGACGAGTTGGGAAATAGGGGTATCTAGCCTCTACATCTATAGCGCGAACGAGGATTTAAACAACCGATTGAGTGAGATTAAGGCGTTTACCTTTTATACGCTAGAAAATCAGTACGGCGTGTGGCTCGATCATGCCATGTACACCGATCAAAACAAATGGTTTTTCTACGGAAAGGCCCGTTATCAAAGCTTTCCACTACTCTATTATGGAATAGGTTCTGACAGTCCAAAAGAGCATACCGCACGGATTGACGGGCAATACACCTTGTTGAAAGAGCGCTTTTTACGCGAAGTAGTGCCCTCATTGTACTTTGGACTAGAGCTGGATTACCAGCGCTTAGCCGGTGTGGCCTACCAAGATACGAGCACGGGAACACAGCTTCCGGATATCGGAGCGAACGGATCCACTAACATCGGTTTTGGTCTAGGGATTTTATACGACAACATTCACAATGCGCTCAACCCGCGGGAAGGGCTCTACAGCGAGTGGGCCTTTTTAAGATACAGTCCGGGCTTAGGCAGCGATCATGCTATGACGTCGTACATCATCGACAACCGCATCTACCGTCCCATAAAGGAAAATACGGTGTTTGCTGCGCAGCTCTATGGTCAATTCACCACAGGCGATGCCCCGTTCAACATGCTCTCGCTCATGGGCGGTGAAAGTCTCATGCGCGGCTATTACCTCGGTCGCTACCGGGATAAAAATCTCGTGGCGGGCCAGGTCGAATACCGCATCCTACCGTTCGAAGGTTCCAAAAAATGGGGAGCAAGTGCATTCCTTGCCGCAGGCCAAGTCTTCAGCGAGGATTCGCCTTTTGAGCTTGGTAAATTTCTACCCACCGGAGGGCTCGGCGTACGCTACCTCATCTTTCCTGAAAAAGACATCTACACGCGCATCGATGTTGCCTTTACCCAGGAAGGGCCAGGGTTCTATTTCTTCATCGGAGAGGCGTTTTAGAAGTAGTGCATACTCTTTTAAGGCTTGCGGAAATAACGTTATGCACATTACGTATTGCGCTATAGATTAGCCCAAAACGTGAAACAATGAGCATACGAAACCGCACATTCACCCTTATTTTCTGGCTTTTAAGCAGCGGATTTCTTCATGCGCAGATCGACCATTGGGAGAAACTCTTTGGAGCACACGACTATTGGAAATATAAACTTGGGACCTCGAACCCAGCTTGGAATTGGACTTCGAACTCCTTTAACGACGCCTCGTGGCTTTCCGGACAAGGCAGCATCGGTTACGGAGATAACGACGATTCTACAGTCATTTCGAACGTGCCCTCGATCTATATGCGCCGCAGCTTTCAGGTGAACCAGCTCAGTGATATCGAGGCCTTAGTACTACATGCCGATTTTGACGATGGTTTTGTCGCCTATTTAAATGGTGTTGAAATCGCACGGGCAAATGTTGACATTGCTCAACCCGACTATAATTCACCCCCTGCGAGCAGTCGTGAAAGTACCACGCATAATGGGGCAGCGACTTGGATGGGTGGCGTTCCTGGAGCATGGGTGATACAAGATTCTGTATGGCAGGGGGTGCTGCAAGCGGGAACGAACGTGTTTGCAGTACACACGTTGGATTCGGCCAACACGTGGGATTTAACCACGAAATACTGGTTGCATTGTGGCGTTTCAAGCACCAATTTAGCCAACATTGCCCCTGAAAATTGGTTCCAATTCGACCTCTTCGACAGCCCTGTGGGCATCATGCGAATCAACACTTTTGGCACGGATGTTACTAAAAACAATCGTATCCGAGGCACCCTAGCTACTGTGTGGAACCCGAGCGGTGGAAGGAATACTTCTGCCAGCTCTGCAGACGATGTCTACACGAATATTCTTATTAAAAAGCGCGGACAATTCTCGCTACAAGCCTTCCCAAAACACGGATATGCCATCGAGAGCCAAGACCGCGACTGGGAAGACACAGACATTTCTCCACTGGGGCTTCCTGAAGAAGAAGACTGGGTACTGCACGGTCCTTTTGGTGATCGTTCGCTCATGCGCAATGCGGTCGCCTTTCACTTGGCACGGAAAACGGGGCACTATGCCTCTAAATCGCGTTATGTTGAGCTCTTTATCAACGGCGAATACGAGGGGCTTTATCTACTCCTGGAAAAAATAAAGCGCGATAAAAACCGCGTAGATATTGCAAAACTTAAAGAAGATGAAATCTCCGGTGACGACCTCAGCGGCGGATACATTTGGCGACAAGATTGGGGCGACGAGGATTGGCTATCCAATACCGACCTACAGAACGGAAACGCGATTCCGTATCAGTATGTCTACCCCAAACCAGAAGACATCGTGATACAACAACAAACCTATCTTCAAGCGGCCGTGGACAGTTTTGAGCAGGCTCTAGAAAACACAGGAGCTCCTTACATGGGCAAATATTGGGATGAATACATCGACATGAATTCGTTTGTCGATTACTTCCTTATCCAAGAGCTGACAAGAAACGTAGACGGCTACCGCGCTTCCACCTATTTTCATAAAGACAAACACAGTAAAGACGCAAAGATTAAGGCCGGGCCCGTTTGGGATTTCAATTTCTCGCTTGGATTAACGGCCTCTTGCTTCGGTTGGAAATATGATGGTTGGGCATATGACGGTATTTGTACCGATTTACATCCTGAGTGGTGGGAAAAATTGGCCAATACTCCCGCTTTCGCAGATGCCGTGAACTGTCGATGGAAAGAACTCAAATCCTCAGTTTGGCATCCCGATACGCTTGTACAGTTCATTGATGAACAGGAAAACTTGCTCGCCACAGCAGCACAACGAGACTACACACGTTGGCCTATAGACTCAGGCACGACGCCGGCCCAAGTGTACTATGTAGATTCTATGTTTAGCGGAAACGTTGCGATACTTCGTGACTTTTTAGTAGCACGAATTGGCTGGCTCGACTCGAATATGATTGGAACAGATTGTGCCATCGGTATCCAAGAGTCGCTTCCACAAAACCCTATTGCACTTTATCCAAACCCGGCTTCAGAGGTTGCAACCTTTGAGTCTGCGCTCCCATTTGCATCTATTATTATTCGCGATTTGATGGGACATGAGGTCTACCGCTTCACTAACCCGAACGGTCTTTCGCATGCAACCATAGATCTAAGCAGCTTTGCTCAAGGCTTGTATATTTGTGAGGTGCACTGTGGACAGCAGCGCTTTGTCAAAAAACTAATGGTGACGCAATAACCTCCTCTATGTCCTTAAGCTACTGGGAAAAAACCACCTTACAGCACTTTAACCTCGTTGTAGTCGGCGGCGGACTAGTAGGATTGTCCACGGCATATCACTATGCAAAGGCGCACCCCAAAGCATCGGTTGCGCTGGTCGAAAGAGGGTTGTTTCCCACGGGAGCTAGTACGAAGAACGCTGGATTTGCCTGCTTTGGTTCCATTTCCGAGTTGCAAGACACGGCACAATCTTTAGGGAACACTGGCACGGCAGAGCTTGCCTGGCAACGCTACCGCGGTGGACTAGAGCTTCGAGCGCTATTAGGTGACAAGGCCATCGGCTATGCCCCTGTTGGTGGTATCGAATTAGGCTTCTCACCCATGTCTTCAGTGCATATTGACGAAATGAATGCCCTGCTCGAGCCGCACTTTAAGTCACCTGTTTTTAAGGCCGAAAACCACCGACTGCAAGAGTTTGGCTTTAGCGATAAGGTCGTTTCACTGACCACAAACCTGCTAGAAGGGACGATAGATACCGGTAAGATGATGCGCGCCTTTATGCGAAAATGTGCCGAAGCTGGAGTTGTTTTTATGACGCAAACCGAAGTCACTCAAATACACGGAGGTGCAGACCCTGAGGTAGTTGTGCGAACTGTTGACGGAACTACTGCGCTGAAAGCAGGACAAATAGCGCTCTGCACGAATGCGTTTACCCAACGATTTATTCCGAAGACTGATGTACGACCTGGCCGCGGGATAGTGCTGGTTAGTAAGCCGATACAAAATTGGCACCTGGAAGGCTCGTTCCATTATCATAGCGGCTATCATTATTTTCGAACCGTCGGTGGCCGATTACTCCTCGGCGGAGGACGTCAGCTCGATCTACAGGGGGAACAAACGACCGATTTTGGCGTGAACACAAAGATTTATGATGCGCTCGTCGAGGATATGCACAACCTCATCGCTCCAGGACGCAACCTTGAGGTTGACTATCACTGGTCGGGAATTATGGCTTTTGGCAGCACGAAACAACCCAAAGTTGAAGCCGTAGAACAAGGCATTTACGCAGTCTATGGCATGGGCGGCATGGGCGTAGCTATCGGGTGTGGAATCGGGAAAGAATTGGCCGAACTGATGGCCTAAAACGCCTCTGGTTTACAGACGCAATCCTAAGGTTGCCGTGTGATAATGAGGACCGGTTTGTGTGATGTTGCGCTGGTAGAAATAGCCAACGCTAAACGCCGTTCCCATGATTTTATTTCCAGTGCTTATTCCGATGCGCAACCGTTGGTCAAAATCACCATTAAGGGTTTGCAGGTATTCCGTGTAGAGCTCCGGATCCCATTTGAAATCCTTGATGCCAAACTCGTATAAGACGCGTACCCGAGCATCCGTTTTTCTGGACCCGCCTCCTGTAACAATCTCTCGGTGCTGAATCCCATAACGCAAATAGAGCTCACCTTCTGAAAGATCATAACGACGCTCGGCATGAAGCCGAAGTCTGCTGCGCTGATCTGTGCCTGTGTCAGAGCCAAAGTCGTCTTTGATAAAATAATGACGGTACTCCGCCGCGTAGGTCAAGTTTTTACTGATCTGCTTTTTCATCTCAACCTCAGCAATGGCAAGATTAAAACCTGCACCCGTTTCTGTTCGGTACTGTCCGCCAACATCGATTTTCAGGTTTTCAGAAGGTTTGATCCGATAGACCACCTTCGTCCAGCTTTTATATTCTGTGGAACTCTGAGCCGATGCGCCCGCCACTA
>CBFHKC010000016.1:3037-5465 GCA_965656315.1 uncultured Schleiferiaceae bacterium | reverse complement strand
TAAGGAGCGCAATAATGAGCCAATTATACTTCATAATACACGGAAAGCTGAGCAGTACCCAACGCGTAATCTATTTTTGAAACTTGGTGACGCTGCACGCGAATTCCAAGACTGTTTTCTAATTCTGAAATTTTACCCTCAACCGTCTCTTTGTCCAATTCCGCCACGGTCAAAACCACGGAAATTTTTTTGACATCGCTTGCCTTTAAATTGGCCTCGCTAATCAAAAAACGCTCGAGAATGTAAACCAACGCTAGCACCACAACGTTGATCCCGATGAGTTCTGTCCACCCCATCCCTGCGGATGAAAGCGCGTTAATGACCGCAATACCGATCGCTGCGAACAGGTAGGTCATCTCTTGTGGCTTCAATGTTTCTGTACGGTAACGCACGATACCAAACACCGCGAACATACCGATCGCCATACCCAATTGCATCTGAAAAGAGCTTAGTGTATGGGCCAAGAAAAAGACCACGATAGAGATAATAAAGAAACTGTAGACATTACGTCTCGACTCCTCGCTGTGCTTACCAATAATACGCATCTGGACCGCATTAAACCCTAGCGTCAGCAAGAAGCGCAAGAGCAATTCTAAGAGAGGGGAATCGAGGAAATTTGACATAAATAGTTAAAAATTGGCTGGGGCTTGGGCTAAAGATAGGCAAGTCGCAGCAAATACCGTATTTTTCGAGCTATGCGGAAACGACTCACACTCCTCTTGCCAGGACTTATTGCCCTAACAGTGCTCTTTAGCTGTGTTCCTGAGACCCCTGACAGTGGGCTCCCCAGGATTTCCATCGCTACTGAAAAAGGAATTCGTCCCGACGTCAAACGTCAGGGTCAGTTCACCTTGGCCGTGAATGGAAAAGAGCGAGTGAGCTCGTTCATCGGTGTTGAGTTCCGCGGCTCTACCTCCTACCGAATGAGTGACAAGAAATCGTACGGATTCGAGCTGCAAAACGAGTCGGGTGATTCACGTGCTAAATCGCTCTTGGGACTTCCTGCCGAAAGCGATTGGATTTTGATGGGCCATGTCTTTCGCGCCACTGGAGCTGATGAGTTCTATGCGTGGGATCCTACTCTTATGCACCACTACATCGGTTATGAGCTCGCCCGGGATATCGGCATGTACGCTGCGCGCTGTCGCTTTGTAGAACTTGAAGTAAACGGGGAATACCAAGGCGTGTATATCCTCATGGAGAAACTAAAAAAAGACCCCTTACGGATCGATGTAACTGCGCCCGGAAATAGCACCAGCGCCATTACGGGAGGGTACATATTGAAGATTGACAAAACTGCGAGTTACGCGCCGACAGGACAGGAACTCTCCTATTATGATGGAAATTGGGGCGATGACGCTTCGTACAGTTCCTACATCAGCTTCCGTTCGGCGTATGACATCGAGGGCGAGGTACTCGAAGCTGATCTCGAACCGTTTCGACCGCCGTACCACGACCAGCAATACCGCGAAACCTATTTCCTGCACGAGTTCCCGAAACCTAGAGACCTCACCCTAGAGCAACGGGGCTACATCGAAGACTACGTGTACGGCTTTGAGCGATCATTGGCGAATGAGACCTTTAGCGGAACAGATCGAGACTATTTAAATTACGTGGATCTCGAGAGCTTTGCAGATGGGTTTATCATGAATGAGCTCACAGGAAATATCGACGCCTACCGCATCAGCACATTTTTACACAAACCGCGAGGTGAGAAATTGCACTTTGGACCCATCTGGGATTTGAACATCGGTTACGGTCGTCAGGGCCGCGTGCCGTGGGACGACTGGATCGCGAACTATAACGACTATGTGGCAACGGATGCGTGGATGGTGCCCTTCTGGTGGCAAAAGTGGCTGGACGACCCGGTGTTTAAGGAATTGGTCAAAAAGCGCTGGAGCAATTACCGCAATGGAGCATTAAGTAATGCGGCGGTACTTCATCTCGTGGACGACACCGAACGTCTGCTTCAAGAAACAGGAGGATTGGAGCGGAATTATGAAAAATGGCGCGCAACAAACGCTACGGTAAACCACGCCGGTGAAGTTGATTTCTTACGAACCTATTTAACTCAGCGATTAGCCTGGATGGACAGTGAAATAGGAAGCTGGTAATCGATTAGCCATAAATCCTTTACGCATAGCTTCCAATACTGGGTATAGCTTCAAGCTGACGCTCATTAGGCTTGGAATTGATATAGATTTGAGGCTACTTAAATTCTATCTCAATGGCCAATGGTCAAAAAACAATCGCTAATACTGCTGTAGCCATACTGCTCATCGTTTTCAGTATCATACTAGGTTTTGATGCCGGAAAAGGAAACGATTCACGGTTTGGAGTTATCTCTACCATTTCCAGCGTAGTGGGATCAATTCCAACTACCGTTAAAAAGCTTCTTGCGCCTTACCCTGATTATGTTTTTCCGACG
>CBFHKC010000016.1:0-2942 GCA_965656315.1 uncultured Schleiferiaceae bacterium | reverse complement strand
GGCGAGCGAAATAGTGGCTCTAAATACGCTCAAAGAAGATGTGTATGCGCTACATACTTTTGGCCCAGAGAACCAAGCTATTCTTGTGAACCTGCGTAATGACGAGGTTATCAAAACTTGGAATTTAGGGGAACATAAGCCTTATCCCAATGCCCGTTATTTTGCACAAATGCTTCCCGATAGTTCACTTTTCGCCTATGTGCATGAAGGCGATTGGATGGGACGTATTGACGCCGATGGCTCCTTGCTTTGGGAGCGCAGTGCAGAACTGATCTACCACCACAGCGCAGAACGATTGGATGAGCATATTTGGATCTGTGCCCGCGATGTAGAATACCTACACGACTATGGTAAAATCACACTGGATACGGTGATGCTAAACAATAAGGTAGGCTATGGTGTGATGGATGAGGTGCTGCTCGAGGTGGATTTGGCCACAGGAGCGACTACCGACAGTATTAGTATGCTCGAGTTGTTTGCCGCGAATGACCTCAACCCAATTTTTAAAAGCTTCTACGGCCCTGCCTCAGGAGACTGTTTCCACCTGAACGACATCCAGCCCGTGACCTTCACAGACACTCTGAACGATTACCTACCTGGAGATCTTTTGGTGAGCAACCGAACACAAAACGAGCTCTTGCACGTGCGTCCATCTACATTGGAGATTCTGCATTATTTCAACGAAGGGCTCTCCTCGCAGCACGATGTGGACCTTTTGGGGGACTCTTTGGTCGTCTGTTTTAACAACAACTCCCCTTCACTTTTTAAAGATGAAATAGCTGTCGAAAGTGCCGAGCACATCGGAGCTTACAGCCACACCGCAGCTTTTGACCTCAGCGGGAATGCGGTCAATATCGATTTAAAAGACTACATGCTCCGCGAGCACATTTACACCACCACAGAGGGGCTTCAGCAACATTTGGAGAATGGGCTCGTTGCGGTGGAAGCTCAGAATAGATTTTGCATCTATATCTTTGACGGAGAAACCCTCGTATACCGCGACGGATTGAACTATTTTGGCAGTGAGGAATACGTTGAGATTCCGAATTGGACACGATTTTACACAAACTAAAAGAACATGACAACACCTCTTTTGTACATCGGACCTGGACTAGGCGTAGGCGCTGGTATCCTTATCGCGCTCGTTTTATTGCTCATCGTGGCCTCTTTCGGCTACCTGATCTGGTACCGCATCAAGCGTGCTACCCGCAAAAAATAAGGCCGAAACCAAGTGTACCTCTACCTCGCATATGCCGCACCCTTTGTGGCCGGACTGCTCTTAGCCTTTGGGATCCTTTGGATTAAGTCCCCCTTTTTTATTCTTGCCAAACGTAGCGCTTCTTTGCTGGATCTTCTGGTTTCTGATCTAGATGAAGACACAAAGTTCGAAGCGGTTAATGGCCAAGTTTTTAAAACCGTCGGCAGTCTTTTGCATGTGCTTGGTAAACTCGTTCTTGTTCTCATAATCGCTATAGGACTGGCCTCTGAGTTACCGCGAATGTTAGAATGGCCAGAGATCGGCTCTACCTTGTCTATGGTGCTTTTGAGTCTCGGTTCTCTACCACCCTTTTTCCTTCCAAAGAATAAAACCAGCGACTACAGCGATATGGCACAGCTGTTCCACCACCTGGTACTGGACCACTACCATCTCGGCCGTAGACTTCTGCAACGCCAAATCAAAGGAATCGAATCTCCTATTCAAGAAGGTAAAACCACTCGTGTGCTCATCACAGGGCTCGCCCGTGCTGGAACAACGGCCCTGACCAAAGAAGTTGAGAAGCGTGGACCTTTTGCTTCGTTAGACTACAGCAATATGCCGCTGCTTTTAGCGCCAACGCTCTGGAGCAAGATCTATAAGCCTAAGCGCGAAGAAACCAAAGAACGTGCCCATGGCGACGGTGTTAAGGTCGGTTTAGCGAGTGTCGAAGCACTTGAGGAGTACTTCTTCAAGGTGCTCAAAAACGACAGCTACATTACAGACCGTGCCGTTGAGGAACATTCCTTGACCGAAGAAGAAAACATGCTGTACCGTAGGTATGCAGACAGCATCTGTAAGCAAGGCGAAATTTATCTCGCTAAGAATAACAATGCCATTACACGACTTGCTTCGCTGACAGCTTTCAATCCCGATCTAAAGGTGATTGTAATGCTTCGCAATCCGCTGCAACACGCAAAAAGTTTGCTTGCGCAACATAAAAAATTCATTTCAGAGCAGGAGTCAGACCCATTTGTTTTAACTTATATGGATTGGCTGGGTCATCATGAGTTCGGAAAAGGGCAACGCAAATTCAGCTTTAAGGGCAGTGAGAGCAATGCTTCAGAACATACACCGGATGAAATTGAATACTGGTTAGTGCAATGGATGAACTACTACAACAGGGTAAGAACGATGAATGGAATACATTTACTGAGTTACGAGTCGTTTTTAAAAGACCCGAAACATACCCTTGAAGTGATCAATGACAAACTTGAGGTTCCGATCCGTCAAGATGCTATTACTATCTTCGAAAAAGAAGTCAAACCAGTTAAAAATGTCAACGCCGAACTGACGGCTAAGGCAAATACCTTGTACCAAGAATTAATTGCCTTATGTCCAAACGAATACTCCTGATTGAAGACGACCTCTCCTTAGGTCAAACCTTTGTTGAATTAATGGAATTGCTTGGCTTTAAACCTGTGCTAAGCGATGGCTATCAGTCTGCATTAGATGTGCTCGCAGAAGATCATAACTGGAGCGCTATCATCTCAGATTTTTCACTAGGTGATGGACTAGGTTCAGACATCATGCGACATTGCTTGTCGATTGACGCCCTCAAAAACACTTTGCTGATTATTACAAGTGGATACGAGCGAGAATCTAAAGCATCTGAACTCTCAGGCTTGGATAAGGTACAATGGTTGATGAAGCCATATAAGATTGACGAATTAATACAGCTGCTCTC
>CBFHKC010000015.1:3895-48225 GCA_965656315.1 uncultured Schleiferiaceae bacterium | reverse complement strand
GAATATGCGCCGAAAGCGTGCCGCAGCTATCCGCACACGGATCACCACAACATGAAGAAAATTCTACCGCTGACAGAGACCAACATCCGGCATTGTCCGGCGGTGTTTGAGATGGTCGAGCGGATGAAGGAGCGGGTGAAATAGACTCGACTGCTACGTGTGCGTCATTTTCGTGAAGCGCTGCACAGTGAGCGCCACAGCAAGTACCGTCGCACTACCGATCACATTGTACCACAAAAAGCCTAGAGACACCACGTCAAAAACAGTGAGGGTATGGAAGACTAGCACGGTGACTTGACCTGCGACAGCCGCTATGAACAAGGCAGGCGCCTTCACATGTTTAATGAACAGTCCAATCAAGAATATCCCTAAAATAGTCCCGTAAAAAAGACTTCCTAAGACATTGACTAACTGAATCAGATTTTCATACAGCGGCGCTGCGAGGGCTACGAAAATTGCAGCAACTCCCCATACAGCGGTTAAAGAGCGGATGACGCGTTTTTCATTGTGGGCCACTTCTCCCCTGAACACGCGATAATAATCCACATAGGTCGTGGTGGCTAAAGCGCTTACCTCACCTGCGGTTGAGGACATTGCAGCACTAATAATTACCGCTAGCAGTAACCCTACTAATCCTTTTGGGAGGTAGGTGAGTACAAATGTGATAAATACATAGTCGGTGTCTTTCGGCTGAAAATTGGGCACAGAGGATTCCAATAATTCCATGTAAGACGCTCGCAATGCTTCTTGCTCCTCGGCTAGTTTGTGAGATGTGGACCAGTCTGCAGCTAAGAGGGACGCTTTCTTCTTTTCAAAGACCTCTTTAAATTCCAACTCTATGCTCGACAACTCGACTTGTACTTTCTCTGGTGCGCGGGCTACTTCCGTCTGGTTGAAAAACACAGGTGGCTGAATGAAACTGTAAAAGATGAAGAGTAATACACCTATAGTTAAGATGGCGAATTGCATAGGGATCTTGAATACCCCATTAAACAGCAATCCAAATCGACTGGTGCGCTCCTCTCCAGCTCCGAGGTAACGCTGTACTTGGCTTTGGTCGGTACCCAGGTAGCTTAAGGCAAGAAAAAGACCACCCGTAAGTCCACTCCAAAGGGTATACCGAGTCCCCGGATCTAATGACGTATTAATAATATTGAGTTTGCCCATCTCCCCTGCAATCATGTAAGCATCGCTCATGCTCACAGGAATGCGATTAACAAGAATCGCTGCGGCGATCCCCATACCTATAAGAATCGTAGACATTTGCCATTTTTGGGTGACTGCAACGGCCGCGGACCCTCCTGAAACAGTATAAAACAGTACGATAATCCCGATGATCACGATCATCAGATTCAATGGCAACTCAAGAGCTGCACTTAAAACGATTGCTGGAGCAAATATGGTTATCCCTGCGCTTAGCCCACGTGAGGTTAGGAACAATGCCGCAGTGAACAAGCGCGTTTTGCGATCGAAACGTTGTTCGAGGAATTGGTATGCAGTCACTGCACGCATCTTTCGATAGGCAGGAACAAAAAATGCACTCACAAGCACCACTGCTAGTGGCATTCCAAAGTAAAATTGGATAAAGCCCATGTCATATGCATAGGCTTGTCCAGGCGTAGATAGAAAGGTAATCGCAGAAGCTTGCGTAGCCATGATGCCTAGGCCCACAGTATACAAGCTCACGTCTTTAGAACCGCTTAGAAGCTCACCAGCAGTGGCACTTTTTCGGGTCTTAAAAACACCGTACCCTACAATCAGGGCTAAGGTTGCTAGAAGAACAACCCAGTCTAATGCATGCATCTAAACGAACTGTCGGGTGATGTAGTAGAACAAAACAATCTCAGCTACCATCAGCGCGATAACTCCTACGTAATACTTTTTCCAATTCACGGTTGATGCGCTGCTTTTAGTCATAGTGTAGAATGTTTTGTAATAATCGTAATGCTCCAGGAACGCCAGCTGGCAATTCTCTAAAGAGCGAAAAGCCTGTGTAAATTACGGATCCTTTTCCATATTCCGCAACAACCGTCGAATTTTGATACTTTATTCCCGTACTTTCTTCGATTGTAAAAATCGGTGTCCAAGGTTCTTGAAGCTTCGGAAAATATAAACCGCGCTCCTGCACCCATTGTTCAAAATCTGCAGCCGTTAACAGGTTCGGCTCTTGCGTCAGCGGATGCTTTTCCCAACGTACCGGCGCCAATTCTTCCGTCACCCGATCTCTTCCGATGGTCAGCGGCACTGGCAATGGCAATTCCACCCCGCTTCGTCCCGCAGTAGTGTAGGTCACCACGAAATTTCCGCCATTGGCTACAAAACTTTTGATGCGCTCCTCACTCTCCATCAACCATGCTTCGGTATTAAAGGCACGAATTCCCACTAATATTGCATCGACTTCATTCCACAGTTCCGGAGTCTCCTCCGTGATGTGCACTAGATCATACCCCACGCTCTCAAGTGTTTCGTCCATCACATCACCTGCCCCTTCAATATACCCGAGCTTAATTCGTTTTTTATCCAGCGCTAGTACAGACAATTTCGTCTTGGCCATCGCCTGCCTGTAGTGCGTTCCGATGTGCGGATAACTGATCTTTGAAACCGTATTGAGCCACTGTACACCGGTAGAATCGGTCACCGAAATAGCGGCAGTCACCTGACCTTTCGGCAAATCCGCAGGCACTTCCATATTAAAATGATTCCACCCTTTGGCCAATTCTTCTTCAACACTCCTGCGCTGTACAGGCACTATACCCGCTGAAAAAACGATCTCCCAGCTATAGCGTCCTGCCTTTTCCGCGTAGATCGAATAGCCCAATTGTTTTTTCTTCGCGTACACCCACGTGACCGTTTTATCAAACTTTGCGTGCATCGCTGGAACTACGGCAATTTTTTCACGGTACTCTCCGATCGCACGGTCCGTCATTTTCGCTACCGGCTTCAGATGCAACATCACCACCGAACCTAGAACTTCCAAACGCACTCGAACCGCTGGGGTAATTCCCCCTTTTTCCTTCAAATCTACTTCCATTTCAAATCCATCCACTCCAATCTCTTGCGGCGGATTCAGCCCCATATTTTTTCCGGGCGCCCGAACAGATGCCACCTGCACCTTAACGGACGGATCCAGCGACTGCACCTGCAACACGGCAGGATAACTCCCCGCCTCAACCAACGGATTTTCAGCCGTATACACCTCAGCATACACCCCGATAATGTGCATCATCACTGTTTGCCAGCGCTGGTAACGATCAGAACTTGGCCCCGTTTCTTGTGCCAATTCCAACCCCAACTCTGCCCACTTCGTAATAGCCTGTGCACGATCACCAATCTCCAGCGCAAACAACGCATCTGCAGCGAGCAAAGCGCCTTTATCCAAACCATTTTCAAAGTCTTCGAAATAAGCTTGCAAATCGCCCTGTCCCCAAAGCACCTTAAAATACTCTTCCCTCGGTCCACGATTGATCGGCACACCAAATCCTTGACATTTATGCATCGAACGCGCCGCATCACCGATCGCACCATACGTATCGCCAAGTAGCGGATCAAAGCCGCTCATATCCAAACCAACCGCCTCAGGATCGTCCTTTACTGAAGTATCCCACCACACCGACGTATTCCACCACACTCCCTGCACGGCCCATGGCTTCGTGCCTGAATCATAGGTTGAATCTCCGGCAAGCTCAGCACATTCTATCGCCAATTCCGCCGATGCCGTATGGTGCCCATGGCCTGCCCTAGCATCCGGAGGAAAACGAGTAATAATGAAATCCGGTTGAAGTTCACGGATCGTACGAACCGTCTGCAACTGCAACGCCTTGTGGTCCCATTTGGTCCAAACCTCTGCCACACTTTTAGAATAGCCAAAATCCAAGGCGTCCGTAAAACACTGGTTTCCACCATCGACACTACGCGCCGCACGGAGCTCATGCTCTCGGATGATCCCAAGATCAGCGCCCAGCTCATCACCGATCAGATTCTGTCCGCCCGCGCCGCGCGTCAGACTTAAATAGGTCGTCTCCGCATTCAGCGCGTTCGACATCCAAGCAATCAAGCGAGTATTCTCATCATCCGGGTGCGCCGCCATGTACAGCACTCGCTTCCCAGAGGCGAAACGCTCCATTTCCGCTTTTGCGGCACTTTGATCGACACTGCGATATTGCCCAAAAGTTTGATTTATAGTCAAGAACAAAATCAGCACCGCCCAAACTCGAACATTACGACCGTTGCTTGTTATATTGCTAGTCCCAATTTTGCTACACATGAAGAGAATTCTACTCATTGCTTTTTGTTTTATTTCCACCGTGCTTTCTGCCCAACTCCAAGTTCATCTGAAGTCCGGTACGTATGAAATAAATGAAGGCAGTTACCTCCAGATTTCAGCCACTTCGCCTACCTACGGCATCGCTTTATGGTCAGCTCCGGTGCTTGCCGAAGATAAAAAAGCATTATCAGATTTAGGAGTAGAACTCTCGCATTATTTACCGCAAAATGCCTTTGGTGTGCGAATCCCAGCTGGAGTCAGCGCCTTAGATCTGCAACGCGCAGGGGTCGCTGCCTTTGCTGCTTGGACGCCTAGAATGAAGCTCGATGCTCCGCTCGCAGCAGGCGACTTTCCACAATGGTCCTTGCTCGACAAAGACCGCGTCGCTGTCCAATTCTTAACCACTCCCGAATTTCAAACGCTCCCGCGTACCCTTTCTAAAACGCAGCAGCTCAGCGGCGGTTGGTACTCTGGGGTGATCGCCATTTCTAAATTGGAATCGCTCGCACAACGCTCTGATGTGCTCTTCATTCAAGCCATTGAGGAACCGGGAACTCCGGAAAATTCAAATTCACGAGCGGCAGCACGCGTTGCTTACGCCCAGCGCTCTGGCGAATTCAAAGGAACCAATGTCGTAATTGGGCTAGGTGACGACGGCGACATAGGCCCACACGCAGATTACAAAGGCCGCCTTACTTCCTTCGCTGGAAACTCATTAGGTGACCACGGTGACCACGTAGCCGGAACCATTTTCGGAGCAGGTAATATCGATCCAGACGGCGCAGGTTCTGCTACTGAAGCAACTATGATCTATTCGAGTTACCCTGGCAACCTGACCAACACAGACATTCACTACACCCAGTACGGCATTCGCGTTACCAACAGCTCCTACTCAAACGGGTGTAACGCAGGATACACGGCATTCGCACAACAGGTCGATAAAGACATCATCGACAACCCAGCGCTGATGCACATCTTCAGTGCAGGAAACAGCAACGGGTCGAACTGTAACTATGGTGCGGGCTCCCAGTGGGGAAATATCACAGGTGGACACAAGCAAGGAAAGAACGTAATCGCTACGGCCAACCTTACCAGCCAAGACGTTATCGCCGGTTCTTCTTCACGTGGCCCTGCTGCGGATGGTCGAATCAAGCCTGATCTGGCAGCAGTGGGAACAAACGTCTACTCCACGATCGATCCAAACACGTACGGCTTGAAAACGGGTACTTCCATGTCGGCTCCAGGAGTTGCAGGATTCTTTGCTGTTTTGCACAATGCCCACGACGAGCTGCAAGGAGACACCGCAACGGGTGGACTTCTCAAAGCGATCGCCATGAATACTGCAGACGATCTAGGCGTTAGCGGTCCAGACTTCATCTACGGGTACGGGCGTGTGAATGCGCGCAGAGCCTTAAAAACCATTCGCGATACCGCTTGGTTCGAAGCTTCTGTATCCACAGGCGACACCTCTACCTTTGACATTACAGTTCCTGCCGGAGCGCAAGAGTTGCGTGCCATGGTCTATTGGACCGACAAAGAAGCGGCGGTTTCTGCAGCTTCTGCCCTAGTGAACAACATCGATATGCAGCTCACAGACCTCACGGGGTCGACAACCTATAATCCTTGGGTACTGAATACTGCACCAAACGCCACTACGCTGAATAACCCTGCCACTCGCGGGATCGACGCATTGAATAATGTGGAACAAGTCACTCTAGACACACCCTCGGCAGGTGACTACCGCGTTTCAGTATATGGATCTAACATTCCGAACGGTCCGCAGACGTTCTACGTCGTGTACTATGTAGAGATGGAAGAAATAGAACTCGTCTATCCGGCCACCGAAGCAATGGAACCTGGGGCAACTACGGTACGATGGGACGGAGCTACCACAGGGCTTACTTGGGAGTACAGTATCGACGGTGGAAGTACTTGGACCGGGATGAACCTCAGCCCCATCGGCGGACGTCCGTTAGCCAACTGGAGTGTCCCGAACCTTCCGACCTCAGAAGCGTTCTTGCGTGTTTACACGAGCAATGATACTTCCACAGCGGGACCTTTCGCTATTCTACGCCAGCCTACAGGCCTTGTCGTGGACTGGGCGTGTCCTGACAGCGTTAAAATTACGGTGAATCCTGTCAGTTCAGCCACGGGATACACCGCTTACATTTTGGGTCAAAGCCACATGGACTCTGTTTTTACAAACGTGTCCAATTCTATGATAATTCCTTACCAGCCTGTTTCCAACACGTGGATTTCAGCAGCAGCAGATATTGATGGAGTACACGGAAAGCGTGCGTACGCGATCGAATTGTCCGCAGGTACGAACGGATGTCCACTGCCTAGAGATGCGGGCATTCAAGAACTCATCAGCCCACAGCTGGTTTCGAGCTGTCAAAACTTGGATCTTAACGTGACGGTACGTCTCGAGAACCCGTCGACGCAAGTCCTCGACACCATTCCTGTCGCCTACGAATTCAACGGCACGACCGTTCGTGACACCTTATTTGATGCCATCCCGATCTACGGAGACACTATATTCACCTTCGCTACCAAAGCCCCTTGGGTAGGTACTAGTACACAAACCATGCGCGTATGGACCGAACTCTCGGGCGATATGAACGCACTAAACGATACGGTAGATCAAAGCGTAGACTATTTGAATTCTACCCTCTACAATCTGCCGTTCACGCAAAACTTTGACACCTTCAATACGTGTCCACAGTCAACCAATTGTGGGGGAACCACCTGTAACCTTGCTGGAGACTGGACGAACCTTACGAACGGAACCCAAGACAATATCGACTGGCGTACCAATGCCGGCGGTACCGTAAGTAGCGGAACCGGACCTTCGAGCGGTTTCGGCGGATCTGGACGCTACCTTTACCTCGAAGCCTCAGGAAACTGTGAAGGACAAACTGCTGAATTGTTCAGTCCGTGTATCGACCTGAGCACGGCGCTTGCACCGGAATTGACCTTCAGCTACCACATGCTCGGGCCCTCTACCGGTTCTTTAGCGGTAGAGATTTTCGAAGGCAGCTCCTGGACGACACTATTTTCGAAGGCGGGGAACCAAAGTGCGAATTGGCTCACAGAAACCATGGACCTATCAGCATTTAAAGGCGACACGGTGATTTTACGCGTAACGGGTGTGACCGGAAGCGGCTATCAAAGTGATATCGCGATCGACCAGTTTATGGTGGAAGATCAGATCGGCATCCCTGTAGCCAATTTCCAATCCAGCACCTCTGCGCCTTGTCTAAACACCGCAATGCAATTCGAGGACCTCAGCACCAAAAACCCGACTTCATGGGCTTGGAGCATCTCGCCAAACACCTACAGCTTTGTTGCCGGAACCTCAGCATCATCTCAAAACCCTGAGGTGTCTTTCTCCGCGTACGGCACCTACAATGTGCAGCTCATCGCTACCAACAGCTACGGAAGCGACACGTTACTTAGTACTGCTGAAATTCAGGTTGACCCATTACCGGGGCTTCCAATCGTAGAAACGTTCCATGCCGCAAACCTGCAAGACTTCACCATCATCAACCCGGACGGCGCGGCCACTTGGGCCATTACTGACGTCGATGGACCTACTGGTGCAAAAACCGGTGCTGCCTACATGGAATACTTCAACTACAGCTCAACAGGCGAAGTCGACATTCTTCAAAGTCCGAAGTTTGACATCACCGGATATATGCAACCGACCCTCATGTTTGACGTCAGCTACGCGCCCTATTCGTCGCAATACACGGACGAGCTCGCAGTTCTAGTCAGCACAGATTGTGGCTCAAGCTTTGACACGGTCTACTACAAACTGGGCGCAGACCTCGGTACTACCACAGCCTCTACGAGCGTCTTTATCCCGAACGGATTAACCGACTGGAGAACAGACACCGTTGATCTAAGCAACCTGTCTGGTTCGAACTACCTAACGTTCCAAATCATGGGTATTTGCGGCTACGGGAATCACATGTATATCGACAACATCCGCGTGATCGATCTAACAGGGGCGCCTTCTTCGGCAACCTTAGATCTTCCTTCAGCCATTTGTGAAGACCAGCCCTTCAACTTCGCGCTCACTACCACGGACACTACTCTTAGCGGCGAGTTCATTCTCAACCGCTCCGGTTCTTCGCTTTCGAGCAGATTTAATGGCCTCGGCGCTCACACAACAACGCTGAATATTGCCCGCGACTACTACTTGGAATACGTGTATTATGACGCTACAACTTTCGTTGCGGATAGCGCGCTACTGATACCAAGAGCAAAACTAAATGCGAACTACAGCTTGGCGCTTACCAGTGGTTTGACCTACAATTTCACTGACGCCTCCACCCCTGCGCCGAGCGCATGGTTCTGGGAGTTCGGCGATGGCACCACGAGTACTCAGCAAAACCCGACGCACACCTATGCGAGTTCGGGGTCGTACGAAGTAAAATTGGTCGTGACCACGGATTGTGGCCTGGACAGTACTTCTACCACCTTCAACAATATCGGTGTGGATGAAAATGGACTGACGCAAATGCTGTTCTACCCGAACCCTACACAGGATGTATTGAATATTGCTATGAGTCCGTCGGAAGAATTGGCCACGGTAACGGTGTATGACATGACCGGAGCTCTGCTATTTACCTCAACCATGCAGACTACTGGAGCGCAACTTCAGCTGCACCTTGAACAGTTACCAAGCGGTATGTATCAAATAGAAGTGCAGTCCGATCTACGCACTAGACGCACGACGATAAGCAAGCTGTAACGGTTCGCTGAATTTCTCCTTAAAGCCCCTTTGCTTACATAAGCTTAGGGGCTTTTTTTATGCCTTAAAGGGTGAACGGCGAGCGATCAAACGCAAACCAAGATAGGTGATCGCACCATTGTACAAAAGCAATTCAAATCCGATGGTATACCCTACCGTTGGTGCCCATAGGCTCAAACCATAGGTAACAAAAGGAGCCGCGACACAGACCGGTAAGACCCACCATTGTCGAAGATTTGCCTTGGACGTTAGTGCCAAAACAAACAGACCCAATAAGGGTCCATAGGTGTATCCTGCTGCTGTAAATAAACTAGAGATGATGCTATCTGCCTCTAACGAATAAATGAGTGTCATCACTACGAGCAAAACGACCATGAATCCGACGTAAACCGTTTTACGAGTTTTTGTAGATCCCCTCGGACTGAGGTCTAAGAAGTCAATGCAAAATGCAGTAGTCAAAGATGCCAATGCACTATCGGCACTCGAAAATGCGGCAGCTAAAAGCCCCAAGAAAAACATGACACTTAAAATGGAAGGAAGTACCGGGCTTTGCGCGACTATTGCAAAGAGCTTATCTCCGGTAGCTGAGATACCCTGAGCCGAAGCAAAGTCGGTTAACAGAATTCCAAGTGACAAAAACATCAGATTTACAAAGATTAAGGTGATCCCAAGGAGTACCATGTTTTTCTGCGCATTCTTCAATTTGCTCACCGTGAGGTTCTTCTGCATCATGTCTTGGTCCAAACCCGTCATTGCGATGGCTATGAACATTCCTCCGAGGACTTGCTTCCAGCCCGCTTTAGAAGTACCGCTTTGAACGAAGTACCAGTCTTCATGTGAGGTGAGATAAGCGATCAAGCCTGTCTGTTTTGGAACTACAGCATCAGCCACATAGTAAAAGGTCAGTCCCGCTGCGATCAACATCAGTGCCGTTTGCAAGGTATCCGTGATCACGATTGTCGCAATACCCCCCGTGGCGCTGTATACGGCAATAAGTAAAAGAACGATGATTGCAGTGGCGATAAAGGGAATACCTAGTGGATCACAAATCATGAGCTGAACCACCATAGTAACGATATAGAGACGCGCTGAAGCTCCGATTACTCGAGATACAAGAAAGAACAAGGAACCGGTTTGGTAAGACTGCTTTCCAAGGCGTTGACCTAAGAACGAATAGATACTGATAACATTATATCGGTAGTAGACCGGCAAAAGCACAAAGGCGATGACGAGGTAGCCGAGTAAAAAGCCAAACACCATAGGCAAGTAGGTCAAGCCTGAGGTCGCGGTCCAGCCAGGTACGGAGATAAAGGTGACGCCGCTGAGGGATGCGCCGATCATTCCGAAGCTGACCAATAGCCAATTTGCGTTTTTATTAGCGTTAAAAAAGGTAGAATTGGACCCGCCACGTGCAGTAACAAAGCCAATCACAGCTAAAAGTGCCACATATCCGAGCAGCAACGATAAAAAGAGCGTGTAGTTCATACCACAAATATGCGCAATCCCTTACTTTTGAGAACTCATGAATTTCTCCTCCAGAAAAATAGAACAAGCCGTCGAAGAAATCTCTCGTTTACCGGGGATTGGAAAAAAGACCGCTTTGCGACTTGCGCTGCATTTATTGCGTCGCCCAAGCGTACAAACTGAGGCATTGAGCGCAGCGTTGCTTGACCTTCGCAACAATACGACCTTTTGTAAGCAGTGCCACACCATTTCCGATACTGAAGTGTGCAGTATTTGCTCTTCACCGAAGCGCGACAGGAGCATTGTATGTGTGGTGGAAGATGTGCGCGATGTGATGGCCATCGAAAATACCGGCGGCTATGGGGGCGTGTACCACGTTTTGGGCGGATTAATCTCGCCAATGGACGGGGTCGGACCTGGTGATTTGACGATCGACGATTTACTGGAAAAATTGGCCAAAGGAGAAGTGAGCGAAGTCGTTTTCGCTCTGAATACTACCATGGAGGGCGACACGACCAATTTCTACCTCTACCGCAAGGTCAAAGATTTCGACCTGCAACTCACCACCATCGCACGCGGAATTGCAGTCGGCGATGAGCTAGAGTTTGCCGATGAAGTGACCCTTGGACGCAGTATTCAGCACCGCATTCCCTACGAACAAAGTCTACCGAAATAGCCTTGGATCTTAGCATCGTCATAGTAAACTACAACGTCAAAGAGTTTTTGACCCAATGTCTCGACAGCATCTTCCGCAGTCAGACCCAGTACAGCTATGAGGTCATCGTGGTAGATAACGCGAGTAAGCAAGAGGCACAAGCTGACATATTAGCGCGCTTCCCACAAACAGTTTGGGTGGCCAATTCGACCAACGTCGGCTTCGGAAAAGCCAACAACCAAGGCTTCGCCCTAGCCAAAGGAACCTACACCCTCATCCTAAACCCAGACACTGTCCTTGCTGAGGACACCATAGAAAAGAGTCTCAGCCACATGATCGCGCATGCAGAGATTGGAGGGCTAGGCATCAAAGGGCTCGACGGCAGCGGAAAATTCCTTCCAGAAAGCAAGCGCGCCCTACCCACCCCCTTAGTTGCGTTGTGGAAGATCAGTGGACTGAGCGCATTATTTCCGCGCTCACCTATTTTCGCCCGCTATCACTTGGGTCACCTGTCGCCAGAGGAGAATCACGAGGTCGATATTCTCGTAGGTTGCTTTATGCTCGTTCCTACCGCCCTTCTGCTCGAAGTAGGTGGCTTCGACCCACGCTATTTCATGTACGGCGAAGACATAGACTTGAGCTACGAGCTGTTAAAGACGGGCAAAAAGAACGTCTATTTCGCAGAATCGTCGATCATCCATTACAAAGGGGAAAGCACTAAACGCGGCAGCTTGAACTACGTACGCATGTTCTACCAAGCCATGGTATTGTTCGCTAAAAAACAATTCTCTGGCTCCTCCGCCGCAGCTTACACCTTGCTCATTTATTTTGGCATTTACCTTCGCGCCGCACTCGCGCTTCTCGCCCGATTAGGCCGCTCGGCATTCGCACCGGTATTGGATGCCCTACTGCTTTTCGGGACCTTAGAATCTGTAAAAACCTACTGGGAGCTCAACCACCGCTTCGTCGATGGCGGCTCTTACCCTGACCTCTATACCTATGGCATACAAAGTGCCTACGTGCTGGTTTGGATCATTTCACTGTGGTTCAGTGGGCTCTACTTGCGCCAATCGCGCCCTGTAGTCTTCGTGCGTACGATGCTCCTGGCGACCGTAGCAATAGGGTTCTTCTACGGGCTTCTACCTGAACACCTTCGCTTCTCGCGTGCACTGCTGGTCTTGGGCGCTTTAGGAGGCACTGTAGTGCTTCTGTTTTGGAGGACCGTCCTAGGTACACTGACAGGCAAGAAATTCTTTTCTAGTGCATTGCGCCAGCCTCGAATCTTGTTCTATGGAACGAAAGACCACGCTAAAAATTTGAACGACGCCTTGGCACAAAGCCGCATTTCGCCTTCCTTTTTCTGGCAAGAATCCCACGGTCAATCGGCCGAATATTTGGCTGAACTAATTCGTATTCACCGAATTGACGAGATGATTATAGATGCCTCCGGAACCAATTACACCCAGGTAATCAACTACCTCGAAACTTGTGGAAACTCCTGCTCTGTTAAGACCTACCACCCTGCAACTGGATACATTATCGGATCCGACAGCAGCCTTACACAAGGAGGCACGTACCGTAAATCTATTCAAACCAGTGACCCCACGTATTTGCGCCAAAGACGCGTTTTAGAACTCACACTTCCCCTATTCCTGCTGGTACTTTCTCCTGTTTTGCTTCCCATTGCTGTTGCGAGCGGTAGAACTCGGAGTTATTTCCTCATCCTTCGTGAATTCCCATCCATACTATTGAAAAAGCGCTCGTTAGTAGGATATTCCGTCACTGCAGCTGAAAAAAATTCATTGCCTGAATTGGCACCTCCGATTTTTGATATATGCACGGTAATACCTGAGAATTTAGACTTTTCACAAAATGAAAAGGCGATTGTTGAGAACTATGCAATGGAAACCTCTCTCAGAGTAGACCTTTTGCACTTGTTGCAGTTGAGCAAATAAATTTCTTGCGCTGAATTGGTAAGAATTTGCCGTAAATTCGGGACCAATAAACCACAGATTCAATGGCTCAGTTTGAATTAATCCTGCCCAAGATGGGCGAATCCGTTGCAGAGGCAACCGTTACTAATTGGCTTAAAAACGTCGGCGACACCATCGAGGCGGAAGAAAGCATCGTTGAGGTCGCTACCGATAAAGTCGATAGCGAGGTACCTTCTCCAGTAAGCGGAACACTAGTACAGATTATCTCAGAAGTGAATGACGTTGCTCAGGTAGGTGCGGCTATAGCCATCATCGAAACTGAAGGCGAAGGCGCAGGAGATACTCCTGCACCAGCAGCGGCGGCGGCTCCATCACAGGCCCCTGCACCAGCTGCGGCAGCAACCATCGAAACTCAAGTAGCAGAAGCAGTGACCACAGCAAACGGTGGTGCACTTTCTAAATCTTCAAATGGCCGCTTCTACTCGCCACTCGTTCGCAGCATGGCGAAAGAAGAAGGCATCGGCCAAGCAGAACTCGACGCTATCCCAGGAAGCGGTAAAGAAGGACGAGTAACGAAGAAAGATATCATTGCTTACCTCGAATCAGGTAGAAGCGCAGCCACTCCTGCACCGGCTGTAGCGGCAGCAGCTCCTGCACCTCAAGCAGCGGCACCAAAGGCTGCAGCACCGAAAGCAGCAGCACCTACGATTACTCCGGGAGCCGGTGACGAAATCATCGAAATGGACCGCATGAGAAAACTCATTGCAGACCACATGGTGAATTCAGTGCAAACATCTCCGCACGTGACTAGCTTCGTAGAGGCAGACATGACCAAAATCGTGAAGTGGAGAAACGCAAACAAAAACTCTTTCCAAGCAAAGCATGGTGAGAAAATCACCTTCACTCCCATCATCATGGAGGCGATCATTAAAGCGATCAAAGACTTCCCAATGATCAACGTAAGTGTGGAAGGCTCTACCATCATCAAACACAACAATATTAACGTGGGGATGGCGGCAGCATTGCCTTCTGGAAATCTTATCGTTCCTGTTGTAAAAAATGCAGATTCCCTCAGCCTACTTGGATTAACTAAGGCCGTGAATGATCTCGCAAACCGTGCACGTAACAATGCACTGAAGCCAGACGAAGTGTCGGGTGGAACCTATACGCTAACGAATGTAGGTACCTTCGGTAATGTGCTCGGAACACCGATCATCAACCAGCCACAGGTAGCCATCATGGCAGCAGGTGCGATCGTTAAAAAGCCAGCCGTAGTGGAAACACCAGAGGGCGATATGATTGCAGTACGTCATAAAATGTTCCTCAGCCACAGCTATGACCACCGTGTTGTAGACGGTGCGCTTGGTGGAATGTTCGTAAAACGCGTCGCAGAATACCTCGAAGCTTGGGATCCGAACAGAGAAATCTAAACACACGGGACCAATTCTTTTTCTATATTTAAAGGCCGCCTTCGGGCGGTCTTTTTTTACTTTAAAATCACACGTAATACCACTTTTATGCAACTTCAGCTTACCCGTCCCATGTGCTTTTTCGATCTCGAAACCACCGGCGTTAATGTCACCTCCGACCGTATCGTAGAGATTTGTGTACACAAGGTTCATCCAGACGGCAAAGAAGAAACACATACTTGGCGTGTGAATCCTACTGTACCAATTCCACTCGGCGCATCACAAGTACACGGAGTCTATGACGCCGATGTCCAAGACGAGCCGACCTTTAAAGAATTGGCTCCGACGGTACATGCACTCATCGCTGATAGTGATTTGGCAGGCTTCAACAGTAATAAATTTGACATTCCTCTTCTTGCCGAAGAATTCCTGCGTGCGGGAATAGACTTTGAGATGGGCAAAAGACGTGCGGTAGACGTGCAGAACATCTTCCATCGGATGGAACAGCGCACCCTAAGTGCCGCTTACAAGTTTTACTGCAACGAGAGTCTAGAGAACGCACACAGTGCTGAAGCAGACGTATTAGCTACATACGAAGTACTTAAGGCACAGATATCTAAGTACGACGAGTTAGAAAACGACATGAACTTCCTCGCCGACTTTTCCAACCGTCAAAAGGTGGCCGATTTCGCCGGCTTCATCGCCTTCAATGACGAAGGGCGCGAAATTTTCACTTTTGGAAAATACAGAGGCCAAACCGTCAAAAGTGTTTTGGAATCAAACCCAGGCTACTTCAGCTGGATCCAAAACGCAGATTTCCCGCTCTACACGAAAAAGGTACTCACCAGCATCCGATTGAAAGAATTCGGCAAATAGTAAACATACCTCCTCATGAAGATCATTTGCATCGGAAGAAACTACGCGAAACACGCAGAAGAGCTCAATAACCCGATACCTGAAGAACCTGTGGTTTTTCTCAAGCCGGAGACGGCCTTATTGCTGAAGAAGCATCCTTTCTTCATTCCCGAGCACAGTAATGAGGTGCACCATGAGGTAGAATTGGTGGTAAAAATCAATAGACTAGGAAAGCATATCGAACCGAGGTTCGCCCGTAAATACTACAACGAGGTAGGTTTAGGGATCGATTTTACGGCGAGAGATGTTCAAGCGCGATGCAAAGAAAAAGGACTTCCTTGGGAGAAAGCGAAAGCCTTTGATGGCTCTGCAGCCGTTTCGCGATTTTTTCCCATCGAGTCTTTAGGCGGAGACATTCAAGACCTGCACTTTCATTTAGACATCAACGGCAACACCGTCCAAAAAGGTCATACAGCGAACATGTTATTTAAGGTCGATGAGCTGATATCACACGTATCAAAATTCTTCACTCTTAAAACGGGAGACCTTATATTTACTGGTACTCCGGCAGGTGTAGGTAAGGTTGAACGCGATGATTTATTAGAGTTGTACCTCGAGGGCAACAGAGTTTTTTATTTCAATGTGAAATAGCACTTTTCGCCAACAATCCTTCACACACTCATTCTTTAGTACTTTTCATCAACTGCAAGTCGGGCGCATCTCCATTTTTATATATTTGTAACTATCCTATTTTTAGGTTAACACAAACGCGTTAAGATGAAGAAAAGCTTACTAGCTGCACTATTTGTTGTTATTGCCGCGCCTTCGGTTTTTGGACAGTTTGCTCCCCCAATCGATACGGTCTACACTGAGAACTTCGATGGAGTTTTGGGTGCAGATTCTATCGCTGCGAACTACAACACGGATGCTGCGAATGCAACGAGATCATGGAACGATACCAGTTTCCTTTCAACAACTGGCACACATTCCTTCCACACACAGATTTACTCAAATGATTCAATCATTTTTGAGACCGATGCGTTCTCAACTGTGGGCAATACGAATGTGAGATTCACTTTCGATCAAATCTGTAAAATCCGCTACATCCAGAAAGGGTTCATCCAGATGTCGAATGACAGTGGTGCAACTTGGGTGAATCTTGTCGGTACGCACTACCAGGGAAATTCACCACAGTTTTCATCTCAAGGGTGGTTTAACGAGTTAGCCTATCCATCAGCGGTCCAAGTTCCTTTCTGGAATGGACCGACCATCGGAAATAACAATACGGGGATGACCCCTACCAGTACTTGGTGGGCGCGTGAAACTTTTGATCTGAGTAGCCACCTAGGAACATACGATTCTACCCTCGCTCAGGACGGTTACGAGAACTGTATGATTCGTTTTGTGATGTCAAACAAATCGGGTACGCCTTCTCCTGCTGCATTGGCGGGATGGTTTGTTGACAATCTCATGGTTGAAATTGCTCCTTGTGAGTTAGAGCCACCAACGATCGACTACGTAAATGTACCTTCTCCATCAAAACCGATCGGCGCGCGATACATGCCTACTCAGGATGTACGTTTGAAAGCATCGGATAACGTAGGTGTAGATAGTGTACGTGTGTACTTCCGCCGTTTCGACTCGGGTGTAGGTAGCTGGGGCGCTTGGACCGATTCCCTAATGACTTCTGCGATCACTTCAGCTTGTCCGACAACTTCAAACTATGAATACAGCTGGGGAGGTATCAATGTTAACGATACGATAGAATGGTACGTACGTGTGTTTGACTGTGCCTGTCCTAACGTTGTGAGAGACCCTCTTGATCAAGCAGCAGTTACGAGCTACAAATTCTGGAGAGATCCTTCTCTTCCGGCAATCTGTGGTCTCACCACACAAACGACGTTCCCTTACAGCACTATTCCTCCTTTCGATCAAGACTTTGACGATAATCTATATTGGATTGCAGGTACGGGTAATGGTACTTCAGGTGTTTCTCACCGTGGTACATTCCCTGTAGGTAACCCTCCGGGAGGGCAGAGCTACAAGGTACTCCCTACCCAAACTACGGCAGGATATGCTTGGTCTGTGCGCACTGGTGCCACTTCTACGGCACAATCTGGACCTACAGGCGACAACTCTACCTCGGGTACTGGACGTTACCTTTACACCGAAGCCGACCAAGGTTCTACGAATGACAAAACACACTTCTATACTCCTTGTATCGACCTTAGAAACAGCGGTTGTTCATTGCTCGAATTCGACTATCACATGTTTGGTAGCAACATCGACTATCTAGAGGTATTTGTAGATACAGGTTTCAACTCTTCAAGCTTTGTTTCATTGTTAAAACTAGACGGAGCTCAACAAACAAAATCACAAGATCCATGGAAGACCTATTCTACCAATCTTGAAGCATTCGCTGGACAGTACATCCGTCTGCGATTTACAGCCAATCGTGACAACTCTGTAAACGGTGATATCGCCGTGGATAACATTCGTGTATACGAACCTACTCCAGTTGACGTTGCACTTCGTGATGTCTTCAATCCACAAAATGGCTACTGTTCATACTCGAATAATGAACTACTTGATCTTTGGGTACAGAACAACGGTTGTAATGCATTGGACAGCATACGTGTTACATGGGCATATGAGTATACCAATCTTTCAGGTACGGTATCCAACTCAACCCACTCTGAATGGATCAACTACAAAACAGTTTCTTTAGGAGATTCAGCTGCACACACTTTTGTAACAGGCCCTGACCTCAGTGGATACGGTGAATACCTTGTTAAGGTGTATGCGGATCAGCCACTAGATACGATTAATGAAAATGATACCATCGGACCATTCCGTATCATTCACGAAGAGCCGTACACCAACTTCCCATATGTTGAGGATTTCGACAACCCTGCCACCACAACCGCAGGTAACAATACTCCTCTAAATCCAGGAACTTTCCCACAGGATGTGTTCTCCCCTCTGCCTGCGAACAACACAGGTAACTTTGCCTTTATGGTTGGAACGGGATGGACGCCATCCGTAGGAACAGGTCCTCTTTCAGATCATAGTAAACGCGGTAATTATTTGGTTACTGAAGGTGACTACGGTACTTCACCTACTTCTGCCCTTCTGGTTTCACGCTGTTTAGATCTTGCTGGTATGACCAAGCCTGTACTGCAGTTCAAACACCACATGTACGGTACCGATATCGGTGCGATTAGAGTTCAATGGATCAAGGCAGGAGAAAATACTTGGAGTAATCCGATGCCTCCGTACATTACAAAGCTTACCGATGAAAAGGACGCATGGGACACTTATGAAGTAGATCTTAGTGCTCAAGCAGGTAATCTGATCAAGCTGCGCTTTATTGCACAAAAATCAGGTAGCGGTATTGCTGCAGATATCGGTATCGATGATATTGTCATCATGGATCAACCAACGGTCGACTTAGGTATTGACTATGTAATAGCTCCTGGTGCACGTGTGAATCTTGTTGCAGGACCTGCAGGCAAGCGCGCTAGCTTTGAAGTACGTAACTACGGTAGTGCAACACAGTCTAGTATTCCAATCAGCTACACCGTTACTCCTACCTGTGGCGCAAACGCTGGTGTGAGCTCGACGTACACTTTTACACATACCTCATCCGTTGCACCTGGATCTTCGAGTACTGCTACGGATGCAACCAACACAGTCGCTTGGCCTACTGGTACTTTCGAGATTGAAGCTTGGACAGGCAAAGCAGGTGACAACAATACTTGGAACGATACAGCATACCGCAAGTCGGCAGGTTGGCCAGAAACGCCAATTCACAATGGTTTCATTGAGGACTTCTCAGCATGTAGTGATGGAGACAGCAGCGGATTCTTCTTCGCAGGAGATCTCAACCTTTTTGAGCACGGTACCATCACAGCCTTGGGCGGTAACAATGGCATTTCCACGTATCCGAATGGCAATATTCCAGCGAATGTAACAGAATACATCTTCTTCCCTCGCTTTACGGAGTTTGATACGATTGCCGGTGCAGAGCTTCGCCTCACACATGATATCGACTTAAACACCGGAGATTATGCCATTCTTGAATTGCTTCAAGGTGGTAGCTGGAATAAATTCGGATACTGGGATCCACAGAATATTGTATCGACAGGTTGGTACAACACAGGTTCAAGCGCCGTAGGTGATGCTTGGGTGGGGAATATCGGTCAAACCACAAGTGTATGGCCATTAAACTTCATGTTTGGTAGCTCGGCTCCTCTGATCATACGCGGTAAATTAGAAACTGTGGGTGGCAATAAGGATGGCTGGAACATCGATAAGGTCGAAATCTACATTCCTCCACAGAATAGTGCTGCGCCTGTTAAGATACAGACGGTAGAATATTTACCTATCCCAGATCAAAACAACCACCTACGTACTTTCATTCGTAATACAGGTGCGAAAGTCTTAGACAGCTGTATGGTTGAATACTCTACAGATGGTGGTACTACTTGGTCTACGCCAGAAAAAGTAGTCTTTGACCCGCCACTTATTCCTCGTCGCGCTGCAGCGTACGACTTCCAAGCGGATTGGGTTAACCCATCTAGCGGTGCGTACAATGTTTGTGTTCGTACGTCGTTGCCAGACAACAAGCCTGATAATTTGACTACTGATGACCTTCTTTGTAAAACCATCACTGTGTTAGATAAAATCGTAATGTCGCAAGACAGCTCCTACTGTAACGACTTTGAAGATCCTACACAGAGCCCATGGCTTACATTGAATACTTCGGATCGTGATGGTCTAACGGCTTGGGAAGTTGGTACACCTTCTGCTGCACCTATCGTTTCGGCGAACTCAGGTGCGAATGCATGGGTCACTAACCTAGATGGTAACTATAAGAGACGTGATAGCTCATCGCTGTTTACTCCTGTATTCGAATTAGATTCAGGACAAGTATACACGTATGAATTTATGCACCAGTTCTCCACAGAATTGTACCATGATGGTGGTACGGTGGATATTACTTTCGATGGTGGTCTATCCTGGTCTACTATAGGTACTAACCTCTTTGGAGCGACGTGGTTCAACACGAACTTCGTGACAGCACTTGATGTATACAACCCAGGTTGGACCGGTTTAAGTGGCGGTTGGATTCCAGCCTCGATTAACGTAACTGTAGATACGGCAAGAAGAGCTGTATTTAGATTCCGTTTTGCATCCGATGAAACCGTTCATGCATCGGGTTGGGCTATTGATGATTTCTGTTTCTATGAGAGCAATGATCTGAACAAAGTATTCGTTATCGGTCAGGATGAGCTCGAAACCATGGTAGGTGTCGGTCACCTCCACCCTAACCCTACGAATGGTGTAACACAGCTGCCAATCGCTTTCCAGCAGAGTGCAGACGTTACCATCACCGTTCGCAATACACAAGGGCAAATCATGACGGTTCAAAACGTTCACGGTAACGAAGGCATCAACACCTTCCCTATCGTCACGGAAGGTTGGGCATCAGGTATGTACTTGGTAGAAACACTAACACCAACAGGAACTGACGTACAGCGACTCATTGTCGAATAAGTCGTTTACTGAACCTCTTTTTTTTCACCCTCGCTGATTCCTATTAGGTGCAGCGGGGGTGTTTTTTTTTTTGGCTATGCCGCGGTAATTCTGTCAGTCGAGAGGGACTATTTCGGACAATATTTCATGTAAATAACTGAATTACAGAATACTTGTCAGGAAATCTGCACGCAAAATGCATGTGGTATGAGCTTTGTGCCTCTATAGGCAGACCTAAAAACCCTACGAATTATGAACTTTGAGAAATTCACAACCAAAAGCCAGTCGATCGTTTCGGGAGCACAGTTTCTTGCGACAGATGGTGGACATACTGAAATCACAACCTTGCATCTACTAAAGTCTTTGTTGAAGGAAGATCAGAGCGTGATGCCGTTCGTATTGCAACAAGGCGAATTGGCTCTAGATGGAATAAAACATGCCGTGGATGCAGCATTCAAAGGACTGCCCACCTCTACGGATGCTACACCATATATGGGTAGAGATGCCGCTTTTGTTCTTCAGAAAGCTGAGCAGATCGCGGGTAAAATGAAAGACGAATATGTCGCTACAGAGCATTTGATCTTAGCGATGATTGAAGATAAAGGAACTGCCGGAAAGATGCTGGCCGATCTAGGTTTGACGCGTACTCTTGTGGAAAATGCCGTACAGAGTCTTCGTAAAGGACGTGGCGCTAGTAGCTCGGGCGCAGAAAGCACCTACAACAGCTTAGATAAATACGCGAAGAACCTGAATCAAATGGCCGAAGAAGGTCGCTTGGACCCTGTGATAGGTCGTGGAGATGAAATACGACGTGTGCTGCAGATTCTATCGCGAAGAACTAAGAACAATCCAATTCTCGTGGGTGAACCAGGAGTGGGTAAAACGGCGATTGCTGAAGGACTGGCACAGCGCATTTTGAATGGCGATGCACCAGAGAATTTAAAAGACAAAGTCGTTTACAGCCTCGATATGGGAGCGCTGATCGCCGGTGCGAAATACAAAGGTGAGTTTGAAGAACGCCTTAAAGCGGTAGTGAAAGAGGTAACCAGCAGCGATGGAAACATTTTGCTATTCATTGATGAGATTCATACCCTAATCGGAGCCGGCAAGAGCGAAGGTGCGATGGATGCAGCGAACATATTAAAGCCTGCATTGGCGCGCGGAGAGCTGAGAGCGCTTGGGGCTACTACCCTAGACGAATACCAGAAGTATTTTGAGAAAGACAAGGCTTTGGAGCGTCGCTTCCAGAAGGTCATTGTTGAAGAGCCTGATCTAGAAAGTAGCATAAGCATACTTAGAGGGATTAAAGAGAAGTACGAGACCCACCACAAAGTGCGTATCAAGGATGAAAGCGTGATTTCAGCGGTTGAGCTTAGCGCGCGTTACATCACCGATCGATTCTTACCGGACAAGGCGATTGATTTGATGGATGAAGCGGCATCGAAGATTCGTATGGAGATCAATTCAAAGCCGGAGGAACTGGACATTTTGGACCGTAAGATTTTGCAGCTTGAGATCGAGCAGGAAGGCATTAAACGGGAGGATGACAAGAAGAAATTGGCGACGATTAAGGCAGAGCTGAGTGAGTTGTATGAGCAACGCGATGGATTGAATGCGGTTTGGGCCAGAGAAAAGTCGAGTGCAGAGCGTATTCAGGAAATCAAAGAACGTCTGGAAAACTTACGCTTGGAGGCGGAGAAAGAGGAACGTTCTGGGAATTATGGACGTGTCGCTGAGATCCGCTACGGGTTGATGCAAGAGGCAGAGCAAGAGCTTGAAGTCGCTGAAACTGCCTTAGAAAACAGTGAGCGCACGATGATTAAAGAAGAGGTTACGGCTGAGGATATTGCCGAGGTGGTGAGCCGTTGGACAGGTATTCCGGTACAGAAAATGTTGGAGAGTGAGCGTATGAAATTGCTTAAGCTCGAGGAAGAATTGCACAAGCGCGTGGTGGGGCAAGATGCGGCTATTGCTGCAGTAAGCGATGCTATTCGTAGATCTAGAGCGGGGTTGAGTGATCCGAATAGACCGATCGGTAGTTTCTTATTCCTGGGAACAACGGGTGTAGGGAAAACCGAATTGGCCAAAGCATTAGCGGAGTACCTTTTTAATGATGCGTCGATGATGACTCGGATAGACATGAGCGAATACCAAGAAAAACACAGCGTCAGTAGATTGCTCGGTGCGCCTCCAGGATATGTCGGCTATGACGAAGGTGGCCAACTCACAGAAGCTGTAAGACGTATGCCTTACTCAGTGGTCCTTCTCGACGAAATAGAAAAGGCACACCCAGATACGTTTAACGTACTGCTTCAGGTACTCGATGACGGCCGGTTAACCGATAACAAGGGTCGAATGGTCAACTTTAAGAACACACTGATCATTATGACCAGTAATATTGGCTCACATTTGATTAATGAGTCGATGGAGAAATGGGAGCATGGATCGCAGGAAGTACTTATGGAGCGCCTAAAGCCAGAATTGATAGGACTATTACAAAAAGTCGTACGTCCAGAATTCTTAAACCGTATCGATGAGATTAGTCTATTTGCACCGCTTGCAAAAGACCAGATGGGTGCGATTGTGACCATGCAGCTCGATCTAGTCAAGAACCGCTTGAGTGAACAGGGTATTACTTTAGAGGCTAGTCCTGAGGCGATCGCTCATTTGGCTGAAGTCGGATATGACCCTCAGTTCGGAGCACGACCGGTGAAACGTGCCGTACAAAACTTCGTTCTAAATGCGTTGTCAAAAGACATCATTGCAGGTGAAGTCAATAGCGATGATGTCATTCTCCTCGATGTCTTCGATGGCAATATGGTCTTTAGAAACGTAGAGCTGCCGATGGCCTGATCGATTCATCCGTAACAGCACAAAGAGAAAAGCCCCGCAAGTGTGTACTTGCGGGGCTTTCTATTACCTGTAAATCTTTCGCTTGTTTAGATAGTTGACCCATTTGCGTTGGTTGACTAGATGCCCTGCATAGTTCGATGCAAAGGCATGGTATCCCGGGTTTTCCGGATTCGCACACATGTACAAATAATCGTGCGCTGGCGCGTCTAAAACAGCGAGCAAGGCTGCCTTCTCCGGAACACAGATTGGTCCTGGCGGAAGTCCTTTAACATGATAGGTATTATACGGGTCCTCAATTTTCAAATCTTTGCGCAAAACGCGGCGAACCTCAACCGAAGGATCGAGGCGTTTCATCGCGAAAATCACTGTCGGATCGGCTTGAAGCTTCATCCCTTTATCTAAACGGTTCAAATAGAGTCGAGCCACATTTGGACGATCATCAGCCTTACTGCTCTCTTTCATCACGATCGAAGCCAAGGTACTTACTTCTCCAGGTGTAAGACCTATAGACTTTGCTTGCTTCACGCGTGATGGTGTCCAAAATGCAACCGTATTTTGATACAGCTTTTCGGTGACACTATTCGCTGAGGCGTTCCAATACATCTCGTAGGTATCGGGCAGATATGCGCCAAGGGCAAGTGGTCCCTCCCACCCTGTCATCGGCGCTTTCAAAGCTTCAAGAAGTGCAGAGGCATCGACCATAAGTTGCTCGCTGAGCTTCTGTGCAATCTCCTCCAAGGTGGCTGCACTGTTGAAATTCACCTTCACAGGTGTCTGTAGCCCCGCTTTAAGCATATTTACGATGCTGTTGCTGGACATATCTTCTGTAATGACATAATGTCCAGGACGTGGCCATTCAAGGCCCTTACGATTGGCGAGAAGAGGTAAGCCCTCCGGAGTAAGCAATACGTGATCCGCAACTAATTGGTCATAGACCATCGCAGTTGTCGTCGAATCCTCCACATACAACTCATAAGGCGCCAATTCAGGATTCACATTCGGCTCAAACAGTGCTCCGAACCCGACCCATACCGCATAGATAAGACCCGATGGGATGACTACTCCTACGATGAGCAACATTACTTTTTTCATACTTTCAATTTTTGGTAGAGCAACGCACTTTCATATTCACCGTTGTGCAATACCCAGTCGTCTAATTCGCCAATCTTCTTATAGCCCAAGCCTTCGAACAAGGCTAAAGAGGCTTCGTTTTTTCCCGGCACCATCGCAAATAAGCTGTGCAGACCTAATGTTCCAAAAACATAACGTTCGAACGCAATCATCGCTTCTTTTGCCCAGCCCTTACCACGGTGCTGATCGTCTAACACAATACCCACACCTGCTTTTCGCGCGAAGGGATCATAGTCGTATAAATCCAAAGCACCTGCTGGGGCACCATCGTGCTCTAACACTAATCGGATCTGTCCATCACGGAGTAATGAGCCTGGCTGCTGTTCCAAATAGTTTCGTAACACTTCACGGCTGAAGGGTTCTTTTGAATACCCCAGATACCAGAGGCTTGGATTGTTCTCCAAGTGGTGTAACCAATCCAAATCGCTTCGTTCTGGCGCGCGCAATAGGCCGATGCCTTTTACTGGTATCATAGTTCCAGGGTTCCTTTAAAAACAAACTCGGCAGGGCCCTTAAGCCACACCTTTGTAAATGGTCCTTTTCCTTCGAACCCCACCTCAAGCTCGCCACCTAAGGCAGATACTTTCACCGGCGGAGCAGCAATCCATCCTTCTGATACGGCGACCATGGCAGCTGCAACAGCACCAGTACCGCAGGCTAACGTTTCATCCTCCACCCCTCGCTCAAAGGTTCGAATAGCTAGGGATTGAGGCCCGCGAAGTTCGATGTGGTTTACATTACTTCCTCCTGGTCCGTAGGCTTCACGCTTCGATCGAGCGACCTCTACAAAGCGGTCGGTAAAGCTTTGCTGCTCGACGTGATGTGGAGAACCCGTATCGACAAAACAGCCCTCGAGTCGCGAAACAACTGCCGGAGCGTCGACCATACCGAGGGTAACCGTATCGGGTCGAATCTCTGCCCAATGCGTACCATCGACTGCATGAAATCTTGCCGTATCCTGGCAAACACCTAAATCAGAGGCAAATCTGGCGATGCAGCGTCCGCCATTGCCACACATGGTGCTCTCGTTTCCGTCGGCGTTGTAGTACTTCATGTAAAATTGGTCACCGGAATGAGTTGGGGCCTGCAAAAGCATTAATCCATCAGCACCGATGCCAAAATGTCGGTCGCACCAAGCGGCAATCTGCGCGTTTGACACCTCAGGAAAACCCTCTCGTGCATCAAAAAGGATAAAATCATTTCCTGCACCCTGGTATTTGTAAAAAGTCAAGCGCTTCATGCTGGTTTCGATGTTAAAAGGCGTTAAAGTTAGGGGCTACGGGGTACAAAATGCACCTGTTTGGCGTGAGATTTGAATAACTTCTCGCAAGCAAATTTAAAATTACGTCATAGATGAAACATACCCTAAAATCTTTCGCATTACCCCTTGGATTCGCCATTGTGGGAGGTATCGCCGCACTTGCTGGGGCTCAAGCTTTAGGACTGACCGGAAAGACCGTAGTGATCGAGCAATCCTCCGCGAGCACGGCACAGCAGACTTCCAACAATATGCCGGCTGCAGCTGCCGCAATTCCAACAGATTTCGTCGAAGCTGCTGAACGTACCGTTGAGGCCGTCGTCCATGTGAAGACCACTGCTGAACGTGTGCAAAACGTGTACAACCCTTTTAGCGATTTATTCTTTGGTCGACCTTCTTCCCCACAGCGTTATGAGGTGCAAGGATCAGGTTCAGGTGTAATCCTAAGCGAAGACGGCTACATCGTTACGAATAACCACGTGATTAAAGATGCCAAAGAGATTACGGTAACCACAGCCAATAATAATGAGTATTCCGCGACGCTCGTAGGTACTGATCCAACCACGGATATTGCGCTTTTGAAGATTGATGCTTCTGGTTTGAAAAAAGTAACTGTGGCCAATTCAGACCAAGTCCGCCTCGGCCAATGGGTCCTAGCCGTCGGAAATCCATTCAACTTAACGAGCACAGTCACAGCAGGAATCATTTCAGCAAAGGGGCGCGATATAAACATCATCGACGAGCAAAGCGCTATTGAAAGCTTCCTGCAAACAGACGCCGCCGTCAACCCGGGCAATTCGGGTGGGGCACTCGTCAACACTGCTGGAGCGCTGGTAGGAATCAATACGGCGATTTCTTCACGGAGCGGATCCTTCGAGGGCTACAGCTTTGCTGTTCCAGTCAATCTTGTATTGAAGGTGGTTGGGGATCTCAAAGAATTCGGTCGTGTTCAGCGTGCTTTTATGGGAATCAATTACAACGAGGTCACTCCTGCCCTTTCAAGTGAACTGGATCTCAAAGTAAATAGCGGCGTCTATGTGGCAAATATCATTGAAGGCGGAGCAGCAGACGATGCGGGTATCGAAAAGGGCGACGTGATCATCAATATCGCTGGCAAAGCGGTCAACACCGGCGCAGACCTCACTGAGGTCATCGGGCAGCACCGTCCTGGCGAGCAGCTCGGTGTGATTGTGAACCGCAACGGAACGAACAAACAGTTTGAATTGCTTTTAAAAAATAAACTGGGAACGACAGAAATGCTCACCCGAGAGGAAGAAATCAAACGCAGTTTTGGCGCCGAACTCTCTGACCTTACCTCAGCAGAGAAGCGCCGTATGGGACTACGCTATGGCGTTCGCGTGGAAAAAATTCTCGGTGGCCGATTCGAAAAAGCGGGTATACCAGAGAACTTCATCATCGTCAAGCTGAATAATGTCTACATCGAAAACCAGGAGAAATTTGAGAACCTCATTCGCCAATTCAATCCCGGCGATGGCGTCCTCATCCAAGGATTTGATCAGAGCGGAAACGCAGACTATTTCGCCTTTGAGTGGTAACGTTTGTGCGAATAATGAACGTTTTTTAGGAAAATTGACTGCCACATAGTGTAAAATTTACACCAATATTTTACACCATAATCATTTGTTATACAACGGGTTAAGGAATGTAATTCATTTGGCTTTGAGGTACTATTCTTCACTACCTTAGAGGTGTAGAACCACCAAAAAAATCTTTTACTGAAATGATTGCTCAACAAGAGTATTCCCAAAAAGTCCAAGCACGCATTCGAAATGAGCGCTTGGCAGTAGACGTAAGTGCATGTGTACATGAGCTGTTTTACGACCGTGGCATCGAGATTGTCATGTTCCGCAACAAACTTATCGATCAAAGCGCTAGCCAAATCCTAGAACTTCACCAGTACGCAAACGATTTTGTCGGCAAGGCCATTAACATCGACGATTCCCTCGAGATGTTGATGACGTTGAAAAAAACTGCGATTGAGTATGCAAAAATTGATATTGGTCGTCTGACCCACGACTGGACCCGTACAGAATTAAGCCCAGAGGAATTTATCATCAACCACCTCTCTACTTTTTTCAAAGCCGTAAAACAACAACCTAGAGACGTCGTCTTGTTTGGTTTCGGGCGCATCGGCCGTTTGCTCGCGAGAGAATTGGTCGCACAAGAAGGCAGCGGTAAGCAGCTTCGTCTTCGTGCAGTCGCAGTTCGTCGCATAGATGCAGCAAGCCTTCACAAACGTGCTTCTCTACTCAAGATTGACAGTGTACACGGAGATTTTCCTGGTACTGTAAAAGTAGACGAAGAAAACATGGCGCTTATTATCAATGGTCGCCCTGTATACTTCATCCCTGCCCCCGATCCTACCCAAGCAGATTACACGGCTTACGGCATCGAAAATGCATTGCTCATCGACAACTCCGGAGCCTTCCGTGACGATGTAGCGCTCGCAAAGCACCTAGAAGGAAAAGGTGTTGACCGTGTATTGCTCACAGCGCCAGGTAAGGGAATTAAAAATATAGTTCACGGTGTAAATCAGAACGATATTGACACAAAGAAAGACAAGATCGTGAGTGCGGCAAGCTGTACAACCAACGCGATTTCACCAGTGCTTAAAGTGATGAACGATACCTTTGGGATTGATCGTGGTCATTTGGAGACGATTCACGCTTACACGAACGATCAGAATTTGGTCGACAATATGCATAGTAAATACCGTCGTGGTCGTGCAGCTGCCATGAATATGGTCATCACAGAGACGGGTGCTGGAAAGGCAGTAGACAAATGTATTCCTGGTTTAGGTCAAAAATTGACCTCAAGTGCGATTCGCGTACCTGTACCAAATGGATCTTTGGCTATTTTGAATCTTCAGCTTGAACAACCAACGACATTAGAGGAATTAAACGCGAAGATGAAAGACGCTGCTCTAAATGGTGCTTTGGTTGAGCAAATCCACTACAACATGTCGAACGAGCTAGTATCCAGTGATATCGTAGGGAACCCGTGCCCAAGTATTTTTGACGTTCATGCCACTCAAATCACACCGGACGGACGTTCGGTTGTCCTATACGTTTGGTATGATAACGAATATGGATATAGTCGTCAGGTCATTCGCCTTGCCAAGCACTTTTCAGGTGTACGTCGCCCGTCATACTATTAAGCATCAAACCTAGCCACCTTAAGTAAAAAGGGCCTCGTCTATCGTAGACGAGGCCCTTTTATATTCTATGTCTAATCGAAGAAAAGACCTATTCTTCGTTAATCACCAGTTGCAACAAACCGCTGTTCGAGTTGATGCTTTCCTCCAACGAGATCATACTTTCTGTGTTTTCTACACCGTCCACGTCGTTAATTCTGAAGATGACATCCTTTGCGTGAGATGCATCCTTACAACGAATCTTACAGAAGATACCGTACTTTCCTGTCGCCAAGTGGGCAACGGTCACCTCAGGAATTTCACGCAACTTCTCAATGATTTCAGGAGAGGTCAGCGAGCGCGAAGTGAAAAGTCCGACATATGCGATAAAACCAAAACCGAGCTTATCGTAGTCGACACTTATCGAGGTGCTTTTGATCACTCCCATTTGTTCCATTTTTTTCACGCGAACGTGAATGGTACCTGGGCTTACTAAAAGGTCCTTTGCTATTTCCGTGAACGGTTTACGAGCATCTTTCACCAAATATTGGAGAATCTGCTTATCTAGTTTATCGAGCTTCATAGTGCTTGGTTGTAGGCTACAAAGGTCAGTGCGAATTCTCGCGTAGCCAAGAGGTATTTTGACTTCTTTCCAACATTTTTTATCGATTTTACATTCTGTTTAAAAATAGCGCCTTATTTTTGCATCAGAAACAATGGAAATCTTTTTTTTCTAAACAAAAACTAATTAAATCACTTTATGACTGACGCAAGCGCAACTATCCTTACCAAAAGCCCACTGTATACCATTAACAACCCTGAAAGTGTCATTGAGATTTTCTTGGATGTATCTAAGCAAGAAGTAAAGGAAGTCAAGTGCCTGAACGACAACAGATGTAAAGAGTACAACTACAGCGTTGAGGAATACCTCGCTCGCTACGCTCATCACCCAGCCGGTAAAGCTATTGCTGCTGAGTTAGGACTATAAACACATTAACTTCTTTCCGTTCACTCTGTTTGTATTTGGGTTAAAGCGGCGCTGGGGAAAGCAGTGCCGCTTTTTTTGTCCCCACACCCAAACAATCAAACACAAAAAAAGGCCCTCGTTAAAGGGCCTTTTTTTTGTTCTTTAGATGGAGTTGTTAGCTCTTCTTGTAAAACGGCAACTTCACTACCGACGCTTTGATTTGCTTTCCGCGAATCACTACAAAGAACTCACTACCTTCTGAGGCAAGCTCAACAGGCACGTAACCCATTCCGATGTTCTTACCTGTAGATGGACTAGCCGTTCCTGAAGTCACTCGACCAATCACTGTGCCTTCCGCATTTGCGATTTCATAACCGTGACGAGGTATTCCACGATCGATCATTTCGAATCCGACCAATTTTTGAGTGACCCCTGCAGCCTTCTGTGCAGCAAAAGTTTCGCTTGAAACGAATTCTTTCGTGAATTTGGTAATCCAACCTAAACCCGCCTCAATGGGGCTCGTTGTATCATCGATGTCGTTGCCGTACAAAGCCATCCCCATCTCTAAACGAAGGGTATCACGTGCACCTAGACCTGCTGGTAAAAGACCGAACTCCTCACCTGCTTCTATAACCGCATTCCACAATGCTTTTGCATCTGCGTTGGGTACATACAATTCGAAGCCACCCGCTCCTGTATATCCCGTGGCAGAGATGATGACATTTTTCAAGCCAGCGATCTCGCCGATCACAAAATTGTAATATTTGATGGCACTTAAGTCTTCCGAAGACAATTTCTGTAAGGTAGCCACTGCTTTTGGACCTTGTACCGCGAGCAAGCTGTATTCGTCACTCTCATTGCGAAGCTTTGCGTCGAAATCGCCGATATACTGCTGCAAATGGTTCCAGTCCTTTTCCATGTTCGAAGCATTCACCACGAGAAGGAAATGCTCCCCAGAAAAACAGTAGACTAAGAGGTCGTCCACAATACCTCCGTTCTCGTTTGGCATACAGCTGTACTGAATCTTGCCAGGAACGAGTTTACTTACGTCGTTAGAGGTTACTTTTTGTAGAAAATCTAGAGCCTGAGGGCCTTCTACGAAGAATTCGCCCATGTGACTAACGTCAAACATGCCGACCGCTTCACGCACTGCAGCGTGTTCTAGCTTCAATCCACTGTACTGAACAGGCATGTTATAACCTGCGAAAGGCACCATTTTCGCGCCCATCTCTATGTGGACAGCTTCGAGTGCGGTTGATTTTAATTCGTTGCTCATTCTATTCTTCTTGGTGGTTGTTAAATCTCTGTGATTATTGGTGTTAACCGTTAGTAAGGACCTTGGCAAAATTCATGCGCTCAGCCCATTGGCGTGCAAAATTAACCATCAATTTGAACTCTGCCACACTTGCAACACGTTCTTTATGGAAAATAAGAATCGCCTTCCCGTTACTCTCCATATGGAAAGCGGGATGCTCGCTTAAAAATGAAATACACGCCTCGGTGAAAAAGGCCTTGATTTTTGCTTCATTTTTCCCCTTTAGCGCGTAGCGTTGGTCAAAGGCGGGGTCGCCTAGAGTGATGTCACGGACACCTGCGAAGTGCGTGAGACGTTCAAAAATGCGTTCGCGATCCATGACAAATTTCGGAAGGTCGACGCCTTCAGGCTCTATCACTACACAGGCGAGGTGCTGGCTGTCTTTAACGATGAACTCACCGCTGTGGGAATTGACCTCGATGGCAAAAATTGCATGCTCTTTATCCTCGATAAGGTTGGTCGTGTAGTCGATACTTCTGTAGCGGAAATATGAAAATTGGCCTACTCGGCGATCCCAGTCAGGCGTAGGCCAGGCGGTATAATTCATATCGTGGAGCACAGCGAAATTGCTGAGTTTTTCTTGCTTACCACTTAAGGGCATCGCTTTAGAACGGTTAAGTAGTGCACCCGCATCGAGCAAAGAAGCATTGCCGCGTCGCTTGGACTGCACACCTAGAGGGTGCGACGAAGATGGGGCAAACTCATCTAAGCCGACCAGCTCCATGTGTCCCCCCTTTTGCTCGAAGGTTTGAATGTAGCCGGAAAGGTGTTCCATCACCGTGTGGTCCACGAAGGTGGTGTTGGAAAAATCAGCAATTAATGTGGAGGTGGATGGCACGGAATCCAGCTTGCTTTTTAGCCTCGGGTAGTTGAGGAAATTAGCAAAGTAGTTGATGTTGAGAATGAACTTGCCGTCCTCCTCTTCAAAAAGCAAGGTGTTTGGGCGGTGGAAGTAGCGGACAATGTCCCAGCCTGCGCCGGTAAGGAAAAATTGGACCAGAAGGGTGGTTAACATACCAATCGCGATACCGGCGATCAGGCCGAAAACGAGCGTGGCAAAGAAGGTGAAGAAGAACAAGAAGAGCTGTTCGAGACCAATGTTTGCGATGCGACGGAATTGGCTAGGATTGAGCAGTTTGTACCCTGTAAAGACGAGAATTGCAGCTAAGGCCGGCAGTGGAATCTGGGTCAATAACGTGCGCAAGAACAGGATAAAGACCAGTATTAATGCCCCGTGAAAGAAGTTTGCAGAACGTGTTTTCGCACCATTACTAACGTTTACACTACTGCGTGCAATCACGGTAACTACGCTTAACCCGCCCAATAAACCAGAGACGATTGTGGCGATACCTAAGGCACGTAAGTCCTTGTTTACGTTAGACTTGCGCTTATAAGGATCGAGTCGGTCCATCCCTTTAATGGAGAGCAAACTTTCGATGGAAGCTATGAACGTCAGGGCGATAGCTGCAGACCAGAAAGGTCCTTCAGTGATGCCCGAGAAATCTGGCATGCGCCATGAAGACATCCAGTCTGCGGGAATTTGGACGAGGAATTCAGGTGCAAAAAAGCTGGACCCCGTCACTTTTGTTCCGATCATTTGAGTTCCTACTGCGAGCACCACCACCCAAAGCGGTGCTGGAATCACGTGCATCCATGAGATTCGGATGCGTGAGAATAGGATGAGAAAGAGTAAACTTCCCAGGCCTACTGCCGCTATACGAAGACTGCTTGGGTCCGTCCAGACGAGCACAGACTCGAGGGAAGTGAAAAATTCGATCAGTAATGGAATTGGATCAGTTGACTCCGGCTGTAAGGTGCCGATCATTGTATGGCTTTGCTTGGCAAGAATGATGACCCCAATCGCAGCGAGCATTCCTTGAACGGCCGAGGTTGGGAACAGGTCCGCAAGCACACCTAGCCGCACAGAACCCAGCAGCACGAGTAGCGCACCGCTGACGACAATCGCGCCGAGAGCCATGTAGTAGCCGGAGAGCATGTCTCCTCCGCCTAAAGTGGTGATTGCAGCTAATGTGACCACAGCCAGTCCGTTACCAGGACCTGTAATGGTTACAAATGAGCCACCGAGATGAGCTACGAGAATACCACCGATGACTGCGGATATGAGGCCTGCTATGGCGGGAGCACCCGAAGCTAGTGCAAGTGCGATCGAAATAGGTAAAGCGACTAGGGATACGACGAAACCCGCTTTAAGATCCGCCTGCCAATTTTCCTTGAACCCCTTAAAACCGCTGTTTGGCTTATGCATGGGCTGTAGATTTAGTCGTGTGTACAATCAATAAATCCGTCGGTAGATCCGCTAAGATGTATTCGAGATCGTGTTTGAAGATGCGGTCTAAGAGGCCGAGTTTGGTATCGGGGGAATTGACCACTAAAAGGTCTGCCTTCTTCGCTTTAGCATAATGCGAGATCGTATACCCCGGCTTTCCGAAAACGTGCTGTTCTTTGACGTTTAAGTGCTCTGAGAGTTCACAACAACCGAGCACTGAGGCTAATCGATCGTGCTGCGTACGCTCCATTTGTCGGCGCTTTCGCTCTCCTTTCAACACACTTTTATCGTCATCTGGACGGGCTAATTCTTTTTCGTTCAACTCATCTACCACAAACAACTCTTTACTCTTGAGTTTTGTAGCCAGCCATGCGGCCGTTGCGATGGTATCCGGCGTTTTTGGATGGTCCATGCCATTCACCACGATGCGCTCACACAATCCACCTTCGATACTACTGTTGGTCAGCAGCAATAAGCTCACCTTCGCTTTGCGACACACATCACGAGCGATACTTGCCGTAAAGACTTTGAACATGCTCTCGCGCACCAAAGCACCGAGGGCAAGCAGATCGATGTCGTGCTCGGCACAGAGCTCAAGGAGCATCACCTTTGGATCTCCTGCCTTGCTTACGCGCGTCACAGAAGATGGGTCGATGTTTAATTCTGATAAAAAACTTTGGTAGGTCTTCTCACATTGCGCATTCCATTCACCGATGTGAAAGACGTGCAAACGTGCACCACAGCGCTGTGCGATGCGATGTACCTCCGCAAGATTCGCTTTGGCCATAGGAGAAAAACCCATCGCTGTTGCAATGTTCTTGTACGTTCTTGGAGTTGCCTTAGTCATGTTTCGCTGCCAATTTTTGTGCGCGATGCACCTCGTTTACTAAATCGTTCAATCCTGCCACATCACCTGTATACACGCGGCCAATTCTTCCATGCGGCCCACTGGCAAACACGTACTTGCCACTAAAGGTGAGCGCATGCATTGCCGCCGTGTCCATCACTTCAAGGGTTGTATCTAAAACGCGAACCCCGGTGGTCCCTGTGTAATAGGTATAGGTTCCATCGCCGACCACGTCACTCGTGTAAGGTAACGGCTCTAGCAACGCATTTGTTGCAGCATCCATCTCACCTGTTGCAAGATCTACCACAAGCGCTGTGGATGTGCTGTCTTCATCGTTCATATAATCTCCTCCGACAATGTAGAGTTTGTCGCCTACCCACTCATGGGCGAAGGCGCCTTGACTAGGCAAACCCTGCTGCAGATCAAGGTGGTCCGACATCCAGGTCGCGCCGCTGTCCATCGAAACGTGCATACGACTCACAGTTCCACCGGTCACTATGGTGAGTAGTCCATGCCCGTAGGCGATCGCAGAACCTGAAGCGGCAAAGCTGGCTTCTCCATCAATCGCTGCGGGTCCCTTAGCTTGGTGCCAACTACGCCCTCCGTCATCCGTGCGGAGCAGTTTAAATGCGCTATCCACAGGATCCCCATAGACCCAGCCGAGAGAATCGTTTGCGAAGACGATGCCATCAAGGAAGGTAGCTTCGGCCGTATCGCTAAACACGCGGGACCAATTTTGTCCACGGTCCTCTGTACGGTAAATGTATGAGGGAGCACCCGCGCTTACGGCGAGGAAGGTATGGTCATTGAAGGCCCAGACTGAACGAAATTGGCTCTCGGGAGCGCCAGGAATCTGGGTGAATATCCAGTGGATTCCGGCATCCAAACTGAAGCCGAACACTCCACGGCTGCCGCCGACCACGACTACACTGTCATCGATCGCGTGCAAGCCCCGCAGGCTAATGTTATCGGTGCTTTCATACAACGGCACGAGCACAGGTCCGTTCAGGGTATCAGGCGTTTTAAACGCTTGATAAACGACGAAAAGAAGGATGAGAATCGAAAAGATTCCGGCGAGTTTTACTTTAGATGACATGTGCGTTCTGACTTTGCTTGAAGATAGTCACGAAGACTTAAAAAGCAAAGTAGATAAACGGCTGAACTTCAGCGCTCAGAATCTGATAAATCACCACTACAGAGAGCAAAGACATCAGGAAGAGCGCCCACACTGGTGCAGTACTAACGCGCTGCTGGAGCTGGGTTTTATACCGACTTGGAATCCAATGGATCAAATAGCCGACGATCAGTACGAGGAAAAATTTCCAATTGCCGGAGAGTACCCCGCCGATCGTGGACCAACCAAAGTCACCGGGGATCTTAGCTAGAATTTCAATCGCCCCGTCCCAAGTTGGGGAGCGGAACCAAGCACGTGTGAAGGTGATGAAACTTAGCGTAATTACGAGTCCAATAGCGCGATTGTACCAGCGGGTTTTGTCCGCCCACGGGGAAATCTTTTTCCAATTCTTGTACACGACCAGCCCTACTCCGTTCAAGGTCCCCCAAGTCACAAAGTTCCACGAACTCCCGTGCCATAGACCGCCCAGCACCATCGTGAGCATCAGGTTGATGTTCGTGTTCACCCAGCGCGCGGTGGCTGCCGAATAACGCATGGCCACAAATCCTGCTGCGAAGAGCACGCCTAGAGCGACGCTAAGAACCGGTGAGCCTACAATCAAGGCAATCATGACAAAGAAGGCAAAAACGATGATGTACGATGCCGGCGATCCAGCGCGATTTCCACCGAGCGGGATGTAGAGGTAGTCCCGTAGCCAAGTAGACAGCGACAAATGCCAACGGCGCCAGAATTCGGCTACAGACGAGGCTTTGTACGGGCTGTTAAAGTTTTTCGGAAGCGTAAAGCCTAGCAGCATCGCGATACCGATCGCGACGTCGGTGTAGCCAGAGAAATCGGCGTAGACCTGCAGGGAATATCCAAACAGGGCGCTGAGGGTCTCGAAGCCGCTGTAAAGTTGGGGGTTGTCGAAGACGCGATCGATGAATTGGACCGCGAGATAATCTGCTAGGAAGAGCTTTTTCAAAAGTCCGTTGAGGATCCAAAATACCGCTAGACCGGCGCGCTGCTTGGTGAGTTGGTAGGGCGCATAGAGCTGGGGAATGAATTCTGAGGCGCGAACGATTGGACCTGCTACGAGCTGCGGGAAGAAGCTCACGTAAAAGCCGAAGTCCAGGATGTTTTTAACGGGTTTGATGTGTCCCCGGTAAATATCCACGCTGTAGGAGATGGTCTGAAAGGTGAAGAAGGAAATTCCGACGGGGAGTAGGATTTTTTCGAAGATGAAATTGGTGCCGAGGGCGGAATTGGTCCAAAGCGCGAAGGTGTTCACCACCTCGATATCGATGCCCGTGAGTTCGTGAAGGAAATCGGCCACGAAATACGCGTATTTGAAGTACCCTAGAACAAATAGATTCACCACAACACTCAGAGCGACAAGGGTTTGCCTTTGCCAATTCACTTTGTTTCGATAAATCGCACGGCCGATAAAGAAATCCACTACCGTACTGAATAACAGGATGATAAAATAGAAACCACTGGTCTTGTAGTAAAAGAATAAGGACACCAGAAACAGGAACACATTGCGGCGCGCCGTGTGCTTATATACAAGGCTGTAGCCGCCCATCACGAGCGCAAAGAAGACCCAGAAATACAGCTGTGTAAACAGCAGCGGAGAATTCTCACTATAGGTCAACCAACCTTGTACAATGCTCCAATCCATTACTCCGCCAGCTTTTTCAAGTGCTTTTCATAATCCTCCCAGAACGCCCAAAAGAGCAAATCAGAATTCAACGTATACCCTTTGCGCGTAAAGTGAATCTTGTCCGATTTTGCCAGACCGTGTTCCTCCCAAAGTGCGATAGAATTCAATCCGCCCATCACGCCAAACAGATCCCAAAACCCCGTATTGTGCTCGCGACTTAATCGCTTCATTTCACGCACGACATCCAGCGCATGTTCGTTCGGCACGCGTCGTTTGTAATAGCTGTCATTGTTCGTCATGAAGATAAACTCACACTCCGGGTTAACAGACCTAAACCACTGAACTAAAGTATCATAACGCAGTTTATATTCTTCCGGTCGCCAATCGCTATCCGGTTTGTAGGCATCATTAATTCCCAGTCCAAAAATCACGAGATCTGGCGATAGATAAGCGGCCTGTTCTTTAAAATTCTCGCTGCGCAAAAAGCTTTTGGTCGATGCCCCGTTCACACCCAGCGCATGGTATACAAGCCCTGGCTCATCGCGTACCATTTGAATGCCCTGCAACGTGTATAGCGGCGCACCACTCCCCTGCTTGAACTTCACATATACGGAGTCTTGCGTGCTCTTGTAAAAGTAACGACGAACTCCTGCGGCCACATCGATCGCGGTCGAGTCTGGCTCAGGTCGAATGACCGGGGACATGGTATTGGTCGCCATGTGCTCAAAAATGCGGAATTCTGTAAATCCGTAGGTTTTGGAACCGTCAGCAAAGCTTTGAAGAATAAAGGCCGCCTCTGGATCACGCGTAATGGCATCGATACCACTGACCCCCCAAGGACATTGGTTGCGTGGAATACTGTTTCGACACCCTTCCCAAGTACCAATTTTCTTCACATAAATATTGCGTGGCATGTTCGTGTTCGCCAAGCGATGCGGAAACAGAAAACCGCGTTCCACCCCCAATTCAGGAGCCAGCTGCCCCATGTGCATGCGCAACGTATGCGACAATGTGCCCCCTTGAACGTGCGAGCCGCCCACATGAACGATATTCACCTTGCCTTCACCGTCGAAAATGACTCGATCAAGCTTCTCATAAAGGCGATCCATACCGGCGCGTTCTCCGTAAAATTCCAAGTGGTTTTTGCTCGTGTCTAAAAACGGGTATTCCAGGGCAATCGTCCCCATCTCGTGCTGTCCCATCAAGGATCCACTAAGCAGTATTGCACTAAAAATCGTGAGAAGTCTATTCATTCGTTGTATCATTTGTAGCACCGGTAGCTTGCATTAATGCCGCCCTATCCGCTGCCCTATTCTTGGCCAATTCCGCCTGTACCCTATCCTCAGCCACTATACGCTCGTACTCCTCTCCAAGCGATGCTAAGGCCGCAGCCAGTCGCTTTCCTACCCAGGAAGCTCCCTTCGGCGTAAAATGGATGTAATCTTTCACGGCCAGTGCAGGATCTTGATTCACCCAATCCACCATGGAACCTTCGCCACCCATCACGTCGTAGAGGTCCCAATACCCTGCCCCTCGAGACAGCAGTTCAGTGCGCATCGCTGACTTCAACGCAGGAATAAGCGGATAGCTCTGCATGTCGAGCCCTTCTTTATAGGCCATGTCTGATGGTCCTATGTATAAAATAGCCGCATCGGGATAGAGCCTTTGCACAAAGCCCACCTGACGTCCAGCGGCACGTGCAAAGCGCTTCGCATGCGCTTCATCCTTCAGGTACGGCACTGCATTTCCACCAAACTGCATGATGATCAAAGCATACTGCTCGCGCTGAAGCGACTCCTGCAACTGCACGGGATCGATCTTGGTGAACATCATGCCCGATGCACCGCGCATGGCAACATTATCCACCGCAATCCCAGTGGGACTCTCAAAACTGATTCCATAAACTCGCGCGACGGCACTGCTTCGCATGCGCATAGTGAATGCCTTGACCTCAGGAACATCGACTCCTAGCGTCCACTCTCCGACTGGAAATACCCGAGTACTGTAGAGGGTGTCCTCAACATAAATCATGACCTCTAAGGGCGCACTGCCTTCTAAGTGCATACGGACCTTGGAGAAATTGCGCGCCAAACGGAACCCCCAATTGCGTTTTGCAAAGGATATTTCAGCAGCATATTCCGTACTATCAGCGCTCGGCTCTAACATGGAGAAAGACGCCAAATGACCGTACTTGCCATCCTGGATCGCAGTATCACGGCGACCGAACACTGTCTTTCTTGCGAGCCCTTCGACACTTTTAAAATTCAAAGACGAGGGTGCTACGAGCGGGCTTAAGGCAACATATCCAAAACCAGAACCTCCGTACTTCTTTTGGAGCTTATCGCGCAGATTCATAGTAATGCGGTCGCCCTCGAGTTGTGAATCGCCATAGTGAATGACACGAACGGTCGTCGAAGGATCTGCCTCCAATGCTCTAAGCGCCTCGAAGTAAGGCGCAAAGGTGCGTACATCAACAACCTGGATCGAGGTATCAAGCACGGCCTCTGGAACCGCTAATCGGTCCTTTTCAGCGGCCAATTCCAACTCCCGCTGCACGGCCACCGCCACAGAATCGAACGCCGCCTCTTCTTCCAATGCGATAGAATCCAATCCCAAAGGATCGACACCATGATCTACACCGCCAGCAACGGGCGTTTCGCCAGTCCAAAATGGACCCAACAAATCTTTAGGATGGTAATAACCGAGTTCAAACGGACCGAGCTCAGTCTTGCCCGAAGGCAACACGATACTCAAGGCAAAAACAGCTATTCCCAGCGCGACTAGGAATCCGAAGAATTGACCCGGTTTGTTCATGAATTACAACGTGCTTGGGTATTTGTCCGGAGAATAATCTGAGATAGTCTGTGTATTGATTTTCAGCTTCTCTCCCGCTTTAATCAGCGCATCGACCTTGTTCCAAGTCTGAATTTGATCGGCGCTCACCCCAGGAAATTTCTGAGCAATACCCCAAAGCGTATCGCCCTCCTTCACCTCATACGTGATATATTTCCCATCTGCATCTTTGGCCAATTCCGTCGAAGCCACAGCAACCGAAGTTTTCGCCGGCACTGGCGCCACGTTCTGAGCAGCAACGCGCTGAGCTACAGAGTTTTTAGATGTTTTCGGAACCCAAACGGTCAATTTCTGCCCTGGGTAAATCGTATTTCCTTTGATGCGGTTCCACTTTTGTATCTGTTCTACAGAAGCTCCCGTCTTACTGCTGATACGCCCTAAATAATCGCCACTACGCACCGTGTAGGTAATCGCAGAGTGGCTCGAAGGATCTGGCATGAACGACAATACTTGAGTACGACGCTTATTGTACTGCACTGCAAGCGCATTCTGATACGCTTCCTGCTTTTGTGCCAATTCCTTCATGCGTCCCTCTTCCAACACTACCTCTGTGCCATACAAGGTCACCCCTTGCGGCAACACGTCGCGGCGTAAGTGTGGATTCGAAGTCTCTAGCACGCGCAACGGCTTGTCTGCAGCATCAGCAATATCGGAAAGCAACATTCCTCCTTCACTCGCGAGTAAACGCGTTAGCTCAGGCAACTCTACATCTTCATTGTAATAACGGGCAGCCGCAGCTTTTCCCTTGATCGGATCAAAACGTTCATCGACCCATTCGTCGATTCGCAGTCCCATACGCACCGCTTGAACACGCGTTAAAGCCGGCACTTCCTCTGCGGACCAACCGGCCGGTGCAAAGGTCCCTGGCTCACGCATCATCCTCCACTGCAACGGGGCTGTAGCAGCTACAGAATCGTTAGAAGTGTGTCCCAATGTGGAGGCAGCAGATTCCACCGAACTGCCGAGGATCAAAGCCAATACTAGAAAAATAAATGTGCGCATACACAAATATAACGCTTCTAGTAGGAGTGTTCGTCTAGTTTTACGGTTCCTCTGAACGATCTATACACAATGAATGTGTACAAGCCTACTAGTGGGGCACCTACGCTCGCCATGAGCAGCATGATACCCAGCGTTTTCTCACTGGCAGCACTGTTGTACACGTCCAAACTAAATGCAGGATCGAGTGTACTGCGCAGCAGCACAGGATACAGACCTATTGCACTAAGAACAAAGAGCAAACTCACTGTAATAGAACTAAATACGAAGGCCATAGTGTAGTTTCCCTTCACGGTCAAACGCGGAATATTGGCAATGCTCAGCATGGCAAATAGCGGCAAGAGCAAGAAGGCTGGATGTTCTTTTAATCGAGTTACCAGGTGCTCCATAAAGAGCAAGGTGTATCCAGAGGTCATGAGGAAAAACAGGATGAACCCGATGATGGATCGTTTGACCCAAATCCCCACAAATTCATTCAAATCACCTTCTGTTTTGAGTGCCAAATACAGTGCGCCGTGCATCATGAACAGCGCCAGAGTGGTCGCACCTACGATCAGGGCATACGGATTCAGAAAATCCCAACCTGTGCCTACATAATCTCCGGCCGCATTGAGTGGAATGCCTTGCAACACGTTCCCCATCACGGCTCCCAAAGCTATCGCTAGACTCGCCGAGCTGATGGTGTAGGTAGTGTCCCACATTTTACGCCACCACAGCATCTTTTCCTTGGAGCGGAATTCGATACTGACGGCTCTAAAGATGAGCATGGCTAAAAAGAGCATGAATGGGATGTACAATCCAGAGAAAAGGGAGGCATATACGTTTGGGAAGCCAGCAAACAGGGCTCCTCCACCGATCACAAGCCACACTTCATTGCCATCCCATACAGGACCTACAGCGTTTAGGGCGATGCGACGGTGGTCTTGATTGCGAATGAAGAGGTGCAGGGCGCCGGCACCAAGGTCGAATCCATCTAAGATGGCATATCCGGTGAAGACTGCTCCGATCACAAGGAACCAGAGTGTAGGGTAATCTAGGCCAAAGAGCGTTTCGGTATAAATCGCTTGATAGTCCATATTATTTGCTGTAAAAGTCTGAGGTTGCGGCTTGTTTCGGTCGGTAATCTAGGAGCTTTTTGTCGTCTGGCCCGTGGACAATTTTCTTGTTCAACAGGTAGATGAATAAGGCAAATAGCACTGAATAAAGCGTTGCGAAGAGCACGAGTGAAAATTTCAATTGTTGGGCACTCACGGCTAGTGAAAAGGCTTCGGAAGTTTTCAGAAGACCGTAGACGACCCATGGCTGACGGCCCATTTCAGCGGCAAACCAGCCGAATTGGTTAGCGAGCTGTGGAAGTAAAGCGCTCAAGACGAGGGCACGGAGTAAGAGTTTGTGATTCCAAAGTTTGCCTCGATAGAGCATGAAAACGGCGAATAGTGAGAGGCCGATCAGGGTCATTCCGATCGCCACCATGAGGTGATAGAATTGGAAAACGGCATTCACTTGGGATGGGCGTTCGTCTTCTGGAAAGGCGTTTAAGCCTGGAACTGGGTGCTCGAAATCGTAATCGAGCAAGAAACTAAGACCGCCGGGAACTTTGAGTCCCGAGACGGTTTGCGACTCATTATCGACCCAACCCATAATGTACATGTCCGCAGCAGCGGTGTCCGGGTAATGCCCTTCTAACGCAGCCAATTTTGCCGGTTGATTCTCCGCAACTCCCTCTGCACTGCTGTGGCCCGTTGCGAGTTGAGCTAAACTTACTATGGCTACAAACGGTAGCGCCACTTTCAGAGCCGTCTTGCTGATTTCGATGTGCTTGCCTTTGAGTAAATACCAGGCGTGTACACTAACCACGAGGAACCCTCCCGCTAGGAAAGCGCCGATCCAGGTGTGCATCAGGCGATCGACTGAGGACGGGTTAAAGACCATGGCCCAAAAGTCGGTGACTTCGGCGCGGACCTTAAGCCCTTCGCCCACGAGGTGATATCCGGTGGGGGTTTGCTGCCAAGAATTGGCGACAACGATCCATACTGCGGAGAACATGGAGCCGAGCCAAACGCCTAGGGTAGCAACAAAGTGCATGCGTTTGCTCACGCGGTTCCAACCGAAAAGCAATATTCCGAGGAAACCACTTTCTAATGCAAATGCGAAAAGGCCTTCAGCGGCGAGTGCGGAGCCGAAGATGTCGCCGACGAATCGAGAGTACGCGGCCCAATTGGTCCCAAATTCAAATTCCATCACAATTCCCGTGGCGACTCCAATCCCAAAGGTCAGTGCGAAAATCTTCGTCCAAAATCGAGCGAGGACATGAAATACTTCTTTACCCGTGGCGAGGTAACGGCCTTCAAAAAGAACCATCAATAAGCCTAAACCGATGGATAGTGGTGGATAAATGTAATGGAACGCTACAGTGAACGCGAATTGGATACGTGCGAGAATTTCAACACTCATAAGGCAGTACTAAAGTAAGTACGGCAAATATGGGTTTGATCTCACACAACCTGCGTGACCTATGTAACGTTTGACGAAATTGTTAGTCGATCACACGACCGATCAGATCATAATCGTGTGCCTCTACCACTTCTACTGTACAGAAATCACCCACCTTGAGATAAATATCTTCCGCTGGAATGAGCACCTCGTTATCCACGTCAGGAGAATCAAACTCCGTGCGGCCTACAAAGTGATTGCCCTCTTTGCGATCGACGAGTACCTTAAAGGTCTGCCCTACTTTCTGCTGGTTGAGTTCACCCGAGATTTCCATCTGCAAAGCCATGATTTCATCTACACGCTGCTGCTTCACTTCTGCAGGAACATCGTCCTCAAGCTTGTAGGCATGTGTATTTTCCTCATGTGAATATGCGAATACCCCTAAGCGATCGAAGCGCTGCTCCTTCACCCAGTCCAGAACCACTTGGTGATCCTCCTCCGTTTCACCTGGATAACCGGCGATCAGTGTGGTGCGGATGGTGATTCCCGGAACCTCTTCGCGCATCTTTGCGAGCAAA
>CBFHKC010000015.1:0-3797 GCA_965656315.1 uncultured Schleiferiaceae bacterium | reverse complement strand
AGGATCACTTGAAGCACGTCCTCAGGGAAGCCTGTTGGGAAGAGGTAATGCAGACGAATCCACTCGATACCCTCGACTTTCACGAGCTCTTTTAGCAGTGCCGCTAGTCGGCGTTCTTTATAGAGATCTAAACCGTAATAGGTCAAATCTTGAGCAATCAGAATCAATTCTTTCGTCCCCTTCGCTGCCAATTTTTCCGCCTCCGTCACCAAATCTTCGATGGGCGTTGAACGGTGCTTACCGCGCATCAGTGGAATCGCACAGAAGCTACATGGACGATCACAGCCCTCAGCAATCTTCAAATAAGCGAAGTGCTTCGGTGTCGTGGTCATACGCTCACCCACAAGTTCGTGCTTGTAATCTGCTCCTAGCGTTTTAAGTAGTAGCGGCATGTCGCGCGTTCCGAAGTACGCATCTACGTCCGGGATTTCTTTCTCTAAATCTGGTTTGTAACGCTCACTCAAGCATCCAGTAACGAATACTTGGTCGACTTCACCACGCTCTTTCTTCTCGGCATAGTGCAAGATCGTATCGATGCTCTCTTGCTTTGCGTTATCGATGAAGCCACAGGTGTTGATCACCACAATGTTGCCTTCATCCTCTTCCTTCGCTTCATGCGTCACCTCTTTGCCATTGGCTTTGAGCTGACCCATCAACACTTCAGAATCGTAAATATTTTTCGAGCAACCTAGGGTTACTACATTGATAGAATTCTTCTTTGGACTACGTGTACGCATGGTCTATTTCTGAAAAAGACTTGAAGCAAATGCCTCAGGGTTAAACAGCTGAAGGTCTTCGATTCCTTCACCTACTCCGATAAATTTAACGGGAATGGAGAGTTGGTCTGAAATACCGATCACCACTCCACCTTTGGCGGTTCCGTCCAGCTTAGTTACGGCTAACGAGGTAATTTGGGTCGCCTCAGCAAATGCTTTGGCTTGCAACAGGGCGTTTTGTCCTGTAGAACCATCGAGCACTAGAAGTACTTCATGTGGCGCATTTGGAACGACCTTTTGCATGACACGACGAACTTTAGAAAGCTCGTTCATGAGGTTTTTCTTGTTGTGAAGACGTCCGGCGGTATCGATGATACACAGATCGGCGCCTACGCGAACGGCATGTTCTAGGGTGTCAAAAGCTACGGAGGCTGGATCAGAGCCCATCTCCTGCTTGATAACTGGCACTCCGGTGCGTTCACCCCATACGACAAGCTGGTCGATCGCTGCTGCACGGAAGGTATCCGCCGCACCTAATACGGTCTTGTAGCCTTTGTTCTTAAACTGGTGGGCAAGCTTTCCGATGGTGGTCGTTTTACCGACACCATTCACACCTACGACCATCAAGACATAAGGTCCGTCTGTTTTTGGCAATTCAAAATCTTCCCAAGCGCCTCTTTCGTGCGACATCAGCCCGGAGATGATTTCATAAAGCATGGACATCATTTCGCCCTCCCCCATGACTTTGTCACGAGCAACGCGCGCCTCTAACGCCTCGATAATTTTAACCGTAGTATCTAAACCGACATCTGAACTGATGAGCGCATCTTCGATATCATCGAGCGCCTCATCATCTAGTTTGCTTTTCCCAGCGACAGCACGCGTAATCTTATCGAATACACTAGAACGTGTTTTCTCTAACCCCTTATCCAGGGTTTGCTGCTTGTCTTTGGTGAAGAATTTGGAAAAGAAACTCATACTATTACAATTCGTGTGCGGCCAAAAATGGCTGTATATAAAAAAACCACTCCTAAGAGTGGTTCAAATATCGTAATTAAAGACGATTCTTATTTCAAGAAGTCTTTAGCTGCTTCTTTTGGCACAACGCGCTCTTCAAAGTTGTAAGAACCTTTCGCTGTTTTTACCATGTTGATCACTTTCGTGAACTGCTTAGAGTCACTGCTCTTAAGCGTTGCTACTACTTTCTTTGCCATCTTACTTAATCTCTTTATGAACAGTCATACGCTTAAGGATCGGGTTGAATTTCTTCAACTCCATACGATCGGGCGTATTCTTCTTATTCTTTGTTGTAATGTAACGAGAAGTACCTGGCATACCAGAGTCTTTGTGCTCTGTACACTCTAGGATTACTTGAACGCGGTTACCTTTCTTCGCCATGTCCTAACTTATTTTACGGTGTATCCGTTAGCTGCTGCTTCTTTCAAAACTGCAGAGATACCTTTTTTATTGATCGTCTTAAGAGTAGAAGCCGCAACCTTTAGAGTAACCCAACGGTCCTCTTCAGGAATGTAAAACTTCTTAGTGAACAAATTAGCGTTAAACTTACGCTTGTTCTTCTTATTCGAGAAGGAAACATGGTTTCCAGTCATCGCCTTCTTACCTGTCAAATCACAAACACGTGACATAATATTTATCTTTTCCGGGTTCTACCAAAATGGTTTGCAAAACTACACCATTAAAAGTAATTGACCAACTATCCCTGAGGATAATCTTCAACTTCTTTAACTAGTAAGTTTAGAGCGGCAAATATAGTCTTTTGTATGTTTCGTTCACGCACCTTTCCAAACACAAATTTTTCAACGGTCGTTCGAAGCGGTCCAGCAACAGATATGTAACTGGTTCCCACGGGTTTATCAGGCGTACCTCCATCTGGCCCTGCGATGCCACTTACCGCTACAGCGAAGTCTACGCCTAGTTTTTGACGTGCTCCTTCCGCCATTTGTCGCACAATCTCGTCACTTACCGCCCCTTTTTCGACTAGCGTTAAATGATCTACTCCGAGCAAGGTTTCCTTAATATCGTAAGAATAAGCGACTACGGAACCTTCAAAATAGGCTGACGAACCCGGTACACTCACCAGTGCAGCACCTATTCCTCCCCCTGTACAGCTTTCGGCGGTACCTACGGTGAGTCCTTTTTCTTGTAAAAGCGTACCTATATAATGTTCGATGGGCTTTGAAGACCCGTCCATAAGATCACTTCCTAACGCCTCACGCAAAATGCCTACACAAAGATCGATGGCTGCATCGAGGTTGTCCTGACGAGAACCGCGTGCGGTAAGGCGTAAACGAACCATGCCCGGACGAGGTAAATAAGCGAGTTTGACGGAAGGCGGGAATTTATGGTCGTGCGGCTCAATCTTGTCGGCAAGTACACTTTCAGGGACTCCGACTACGAAGAGCGTTTTATGGACGATCTGGTAGTCGATCTCCTCACGCAGCATAGGCAATAGTCCATCGCTGATGAGTGCCTTCATTTCATAGGGTACGCCAGGCAAACTCACGATACGGCGCCCTTCATGACGGAAGAGCATTCCAGGAGCGGTGCCTTTGTGGTTGAACAGGACTTCACAGACCGCGGGAACCTCAGCTTGTAGCTTGTTGCGCTCGACGGGTGTGCGGCCGAATCCTTTAAAGAGTTGTACGATGTGCTCCCAGACGTCGTCTCGAAAGACCATCTCAGAATTGAAGTAGCGAGCAAGAGTTTGCTTGGTGAGGTCGTCCTTTGTGGGACCTAGTCCACCGGTCATTAGGACCAATTCTGTTTCGGGATACAACCCCTCCAAGGCATTCTCGATGGCCTCGGAAGTATCGGCGATGCTGTTGATGCGGGTAACCTCGATCCCCTCCTCGCCTAAAACTTGGCCAAGCCAAGCACTGTTTGTATCGACGATTTGACCAATCAAAATTTCGTCGCCTATGGTAATGATTTCTGCTTTCACTAGATTTCGCTGTACTTTTACAGGGTTAAAGATACACTACGCCATGCAGCCATACGCGCCCTCTGAACTCATTCTTAATCCCGACGGAACAGTATATCATCTCGGCCTGAAAGCCGAAG
>CBFHKC010000014.1:41037-49166 GCA_965656315.1 uncultured Schleiferiaceae bacterium | reverse complement strand
GCAGCAGTAAATCATGGTAGTACTCAACTTAATGCTACGGGCTCATTTACAGTACCGGCAGGTGTTCGAGAAGTTGAAGTTACTATGATAGGAGCATCCGGTGGTTCGGGAGGACAGATGGACGTCGTTGATAACGGTACAGTTCAGTCCTCAGCACAAGGTGGTCACGGTGGTGCACGGAAAGAGGTGAAGTTTATAATGCAGGTTGGAGCGGGCGACGTCTTGTCATTCACTATCGGTTCTGATGGTGTCGACGGAGCGAACAGTTCGTGGCAGCTAGTTTCGGCCGGAGCATCAACGCAAGTAAACGCTGTTGCAGGTACCAATGGTTCGTCACTCACTTTTTCCATGAATTCGACGAATATATTAGGCGTTGTTGGAGGAGACGGCGGTACTCCTGCAAATGTGCAGCAGGGTGCAACTGTTGCTTCGACAGGGACAGACGGAGCAGATGGAGCTTTGGTCTACTCTGCTGGTTATTTAAACAGCGGAGCTATGATTGTGACAGATAAAATAAACACGACTGGTGCAACGGCACCGACAGTCGTAATCAGATACTAGGATTATGAAAATTTTAAATAAACTTTTATTTCTATCACTAGTCAGTACTACTGTTTTTGCACAAGAGGCAGTAGATACCACTGTGGTGACAAAAGCGGAAAAAGTATCACAATCATTTTCGCTAAATAATGGATACCCAACGTTCGGGGTACAGGTAGGTAGTTTTCTTATGATTCCTGATGAGCAGTCAGTTTTTTCTTCGTTTGGATCTAAGACAGGAAGTGGATATAACGCTTACTTGGGCGCTGACTTATGTTTGCCATTACCAAACAAGTTTACGGTTGATTTCGGTGGAGATGTATTATTGGCTAATGCTATTGAATCTTCCGGTATAACAACGAATAGCTTGACGGTAGTCCCGCGCATAAAGCTTGGGTATCGTGTGCCTTTAGTTTCTAATATCGAGCTTGCTGCTAAATTTGGAGTAGGTGTATCACAAACGCGTGTTTATTCTGAAGATAATTCAGGGAATACAATGATGCTACAGTCTGGATCTGCGTCCTGGGGTACATTGTCCTTGCCCCTTTTCTCTAGTCTGCAGGCTAATTTGGATAACGGAATGTTCGCCACAATGTCCTTCCAGCAATTTTTCATGGCTGACCCTATAGATGGGGTAGTGAGTTCTAAATATTCTGGTGACTGGACCATTATGACTGGGGTCGGCTATAACATCTCAATTCCAGCTTTAGGAATACCTCAAGAGGAAATAGGAAAGTCTCATGCTGTGGCCATGGCTGAAAGAAGAAGACAGCTAAAGAAAGACTCTACGGAAAAGGCAAAGTTTGAGGCTATAGAGTCAGATATAGAGGTAATGCGCGATTCCTTACAGAAGAAGAATGATATGATTATCTCGTTGATTCAGGCAATGGACGAATTTGAAGCAAAGACAAATTCTAAAGAGCTTATGCCGAAAATAGAAAATGAATCCGGAAGTTCGGATCAAAGTTCTAAGGCATCGGAAAAAGGCGCTTCGAAAAATGCAGGAGACGCGCGAAGAGATGACGTATCAACCATAGACCGAGAGTATTTAGATGTAGATCTCGATGGTGGATTTTATATGGTACTCGGTTCCTTTAGGAATGAGAAATATGCTAACAATTTTTTAGAAACGCTTCAAAACGATTATGACCTCAGTGCATCGCTTGTAAAAGTTGGTGGGGGAAATGTCAGAGTAGTGTTAGGCCCTTTTGAAACATGGACGGAGGCGTCGAAAAGATTGAGGGAGCTTCGCACAGGCGGACGAAGAGCTTGGATATTAGAAATTCGCTAACCAATGCGTCTCCGGTCCTTTCTCATATCGTTACTTCTATTACTAGGAGCTAATCTTTCTGCGACACACTTTGTAGGTGGAGAGATTACATATACGACCACGGGAAATGGGACCTACAATATTACATTGACCATGTACAAAGATTGCGGGCCTAGCTCAGCAGGTTACCCGTCTAGCATCAATGTAAACATGCTGAGTACTTTGACTGGTTCTAGTTTGGCGAGCGCTTCCTTGACTCCAGGATTAGAAATCTCTATTCCTAATTCCTTTAGTTCGGCATGTGTTTCGAATCTGCCTTCGTTTTGTGTTTCTAAAAAAGTGTACACGGGAACTTTAACTTACACGGGAACGCCAACTAACGGTTTTACATTTACGTACACCAGTTGTTGCAGAAACTTCTCGATCTCCAACCTTGTCAGTCCTGGTGGCACATCAATGACTTATAAGACGGAAACCTTTCCTGCAGGAGTGGGTGTTCAAAACAATACTCCGGTTTTTACGGTAAACCCACCGACTATTGTTGCGAGTGGTATTCCGGTGTCTATTCCTTTTGCGGCTTATGATGCGGATGGAGACTCGCTCTATTATGAGTTCACGAATGCGCTGAACACAAATATTTCTACCCCCGTATCTTACACAACTGGCTTTAGTGGAACCGCACCATTGCCTTCTAGCCCTGTGTCCACTATTAACGGTAATACAGGTGTCATTAGTGCGAATTTAAACTTACAAGGGCAGTATGTAGTGGCAGTAGCTATTTCGGAATATCGAAACGGTTTGTTGCTAACTAAGATGCAGCGAGATTATCAATTCAATATTGCCGTAGTAAACCCAATGACGATAGCATTAGACTCAAGGTATAAACCGATAAATTGTTCTGGTGATTCATCAGGTGTGATAGGTGTTCAGGTGCTTAACGGTACATCTCCTTTCACTTACAGCTGGAATAATGGTAGTACATCGCCCCTCATAAGTGGATTAGGTCCAGGCACTTATTCGGTCGTTTGTGAGGATGCGATAGGGTGTATTGATTCAATAGATATCGTTTTGGAGAACCCGGATACTATCATTTTAAACACTAATGTATCTTCTGCATCGTGTAATGCTATTTCAGATGGTGAGATTACTTTGAGTCTAGCGGGAGGCCGTGCTCCATTTTCATATTTTGTAGATTCTGTAAGCTATTCTAGCTCGACCATCACCGGACTGTTGTCAGGAACCTATCATGTCTTGGTTGAAGATTCTGCGCAGCTATGTTCTATAGATACGGTGGTTACCATTCCGTACGATACCTCTTGGAACAATGTTATTATAGACTCCATTTTGACCCCTACCTGTAGCTATAGTTCGGATGGAGAGATTAGGTTATCCAATGTTACAGGTGTCTCACTAAACTGGCTAGATGACAACAGTTCAAACGCCATACGAAGTAATCTGTCTTCGGGTACCTACATTGTGGAGATATCTAATGCTAATGGGTGTAAGGACACTGCCATTGCTGAGGTGGCTTTGAGAGATAGTTTGTTTTGGGACAAAATAGATATTACGGGCACGACGTGCTTGATGGCGAATAATGGTGAGATACATTTAGAAGCAATAGGCGGGGTTCCTCCTTACGATTATTTTGTGAATTCATTTCAATCTCAGGGTCCGATCTCAGACAGCTTGTTTGCCGGTAGCTACTCGCTGATGATCGAGGATAGTGTGGGTTGTCAAATAGATTCAGTGGTGGAAGTATTTTCTGACACCACGTGGTACAACTGGGAGCTGGATACCATAATAGCGCCATCGTGCTTTGGGCAGTCAAATGGAAAAATACTATTTAATGTAAACGGTATTGCTCCGAATAGGAATTTCACTTGGTTAGATAACCCTCAGTTGGGGCTAAATAGGTTTAGTGTAGCAGCAGGAACGTACACTATGGTAATAGATGATGCGGATCTTTGTTATGATACATTAGAGTTCGTTGTAAATCAACCAGATGAACTTAAAATTGACTCCATTTATAAAGTAAAAGCTACGTGTTTAACTTCGATGGATGGTGAGCTAGAAAGCTTTATTTCAGGAGGTACAGCACCCTACCGATATTTTATCAATGGGGCGCCACAGGTAAATCCACTTTCAGGTTTAGTCACTGGCGCATATCTCGTTGTCGCTGTGGACACCATGGGTTGTTCGGTAGATTCGATAGTAAATGTCGGATACGATCAAAACTGGTCGAATATAGTATTAGATAATAAGGTTCCGCCATTGTGCTTCAATGATATAACTGGAGAAATAAAGATGTCAACTAGTGATGGAAACCCTCCTAATGTTAGCTGGCGATGGTTGGACGACTCTTCTGCACCTTTGAGTCGGACGGGCCTTCCTAGTGATACCTACGTATTGCTCATTTCTAACCAGGCGGGTTGCCAAGATTCTATTGTAGCAGACATTAATGCTCCAGACACTATTAAATTTCGTCCTTTAGTAACTGAGGAAATCTGTTATGGAGATGGATTGGGGTCTATTAATCTGCGACCTATTGGTGGAAAGAAACCTTATAACATAAGCTGGAACACACCTCATTTGATGGGGAGTTTTATTGAAGGTACACAGATAGGTGAATACTACCCGACATTAGTAGATTACAATGGTTGTGTGTATTCTGATACTATTAAAGTGACTGGTCCGGACTCTATTTATGTGGTTATAAATAGTGAGGACCCTAAAAATTGTTCCAGTTTTGATGGCTTTATTGAACTACTGCCATTCGGAGGGTATTCACCATTTGATTTTTATATAGATAATGACCCATCGAATAACCTTGTTGAGGGGCTCGGGTATGGTGATTATTTTGTTTCCGTAAAGGATTCGAACCAATGTGTTGTGTCGGATAGTATCACTCTCCGCGTTGTAGATCAGTATCCACTGTTTATTCCAAATGCATTTACTCCCGGAAATGACGATGTTAACGAGGAGTTTATCGTAGGTGGAGACCCTTCCTGTTTTACTGGAGTTGAGTTCATTATATTCAATCGTTGGGGAGAAGAAGTTTTTAGAACGGATGAACCATTTTTTGAATTTTGGAACGGTAAAAACGCTGGAAACAATTCCGATCAATCTAGTTACCAGTATTTCTTTTTATCAAATGAGTATAATGAGGTTGGTAAAATACATTTAATTCGATAATTTCATGTTCCAAACAAAACCAATACTATGAAAACTAAGGCTATTCTTTCGGTATGCTTATCTGCCCTCTTTTTTGTTTCAACTAAGGCAGCGGATCTTTATGTAAATAACTCTGGTCAGTCGGGGACGTATACGACAATTCAGACAGCATTGAACGTTGCGTCGTCGGGTGATAGGATTTTTGTTAGTCCTTACGGTGTTTATACTGAAGACTTGACGATTTCTAAGAGCATTACAATAGCCTCGAGTTTAAGCGGATCAAATGTTGTTTTAAATGGTGACATAACTTTTTGGCCAGAGGCTAATGATAAAATAACAATCATCGGAGTTAATGGGGTAGGATGCAATCTAACTAATAATACAATCACAGCAACGGTAAACTCAAAAGCGATTATAAATTTTATCAGTTGCTACTTTACCTCTCCTGTTAACCTTAGTCATGATGCAATCATAGTAAACTCGAGTTTTTCTTCGTTTCAAAATCTCACTATAACTTACGGAAATACAATTGCCAACCAAATAACAGGAACATTAGAATATAAAGACGGTCCTAACACAGTTTTAAATGATACAAATCTTGTGATTGCGAATCGTATTCAAAATTCAGTTGTTTTTAGGAATGATGATTATTATTATCGAATATCGAATAACAAAATGGCTTCGTTGTCTGTCTATGCGGCTGTTTTTAATTCAACCACTGAAAATTTCATCACGAATAACTGGTTCGCCTGGGCACGGAATTCAACAACCACAGGAATAAGCTTTGTCTACCTAAATACTACTGATAATTACTCTAATGTTGTGGTAACGGGTAACGTGATGCATGCTATTAACTTGCGAGGAGGTGGTTACAGATATAATAGATATTTGATAAGTTTTAGTAGTTCAGCGGCAATGACTGTGTCCTCTGTTAACTCTCCAAGAGTGTTTTACAATTTGCTTTTGGGGAGCAAGGCTACAGGTGATTACGATTACCTCAATTTGGTGACTCATAGCAGCGTTATAAATTCCGTTTCGTTAACGAGTGGATACAATTCCTTAATAAATAGTCGAAGTGACCTGAACGGATTTCTTAGCGGATCTACGCTGTTTTCTTTTGCTTACCCAACTCCAGATAACAAGAACGCAATTTCTAATTTGCACCAAATAAAGGATAGAAATTCCCCTACGACTGAGTTTCACGATATTGATTTGACTCGAGGTGACATAGGACCCTGGGGAGGCCCGTTTACTTGGGATAATTATTGGTATGGATCCGAAGAATCGCGTGTTATTAATTTAAACCTCCCCTCCGAAATCTGGCCCGGCCAGACTGTAAATCTTAAAGCTGAAGCTGTTCACACAAACTAATTGGGATTTATATCCTGTTTGTGATGAAAAGAGTTTTAGCAATAGCACTATGGCTGTTGTCGGTTTCACTATCGGCACAGGTCGTGACATCCGCAGAGTTTTTCTGGGGGACGACAGACCCTGGTCAAGGGCATGCAACAGCCATGTCTGCTTCTGATGGTTCCTTTGACGAGGCCGTTGAAGAAGTGATTAAGGCAGGTATTTCTCTGCCTTCGACAAATGGTATCCATTTGTTCAACATTCGTGTGAAGGATGAAGATGGTAATTGGGGGCCTCTGTTCAAGAAGGCGATAAGCGTTGAGAATTCATTAACGCTTCGTGATATCAAAGTCACAGGAGCAGAGTTTTTCTGGGGCACTATCGATCCAGGTGCAGGTTCGGGAACGGCTCTTCTGGCATTTGATAATGCTTACGATGAAGCGTTAGAGACTGTTTTTAAGAGCGGTATTTCATTGCCTAGCGCGAATGGCATTCATCTGTTCAACATTCGTGTGAAGGATGAGGATGGGAATTGGGGTCCCTTGTTTAAGAAAGCTGTGAGTATTGAGAATTCGTTGACATTGAGGGAAATCAAAGTCACCGGTGCAGAATTCTTCTGGGGGACCAGCGATCCAGGTGCAGGTTCGGGAACGGCTTTGTTGGCATTTGATAATGCATACGATGAAGCCTTAGAAACAGTATTCAAAAGCGGTGTATCACTGCCTAGTACAAACGGGATTCACCTGTTTAACATTCGCGTGAAGGATGAGGATGGGAATTGGGGACCGTTGTACAAGAAGGCAGTGAGTATAGAAAACTCATTAGCATTACGTGATATTAAGATTACTGGGGCTGAGTTCTTTTGGGGTACTACAGATCCAGGACAGGGCAGTGGAACAGCTTTAATAGCTTTTGACAACGCGTATGACGAGGCTTTAGAAACCGTGTTTAAAAATGGAATTTCTCTACCGAGCACAAATGGAATTCATTTATTCAATATCCGTGTAAAGGATGAGGACGGTAATTGGGGTCCTTTGTATAAAAAAGCAGTAAGTGTTGAGAATTCTTTAGCACTTCGTGACATCAAAGTAACGGGAGCGGAATTCTTCTGGGGTACTAGCGATCCTGGTGAAGGATCCGGAACGGCTTTGTTGGCCTTTGACAATGCCTATGATGAAGCCTTGGAGACCGTCTTTAAAAACGGTATTTCACTACCGAGTGCAAATGGCATCCACTTGTTTAATATTCGTGTAAAGGACGAAGACGGGAAATGGGGTCCGTTATATAAAAAAGCCATAAGCATCGAGAATAGTCTTGCATTAAGAGACATCAAGGTGACAGCAGCTGAATATTTTTGGGGACTAAATGATCCAGGGGCAGGAAACGGAACTACGGTTCTTGCCATAGATAACGCATTTGATGAGGCGCTAGAAACTGTTTTTAAATCTGGCGTATATCCACCTGCGAAGGGATGGAATCTTTTCAATATTCGTGCAGCGGATGAAGAAGGTAATTGGGGACCAATATTTAAAAAAGCCATCTGGGCGGACGAAGGAACTAATCCGATACAGATTTCATTCCCTAGTGTCCTAGCGATCAACTGTTTTGGTGGTACCGATGGTGAGATAACAGCAGCGGTTTCCGGTGGAACAGCGCCGTATACCTTAAGTTGGAGTAACGGTACAACAAACTTGACAAATCCGAATCTCTCAGCGGGTAAATATGTGTTAACAGTTACGGATGCGACAGGACTTACTAATAAGGACAGTCTAACGCTAGTCGAACCTACTCAGTTAGC
>CBFHKC010000014.1:36176-40939 GCA_965656315.1 uncultured Schleiferiaceae bacterium | reverse complement strand
CGATCACGACAGCATCAACCACAGATGTCACGTGTTCGGGTAATGACGGAACAGCGACCATCTCAGTTTCTGGAGGAACTTCTCCGTATACCTATGCTTGGCAGGGGAATGCGAGTACTTCAAATACGGCGAGCAACCTAGCTGCAGGACAACATTTCGTAACAGTAACAGATGCCAACGGTTGTACAGCTCAGCACAATCTCACTGTTTCTTTAGATCCAGCATCATTGAATATCACCAGTTCTTCAACAGATCCGACGTGTTTTAGCGGAAGTGACGGTACTGCTTCATTAACTGTTACAGGGGGACAATCGCCATATACCTACAGTTGGAGTAACGGAGCAACAGGCGCTAGTATTTCAGGCCTTTCTGCAGGAACTTATACGGCAACGGTTACTGATGCAAATTCGTGTCAATCTTCGGTGTCAGTAACATTGACTAATCCGGCTCAACTGGCCGGCCCAAGCATTACGAGTACGAATCCTAGTTGTACAGGTTCTAACGGATCAGTACAAATCACAAACGTGATGCAAGGAGCCACCTATTATTGGTACTCTGTAGCGAATGGCGTCTCTTTTTCTGCTGGAACAGGCACCTCTCTTGGTGGTCTTGCAGCAGGAACATATCAAGCATATGGTGTTTTGGCAGGATGTACCACACGCGTAGCTAGTGCAACTCTTGTGGGTTCAAACGCGAGCATAGGCCTGACAGCAGTATCCAAAACTGATGTCACGTGTAATGGAGGCAGCGACGGCTTCCTGAATGTAAGCGCTAATGGCGGCACAGCACCGTATACTTATTTGTGGAGTAATGGAGCCACAGGATCAGCGGTAATCAACCTTAATTCAGGTGCATACACCGTCACTGTGACAGATGCAAATGGTTGTACAGGTACAGCCACATATACCATTTCACAGCCTTCAAATGCTCTCTCAGTCAGTTTAGTTAGTGCTTTTGATGTGAATTGTTTCGGAGCATCCACGGGTAGTATTACAGTGAATGCGTCAGGCGGACAAGGAAACTACTCTTACGCATGGAACAATGGACAAGCAGGCCAGCAACTTACCGGACTAACGGCAGGGCTTTATACAGTTACTGTTTCAGACGGCAGCGGATGTACCGCGCAACTTTCACAGAATATTACACAACCTGCTGGTGGTATTTCTGCTTCATTACGTACTAAAAATGATGCGACTTGTGGAGGTCAGAACGGCGCCATAGCAGTCGATGTTGTTGGCGGTACTGCGCCATATGTGTATTCATGGTCAAACGGAGGCAACTCTGATTCAATAGGAGGATTAACCGCAGGCACGTATTCGCTTACGGTGTTAGATGCCTCAGGTTGTTCGGAGTCATTCCAGTATACGATCCAGTCCTCTTCCACAAATCTTCAAATTAGCGCAAACGTAACAGACGTAACCTGCTTTGGAGCTGCGAATGGAGAAGTGGCCACTGCAGTTGCTGGTGGATCAGCTCCTTATACCTTTTCATGGACGAGTAGTGTTACAGGATTTGCTTCAAACAGCAATACACTAACTGGACTATCTGCAGGTACATACACTGCATTAGTATCAGACGCATCCGGGTGTACAGGTACGGCGACAGTAACAGTAAGTGAGCCAGCCTCTGCAGTCAGTGTGAGTAGCACACAAACGGTTGATGTAAGTTGTTTTGGAGGAAGTAACGGTCAGATTACAGTTGCCGGCTCAGGTGGGGTAGCACCGTATACTTATTCTTGGAATTCCGGTCAAACAGGTGCGCAGATTTCAGGCCAACCTTCGGGTTCATATTCGGTAACAATAACCGACGCAAACGGTTGTACAGCATCTAAAAGTTTTGCCGTAAATGAGCCGTCTAGTGCTCCGGTCGCGGTACTCAACTCGAATGATGTTGGATGTTTTGGAGGCGCAAATGGAACGATTACTTCTAACGTTTCTGGAGGTACTGCACCATATACATATGCATGGAATACAGGCGCTTCCACTACGGATCTGTCAAACTTAACTGCCGGTAGTTACTCCCTCGTTATCACTGATGCTAATGGATGTAATACCTCGGCACAGGCCGTGGTTTCTGCTCCTAGTCAGCAGTTGAATGCGAGTATTGCTCTCATTTCTAATGTTCTCTGTAAAGGGGACAGCACAGGTAGTCTAACAGCGGCAGCCTCCGGTGGAACAGCACCGTATACATTCGCTTGGACAGGTGCGCAAAATTACGTGAATACCGGTAGTTCAATATCTGCCTTAGCTGCTGGAAATTATACCGTGACTGTTACCGACGCAAATGGATGTACAGAATCGCTTACTACCACGGTACAAGAACCGTCACTAGCACTAGACGCATCTCAAAGTAGCGTTGCTGATATTCTTTGTTTTGGTGGTGATGGAAGCATACATCTCGTGGCTTCCGGTGGGGTAGCGCCATACAGTTATTCGTGGAGTTCAGACCCTATGAATACAACCGATAAGCTAACTTCATCAGTGCCGGGCTTTGAGGTATTTACAATAACCGATGCAAATGGTTGTAGTTTGGTTGACTCGCTTGAGATACAAGATCTTTCTTCACCGATCTCGATAGATTTGGCCATTAATGATGTGAACTGTTATGGCGGTAATGACGGTACGATGGCCGCGGTCCCTACCGGCGGTACTGCGCCGTATACCTATGTTTGGAGTACACTTTCTACTCAAGACAGTATTTACAACCTCATGCCTGGTTCTTATTGGGTGAACGTAACGGATTTCAATGGTTGTTCTAAGGCAGACACTGGGGTGATAGGTCAGCCGGTCAGCCCAATTTCTATTGTTCCAAACATTATCGATGTTGCATGCTTCGGTGATTCCTCTGGTCAGGTAGATGTCGCCGTTCAGAATTATACTTCAAGCTTTGAAATTACTTGGAGCACGGGGGATACCACCTCGCTAATTTCAGGTTTACCTGCAGGAACCTACACCTACTTTATTTCCGATTCACTAGGGTGTGAGCTGAACGACAGTGTAATGGTGAGTCAAAGCTCTAGTATACTTAGCTTGCTAACTTCACCTTCAAGCCCAGATTGTGTCGATGGAGCGAACGGAGCTGTAGTAGCCGTTGCGGCGGGTGGAACGCCACTCTATACATATCTATGGAGTACTGGCGATACAACAGCATCAATCTCTGCCTTAGATACAGGAATGTATTCTGTCGTGGTGACTGATGATTTAGGTTGTACTCGAACAGATACTGTGATGTTAGATGTGTTGAACCCAGTTTCCGCATCGATAGTGAATCAATCTCCTCAGCTTGATTGCTTTGGAGACACTACAGGAATGCTAACCGCTACGGCATCTGGAGGTCATGGTAACTATCAATATAATTGGTCAAACAATACTTCAGGATCTTTTGCGAACGGATTAGCATCAGGTACGTACTGGCTCACTGTTGAAGACGCCAAAGGATGTGTCGAAAGCGATACCACAATCATCGCTGCACCTAATCCTATCGCCCTTACAGTAGGAATAGATACGACACTCTCAGGATTCGGGTTATTATGCTACGGCGACTCTACAGGTCAAGCGTTTGCGGATGTCATCGGAGGTAATGGAGGGTATTCTTTTACGTGGTCGAATGGAATGACAGGTGATACGCTGAACAATCTTTCAGCAGGATATTACGCCGTTGAGGTAATGGATTCAAAGGGTTGTTCTAACAAGGACTCGGTTCAGATAACAACTCCAAATCAGATTTCAGTAAACGTAGCCACTATTCAAAATGGGTATGGATTTACGAACGATTGTTGGAATTCTCAGGATGGTAGTGCCTATGTGCAGCTTAGCACTGGGATGTCTGCATTATGGTCAAATTTCTTTTCTGGCGATACAGTCGTGAATCTTGCTCCTGGTAAACAATGGGTAACGTTAACGGACACAATAGGTTGTCAGTCGACGGACACAGTCTCCATGACATCTCCAGCAGAAGTAGTGGCCACTACTACAATCGTGTCGAACTATAATGGTTATGATATATCGTGTAATGGCCTCTCTGATGGAGAAGCATCAGCAACGGTCATAGGTGGTGTTGGAGGATACTCTTGGAGCTGGTCTAATGGTGCAGGCACCCCGATGAATCAGACCTTAGCTGCAGGCGTTACTACGGTAACTATTAGTGATGCATTAGGTTGTACTACCATAGATTCTGTCGTACTAAATGAGCCGCCTGTATTGGTAGCTTCTAGTATCGTTTCGGATCTATCGTGTTATACCTCGGAGGATGGAAACGCTTATGTGGACATTACCGGTGGTGTTAGTCCTTATGCTGTGAATTGGCCTGGTATAGCATCTACAGGACTATCAGCAACAGGACTGAACAGTGGATACGTTGTCTATGAGGTGGTGGACGGTAATCTATGTACGTTCACGGATAGTGCGTTTATAGGGTCCCCTGATCAAATATCACTCACCATAGATACGATCTCTCCTTCTTGTATGGAGTCTATGGATGGACAGCTGTCATTCTTTGCCACAGGAGGAGCCGGTGGATTCGACTACACGTTGAACAGCCAGTCGTCTTTAGGTGCTTTGAATGATATAGGTATTGGAACATTTGTTATACAGGTGGTGGATCAGAATAACTGTTCTGTTGACAGTACAATAGCTCTTGTTCCTAGACGTATGGAATGTTTGGTGGTTCCGAACTATTTCTCTCCAAATGCAGATGGATTTAACGATTACTGGGAGATTTTAGGGATGGATTTATCAAATTATGAGCTCATCGTATTTAATGTT
>CBFHKC010000014.1:34582-36077 GCA_965656315.1 uncultured Schleiferiaceae bacterium | reverse complement strand
TCAGGTCAAGAAGTCTATCGAACTTCGTCAGATAATTATCTGCCATGGGACGGTAAATTGGACTCAAAAGTGATGCCTGACGGCGATTATTATTATGTGATTCAGGATGAAACCAGTAATACGGCAGGATATGTTACACTTAGAAAGTAAGTTTAAATTAATTCTAGTGGCCTGCCTACTAGGGGTGAGTGTCCATGCACAGGAAGCGATCTTTAATACTCCGTTTTTTCTAACTCGAAGTATGACCAACAGTAGTTATGCAGGTCTCAATGATGTTGAAGGAAGGTATTTCACTGCCCTTTACAAGAGCCAATGGTCAGGTATAGAAGGAGCTCCTACAACATCTTATGCTGGGCTAGATATCCCGCTCAACGAAAAGAATGGAAACCATACCACGTATGGAATTGGCGTGATTAGTAATTCCTATGCTACCTATTCTTATACGACGCTTGTGGTACCTATAAGTTACCAGTTAAAAATGGGCAATGGTGACCAATCTTTGCGGTTTGGACTTGCACCTAAATTTGTAAATAATGCGATTGATTTATCCAAAGCGATAGCTATTAATCCTGGTGATCCTACCCTTCAAGTATTGGAGCCTTCGTACACCTATTTAGATGCCAATTTCGGTGTTAGTTATGTACCGTTAGACAATATGTCTTTTGGAATTGCAGCAGACAACTTCATTACAAATGTGTTTGCTGATAACGCTGGGCGGATAAATTACTCAAACTATTCTCAGACGAGTCTAGTCGCAGATTTTAGATTTGCCTCCGATCAGTCTCTGATAGAACGTAATGGCTTTGGTATATTTCTAGACATGTCCTATCGTGTATTCCAAAATACTGGAAGCTATTTCTCGGGTTTCCTTCGTTTAGGAGATCACAAATCCAATATAGGTTTTGGGACACAATCTAATGGTGTCACCATGATCTTAATTCAAGCTAGTATTGGGAACACATCACTCGTATATAATTTCGAATACAGTACAAACGAGTTACAATCACATACGCTCGGGGGGCATTTCTTCGGAATAAAAAGACAATTCTAATGATGTACAGAAGATTATTTATTGGTCTGTTTTGTGCTTTGAGCGCTCCCATGGTAGCCCAAGAAGCAGAAAATGAAAAAACTGAAAAGTTGGAATTCCGAATTTTAGCGGGTCCGACCATAGATGTTCATAGAGCAATATTTAGCAGCGAGAGCACTGAGCTAATGGCTACGAACATTGATCGTCAACTCAGACTAGGGCTGGATCTTCAAACGAATGAAAACTTGTTTTTAAGAGTGACATTCCAGAGTCACACCTTATTAGAGAATTCTAAATTTCAAGGAGTGGATTACCGTTACAGCTTGCAAGGTGCTTCTATTCAGGTAGAAGAACATTACATGTTACCACTTCTAGAAAAGCATAAAGTAGGCGTGTTCGGTGGTGGTCAATACTTAATGTTGAACAGTGCTGAGCAGTCCTTTTGGACTGGCAATCCTCTTGACC
>CBFHKC010000014.1:24223-34483 GCA_965656315.1 uncultured Schleiferiaceae bacterium | reverse complement strand
TATTGGAGGAAGGGATGTCTGCAAATAGCCTAGGTGTTGCCTTTGGTTTTGAGCTTGAATCTCAAATCACTAAAAGTATCGCCGCATCGTTTTTTGTTCGTCAAGGAATATCATTGGCCAATTTTGAGATAGAAGGCAATCAAAGTCTTCAGTTCAATAGTACTTCAGCTGGAGTGGTATTAATAGTTAAGCGATGAGGAAACTATACATTTTTATGGTTTTGCTGACACTCAGCTTCCAAGCGAATGCACAAAGTATTAAAAGAAGCGCTATCGGAACAGCAGGTACTACACTTATAGATGGAGCTGTATCTGTTCAGTCTACAGTCGGTCAGTCCTCACTAACAATAAATAGACAAGGGTTTATTCAGCCACCAGGCGAAGCGGCTTCGAAACCCTCAAGGATGGTAAAGGCATACCCAAATCCTACTAAGTCATCCACGTTTCTCTCAGGTGTTGCAAAAGGGGATAATATACGAGTCACTACCCTAAATGGGGTTCTCGTGTACCAAGCCCAGTGCTCCAGTTTTACGCGGCAAGAAATAAGATTAGGTGACTTACCAAACGGTCCATACTTGATTTCGATAGATGGGGTGTTTGAATACAATGTTGTCAAATTGATTAAAATCGACTAGGATGAAAAAAATTATAGTAGCACTTTTTTTAGGACTAACGGCTTCACTGTATAGTCAAACCATTCCTCAAGGCGTTAACTACCAAGCGATAGCCTTAGATGAAGATGGCCAAGCGATCCCAGGAGTTGACATAGTGGGACGTCCCATCGATGGCGCTGAGATCGGCGTTCGTATCTCAATCCTCGAGAATAGTGCTGGTGGTCAAGAAGTATATCAAGAAACGCACGATGTCCTAACGGATTTATACGGCATGTTCAACCTCGTAATTGGCGATGGGTTACAAATGTCAGCTAGCTCATTTTCAGATATTGATTGGAACGGAGATAAATACCTTAAGGTGGAGCTTTCGGTTGAAAACGATGGCAACTTCAAACTTTCGGCGGTCCAGCAGTTGATGAGTGTTCCTTATGCTTTTTTAGCGGAGAACGCATTAGTTGCGGAAACTGTCTTGAATACGGATGATGCAGATGCAGATCCAGAAAACGAAATACAACAGGTTAGCCTCAGAGGAGATACCATATTGCTCTCCAACGGCGGTTATGTTGTACTACCTCCGGACCAGATAAATGATTCGGATGCAGACCCTAATAATGAGATTCAAGCCTTAACACTATCTAATGACACGGTCTATCTTTCGAATGGAGGATTCATCATTCTGCCAGCTGACCAGGTTAATGATGCAGATGCAGATTCATTGAATGAGATTCAGACCCTAACAAAAGTAGGAGACACTATTTCCCTTTCTGGCGGCGGCAGCATACAAATCTTCGACGGTGATTATTCTAATCTTGATAATACACCATCAATTCCTTCAAAAACATCAGATTTGATCAATGACAGTGGGTATTTGAATGCAGAAATTGATGGAAGCGTTACAAACGAATTACAGGTACTTTCAATTTCAAATGATACGCTGTATTTAAGTGATGGTGGCTTTGTAGTCTTACCTCCGGACCAAGTAAATGATGCCGACCCAGATCCTACAAATGAAATCCAAACGCTCACTAAATCTGGCGGTACAGTTAGCTTATCGAGCGGTGGAACTATTAGTGTCTTCGACGGTGATTATGGTAACCTATCGAACCAGCCTATTGTCCCTACAAAAACATCAGACTTAACGAATGATAGTGGTTTCATTACCGCTGAGGTTGATGGTAGTATGACAAATGAATTACAAACACTGTCTTTGTCCAACGACACAATATTTCTTTCCGATGGTGGGTTTGTGAGTTTAGCACATACTTCGATAGGAGCTAGCGGGGCCGTTAGTTCTTTAGATTTGGAAGAATACCCCTTTGAATTAAAGTATACTGGTAACGGAAAAGCGGGTAGATATGATTCCAAAGATACGTCATCATATCTGAATCAACCTGGATGGGCAGGTTACCAAACTAACGGTAGCATCCGTGTTTTACAATTCAAAGATTTCTTTTTAAGAACAAATGATGTTTTTGATATCCCCTCGGGAACAACCTATATCTTGGTTCAAGATACGTGCTTGATAAATGGCACGATAAATGGCGAAGGACTAACGGGCTCTTACCCGACGGTTTTCACGAATGGTATTGGAGCAAATGTTGGGACGTATCTTGGCGATGACTCTGGTGCTTGTCACGAAATAGATAATTCTTCTAACTCATTAACGGTAACTAATCAAGATAAAAGTCTAATTCGATTCAATACAAGGCCAGGGTCGATTATTAGGACTTTAACAGACACCAACCTCCTAATTACAGCATCCCACTATGGTAATATCAGTGGTATGAGCTCAGAAGCTAAATACGCGGCTTGCTCAAATAATTATAATTATGTAAGATCTGAAGGAGGCAGGGGTCTTGTGATAATAGCTAAATATTTCATTTCTAATAGTGGGCTTATAAGACTAAAAGGACAAATGGGCCTTCAAAGCGGAGTAAACATAAGCGGTGCCGGTGGAGGAGGTTCTTGTGTAATTTCAACTGATGTTAGAAATACCAATAATTTAATAATCGATACATCAGGAGGTAACCCATGGCCAAATTCCGGTTTAACTAAAGGAGAAAATGGTAGGGCGGTTTTTGTAGACCTATAAGTGATACAACAAGAGTCATTTATAGTAACCAAATTTCAATCAATATTTTAACTAACTTAAACCAAATAAAATCAATAACTATGAAACTCGTTTACACCATCGTTGCTGCCTTTATGCTGGCAACTAGTGGGTTTAGTCAGGGATCAAGCGTTAACAAGCGTATTGAGCCTGAATTCACCACAGTAAATCGCCTTATTGAGTTGAAGGCGGGAATGACAAAAGAGGAGGTTTTAAACACCCTCGAAGTATATCCTTACGATATACTCTACAACCAAGAAAACAAGTGTGAAATACACCTTGTAAAATATGCTAAATCAAAGCGTAGATTCGCATCAAGAACAGACCGTCCAGGTACTGAAGAACAGCTTAGTGATGGTTCAGTTTACTATGCGGATATAGACGAGGTTGCCATTTACTATAGAAATGGTGCCTTGGAGGCATTTATAGTAGAGAGTCTAGAAAAAACCACTTACGAGCTACTTAACTACGATGCCTTTTTGGCGGATGAGTGTAACCCTACGGCTCCTGCAATGCCTCCAGTGGTCATTGCTCCGACTCCACCACTTTTAGGTTGTACAGATAGTTTGAGTATAAACTACAATCCACTTGCTACTGAGGATGATGGTACTTGTGAATACTGTCCGTGTGGATATGTGAAAGCAGACTATGGAACAGAATTGGAAGCCAATACTTGTCCTCCATGTTTACCTAGTGCTGAGCTATGGCAATATTGGATAATCACGGAAAGATGTGATTTGATCAGATCATGGATCGAGCAATACCCACCATTATTGAATAGTGTGCCTGAAGGTTTCTTGAAAGATTGTATTGCAGAACCTGAATTGGTTGCAGAGGAAGATTGCGATTGGTGTAAGCTTTTAGAGGGGTCCAATGTCCAAGTTGAACTTCATGAGATTGATCTTAAACTCAAAAATGATTCAAAATGAAAAAGATAATATATATAGTTTTCGTCGGGTTGATTTTCGCATCGTGTAAGCCAGCTGAAGTAGCCGTGGCACCCGTGACATATGAAGTGGATGATTTTTACATCTTAATGACTGATGCTTTTCACCTCAGAGCCGGCATGGAATATCAGGAGGTCAAGCAAGTGTTGAAGCAGGATCCTTTCGAGATTCACCAAAACATTAATGACAATTGTATCATTCTCTCTTATCACATGAAAAGAAACAAGCGTATTCACACAAGCTCAGATGCTGATGTGCCGCTTACTTTTTACCCAAGTGATGATAAAACGAACCTCACCTATGACGGTTCAAAGATGTTTTATTTGATTTTAGACACAGATAAGAAGACGTTAAGGACCTTCTTCTCTGACCCTAGTCAAGAGAATGTTGCTAAATACACTATGCTCTTGCGTAGATCTAAGAGAGTATGTGACAACCCGGCGTCTTCAGAGGACTTTATGAGATTGTGGACTGTAAACGAAGTTGAGGTTAAGGCCCCTGCAATGGAGCTCAGCTTGAAGTCATTTTTGAAGTAGTAGAATGTTCTTAGAAATAGTACTTTCGTTAGCACTCAACGCTTCAGACAGCCTGGTCAACACTTCTACTGTTGATTATGGATATGAATTCTGTACGAAAGAAGTAAAGTGCAATTCTTGGAATGAACTATTGGCTTTTCGTGAGTCTGCAAACTTAGCTGGCTTTGGTTCAGTTTCCTCCGCCTTAGAGGATGGATCCTTTATGTTGAGTTTTGTGTTTGTTGGTAATGAAAAGACCACTAAATCTCAGCTTAACAGGTTGAATACTGTCTTAGAAAAGCCAATAGAAATGTATGTGCCTCCTGCACGTAACATGGCATCGGTTAAGGCAGATACTGAAAAGGAGAATTCCAATCTTGTGGGATCGCGAGAACGGACCCAGATCAACGTGAGTAGTACCTTCGAGAAAACTAAGGTGCCGGTTAGTTCTAAACCTGCAGCGTCGGCTGTTGTTCAGAAGTCCACGACTACTTCGAACACTGCTTTGAAAACGATGGGAAGTCCGGCCTCAGCTATGTCTTCAGCAGTAAATAGTACATCTGTAAACCGACAGGCGTCTCCTATTAAATCAAATCAGGAGTCTGACAGTTCTGCTTCAAGGAGTACTTCCGTCTCAGCCTACAGGGGTTCAAAGAATAAGACCCAATCTCCACCTTCACGCTTGAAGAAGGAGGAAGTCGGTGTCAGCGAATCTAGTAGCGTTCGCTATGCAATAATCTTCGGGAGTTTTTCGCAAAAGCAGAACGCACTTAGATTACGCGATGAGTTAGAGGCCGATGGAATAACTGCCCGGATATTGAATAGCCCGAAAGGGTTCAGAGTCGGTCTTATATTTGACAAGTATCCTAGTCAAGAGCTCCGAGATTTTAAGGTTTCCTACCCAAAATCGTGGCTTTTGAGAAATGATTAAGAGATAAATCAATAAGAGGACTCTGTCATGTACAAGCCCCAACCCCCCGGTTGGGGCTTTTTAAGTCATATAGAAATCGGAATAATGAGGGTAAGATATGAAGCTAAACCCTACAAATCCGAATAAAACTCAATACGCTGACCTGCGAGGGTGAGCACCCACTTTTTGTTGCGTAGGAAGAAGGCTTCTTCGTTGAATGCGGACTTTGAGTCATAACTCTTGCGAAGATCGAAGAACCCTTTTTTAGGATTGGTACTGCAAGGTGCGAGAGTGATGGTCTTTTTCGCACCGGGTGCGATGGAAATGATCGTGCCACATGAAGTCATACCACGACCGGTGATATCTGCGAGGCTGCTAGCAGCTGGGTCGATGGTCAAGACGTTGCTCGATGTATTGCGAAGGGTCAATTTAAGCTCTGTATTGCTCGCTTTGAGTTTTCCAGAGTAGGTACTCGTTTCAAAGGCAAAGTTCTTCGTACTTGTAGTGGCGTCGAAACCACTTTTCATACGTATCGATTGAGCCGAAGCGGAAGTGGATAGAACAAAAGCGAAAAACAGAACGGTAAAGATTCTCATAGTAGATTTTGAGGTTGTCACTTGTTTTCAATCACTAGCAACATTCGAACCAAATCAATGTCATTTTTATTTAAGTTAAATTAAAATGAAACAATTTGAACGCCGAATCATATTGGCAATTGATTATTAATCGCGACAAATCTACTCCCGCCCACCACATGTTCTCCGTTTGAGACTCTTCAGGGTAGATAAAGTGGTATATTCTGGGATACTTTATTATAACCTCGGTGTTTTTGAACACAAAAAAAACCCCACCGCGTGAGCGATGGGGTCCTTAAAGTATGAGGTACGGTGCTCGAGCTTAGAGCTTGGTTGCAAGCGTCCAAACGGTAAGAACAGAAGTCACCTGTGCGATAAGGTTCTGCGAGAAGCCTTGCCAGTCAATGTCTTTGCGTTCTTGTTTCTCCTTTTCAGTTTTCACAGGCTTCGCACCTACAACAACCATAGCGCCTGGCTTGACACGTGGGTAGCGCTTGAAACGCCAGTATTTGAAATCTTTAGCAACACCGTTTGCATAGATTACAGTGGTGTTTGAGCGTTTGGCGTTTTCTCCGAATCCACCAGCCATGTTCTTCACGTACCAGCGAGCGCTTTTACCTGCTACATAGGCAACGTGCATGCTCTCTCCAGCGAATCGGTCAGAGAAGAGGCCGTAGTTTTCAGCTTCTGTATTCGCCATGCGGATCTCAACGGTGTAGTCACGGTTAGGAATAACAATGTTGTCGCCTGGCATCAGCTCGATGTTTTCGTACGAACCACGGTTCTTCAAGATTTTTTCAACGCTGATGGCCACTTGGCCTTTTCCTTGGCGGGTAAAACGTGCCGCTTCTGGGAAGGCCATGGCCGTTACACCTCCGGCTTTACGGATCAGGTCGCGAACGGTTTCACCTTCACGGATCGCGTAGCGTCCTGGGTAGCTTACCTCACCTTGGATGGTTACATATTCTTGGAAGTCGAAACCATATTTACGACGTACCACGAGTGCGTCAAACGGTTCGAAGGTCAAGTCGGCGTCACGATCCAGGTTTAGGACGATCTCCTGCAGGTCACCGATGCTTTCACCATTAAAAGGCATGCGGTAGACGATGAGCTGGGTAGAGTCACCGGCAAAGGTGAGGCCACCGGAAAGCTCAACCACCTCGGCAAGGGTGATGTCTTTGTCGTATGGCATCTCTAAAGGAATCTTTACTTCACCAGATACGCTGATCACAGCGCCGTCGTAGAAGGTCTTTTCTGAAAGGATGCGGAGCTCATCGCGGTCTTGGAATACAAAACCAGCATCATTAAGAGCTACTGGAAGTACTTCGGTTTCACCATTTGGGTAGGTACGGAATACGTATGCAGCATCGCGCTTGGCTTCACGAGTTAGGCCGTTAGTAAGGTCGATCAGTGCTGGAATAGTCACATTCGAGTCTATGGTGAACTGACCTGGCTGGCGTACCTGACCGGTAACGCGCACGGTAGCACGGTCGACATAGTTGCGCGAGTCTAATACGCTGATCATGTCTTCGGCTTGGAGTTCAAGGTCGGTAGAACCGGCGATAACAAGCGATGGAGAGAAGCTTAGGAGCTCCGTGGTACCGTCGTTGCGTAGGCGGGTAACATAACCGACGTCCATGCGAGTTTCTTCACGCAGACCTACTTTGTCGAGCACAGCTTTCAGCGTCGGGTAATCACGGATACCATAGATCCCTGGGTAATCCACGAGGCCTTTGATCTCCACATAATCCTTCTTATCGGAAGTTTGGGTAGCGATGATGACTTTGTCGCCGTCTTCAAAGTTCAGCTTGGCAAGCTCTGCCCCGCTGTACTCCTTCACAAACGAACCTTCTTTATTCTTACGCACGAGCTGAATCTCATCTTCGAGCGCGTCACTGAGGTAGCCACCGGAATATTTTAAGAGGTCGGTGAACGTCTCTTTCTCTTTCATTTCAAAGACACCGACCTGCTTAACAGAACCGCTGATCTCAACGAGGTCACCGATGAACGGCACATAGAGGATGTCATTGTTCTGGAGGTAGTAGTCTTTTTGCTTTTTCGGGTTGAACAGGTATTCATACACATCCAATTCCTTCACGCGTCCACCATTGATTACTTGAATCTCACGAACAGTCCCCAATTTTGAAGGTCCACCCGCCGCTATGAGTGCATTAAATGCGGTGTTGTACGCACTCAAAGTGTAGGTTCCTGGCTGTGCCACGGCACCGGTGATCTGGATGGTCAGGGTACGTGCGGTGGTGAGGGTCAAAGCGAATTGGCCCTTTTCGAACTGATAGAAATTTTGCAGTCTGCGACGCACTACTTCACGCGCTTGACCTAATGAAATTCCTTTCAAATAGATTTTTGGCAAGTTGGCCGGCTCGATAAATCCATCTGGCTTGATTGTAAACTGCAGATCCGCCTGCGACTTTCCGAAAATGCTCACGGTCACCACATCGCCAGGTCCCAAAATGTAGGAATCGTTCGGGATGTAGTCTTTACTGACTTCGAATACATTAATAGATCCATCACGGAAAATGTGCTTACCGAAGACCATGTTCGCGTCTGAAGAATCTAATAATGCGGCTTCCGCACGGTTTACTTTTTCAACGTCTTCTTGAACTGCAGAAACACGCTCATTTACGGCGGGTGCTGGAAGAGTTGTATCCAAAACTGCGACAGTCACTTTTTCCGTGACTGGAGCATTTTGAGATACAGCTTCGGCTTTCATCTTCGCAATCTCCTCCTCAACGATCGGCTGCACGCGAGGTGCATCGCTCATGGTAAGGGCGTCGGTGTTGATGCCGCGGGCCTGGAGGCGAGCTTCGAGCACGTCCGGGTCGACCCCTTGGTTGGAGGCTTCGGTGCGTGCCATCTGGCGAAGTTGCTGGTTGGTCGGCTGCGCAACAAGCAGGGTGGGAACTAGGGCGAGGGCCCAAAGTAGCTTTCTCAAATTCATGAGCGTTTAAAATTGGTTTTTGTAGGCCCAAAGGTACTATATCCGCCTTAATAGGAAAGGTCTTTTCATTAGGAGCTAAATTTTTTCACTCCAACGGGTCTCATTTCGGGATTCCCAAACCAATTCTTTCTAAATTGCACCTCCAAACCAGAAACTTCACCATGGAGCAGCAACTTCCCGATACCCCGCGCCACACCGCAGACGACGAAATCACCCTGAAGGACATCATCCTCAAACTCCAGGACTGGTGGTCCATCGTATGGCCACAGCGCACCAAAATCATTGCCCTGTCCCTAATGATCGGCCTGGGCGCTGCCTTGTACACTAAATTCCTCACTAAACCCACCTACACGGCTTCCTACCAGCTCTTCTTCCAAGAAGAAAGTGGCGGTCTATCCAGCGCCATGCGTCTGGCTTCGAGCTTTGGGCTTGGTGGAGTAGGAGGTTCAGCGTCATCCAGTGCTACTGTTCAAGAGTTTCTCACCTCGCGCAACAACATTGCTCATGCAATGATTGCGGACCTCGAAGACGGCCGACTCATAGATCGTTATTACGCAGAAGCCATGGAAGACGATGAAGAGTTTATGACAGAATATCAATCGAACTTTGGTACTAATCAGCGCTATACGGATTCTGTACTCACCGAAGTGTTCCTCGCTTTAAACGAAGGAGTCATTGGTGCAGCATTCGATGAAGAGTCAGGCGTATTGGGTTTCAATGTAACGGCAGAAGATGAAGCCTTTACTTATGACCTCGCAACGCAACTCGTTCAAAACACCGAAAGCCAATTCAAAGACTGGAAGCGCGAAAAAGGCATGGACGCCGTACGTTCCTTCCAAGAAAAAGTGGACTCACTAGAGATCTCCATCGACGCTACTCTCCGTAAACTAGGCGAGTACTCGGATCAAAATAACTCTCTCATCTCTTCCGTAGATAAGATGAAAGAGACTCGTCTTATGATCGACATGGAGGCCCTCAAAGTGGCTTACGGTGAATATATCAAAGGGCTCGAAATGTCGAAAGCAGAGCTTATGAACCTTGAAGGTCCCTTTAAATATTTCGATGAGCCTATCTTCCCCCTCGCAAAAGAAAAAGCATCCGCCGCAAAAGCAGGTATCTTCGGCTCTGTCATCACGGGCTTCCTACTCGTCCTCTTTTTCATCGGCCGCGTAGAAGCAAAAAACATCATGGCGTAAGCCAAGATAACCCTGCATGAAATGAGTACATCCGACCCTAACATCAAAAACTGGTACGTACTCTATACCAAACCGCGTCACGAAAAAAAGGTAGCGGATCGCCTCACCGCAGCTGGATACGAAGTCTACTGCCCCCTCCATAAGATCAAACGCCAGTGGTCGGACCGTGTAAAAACGGTTGAAGAACCCCTGTTCCGCGGATACGTGTTCATTCACATCGAAGATGCCAAGCGCGAAGAAGTCTTTTCCTACCCGGGAACCGTACGCTACCTGTTCTGGTTGCGTCGCCCCGCGGTGGTGCGTGAAGAAGAGATCGCAGCCATCCAAAAGTGGTTGGGACACTATGCGCACGAGGCCTTACAGATCGAAGAGATCACCCCTGGGTCGTACGTAAGAATCACCTCTGGCCAATTCATGAACGAAGAAGCCATCCTC
>CBFHKC010000014.1:0-24125 GCA_965656315.1 uncultured Schleiferiaceae bacterium | reverse complement strand
TCGAAATTTGTCCAAATAGAGACAATCTACCATTCAGGTAAAAAATTTACTTACCACTTTGGGAATTACGTGTATTCCTTCCTTACTTTTGGCTTCCAAACCAAAACCAATTCCTTTTGTTCACACCCTTTCGTGTGCCTTTAGGAATACACTCGGCCAGACCAGTGTGCACAAGCTACCCATCTCCCTAAAAGGTCCTCCTTTTATTGAATGGCACATGTGACTCACTGCGGCGAAGCCGTGAGAAACCCACCGATGCCTACCAATCTACTAGGACCACTTATTACCTCCAAAACCCGCTTGAAGCTGCTCCTGCGCTTCTTTGTCAACCAAGACCTAAGCGGGTACCTCCAAGGCCTTTCTAAAGAGTTGGAAGAAAACTCCAACAGCGTCCGCGTCGAACTCAACCGTCTCGAACAAGCCGGCATGCTCCAGTCTGAAATGGACGGCCGCCGCAAGCTCTACCGCGTCAACAAAAAACACCCCCTTACTTCTGATCTCACCACCATGCTGCGCAAAGTCACGGGCATCGATGCGATTATCGAACGTGTGGTGGAACGCGTCAAAGAAAACCTAGACCAAGTTTGGATTTGCGGGAAGCTGGCGCAGGGACTGGATAGTGATGTTATTGAGGTGGTGCTTGTGGGTAGTGATGTGGATGAGGAGTACATCGCTGAGTTGATGGGTAAGGTAGCTAAGGTGACTGAGAAGCAGATTGAGTACGAGGTACTTGCGAAAGTACCTGATGATAGACGCTCGGGGTGTTTGTTGATTTGGGAGAAGCAAGACGAACAATGATTGCCCGGTTGCAGGCATATGGACCGTTAATTAAGGCCAATTACGGTAGAGGAGACATAAAAGTGACATGGAATGAGTAACGTGTTTTTTAAGACAGTACAAGCAGAAATTGAAGGCTACGGGTTTACAGTAGCAGATAAAGATTTTTCGCGTCCTTGGGGCGGATTCTTGGTTATTAATGAAGAAGAGGCCCAAGCATTCGCCAATAAGTTTTTTGACGGTATTGATGTGGAAACCCTTCGTATTGAAGGGAAATTGAGTCCGAAAATATTAATTGTAAAACCTGAGGCTAGACTCTCTTGGCAATACCACCACCGCCGCGCTGAAATCTGGCAAGTTTTTAGAGGGACTGTTGGAATTATTCGTAGCAATGATGATGCAGAAGGAGATTTGATGGAGTTCGAAGAGGGTGCGCAAGTTAAACTAGCGCAAGGCGAAAGACATCGCTTGATTGGGCTATCGGATTATGGTATCGTCGCTGAAATATGGCAACACACCAGCGATATCCCATCAGATGAATCTGATATAGTAAGAGTACAAGACGATTTTGACAGGAAGTAATATGAAGAAAAAAGGAGTAATAGTTTCGGGATACTTTAATCCCATCCACAAAGGACACTTGGAATATTTCAACAATGCTAAAGCATTGGCGGATGAGCTATTCGTGATTGTAAATAACGATTCTCAAAGAGCTTTGAAGGGCAGCAAAGAGTTCCAAAAGGAAGACGAGCGAATGATTATCGTCTCAAATATTAAAGCCGTGGATCACGCTATCCTGTCAGTAGATGATGATCGTACCGTTTGTGCGACGTTAGAGAAAATTGCCGGGGAATTTGGTCAAAGCCATGATTTAGCTTTTGCCAACGGTGGCGATCAAAATAACGACACTATACCAGAACGCCCGATCTGTGAAAAAATGGGCATTGCCCTCATCGACGGGCTAGGAGATAAAATTCAATCGAGCAGTTGGTTGCTTAAGAAGTTATAGAGATGGTAAGTAAGGATCCTAAACTGATAGTAGATATAGACAATACAATAACAATTCATGAGTCCGCCACCGAGTATTCTGAGAAAAAACCGAATTTCGCAGTCATTCATAAGCTGAATGAATATAAAAAAAAGGGATTTGAAATTATTCTATTCACAGCCAGAAATATGTATACTCACCAGGGGGATTTGGGAAAAATTAATGCAATAACGGCCCCGACGTTAATTGAATGGTTGGCAAGACATAATGTGCCATATGACGGATTGATTTTCGGAAAGCCTTGGTGTGGTGAAGGGGGTTTTTATATTGATGATAAGGCGATAAGACCTTCAGAATTTACGGAGTTATCATACGACGAGATCATAAAACTAATAGGATGAGATTAGGAGTAATTTTATCGAGTCAATACTTAACAAATGACTTGGCTGCTGACTTTGGAAAGATTGTCCCTAGTGATCTTCCATTGGCTAACCAGCCTCTTTCGTCTTACCAAATTGAATCAATTGAAAAAGTTTGTGATAAAGTTGTTTTTACGCTGCCGGAAGGATATTCCTCTAAATGGATTAAGAACGACGTGATTCATTGCCAGTTAGGATTATCACTTCGGGATGTCATTGAATTCGTTACAGACATTACGACCAATGTATCTGATTACATTTTCTATTATGGCGATACCTTGCTTTCAATCGAGTATAGTCCTAACACATTGTACATTGGCAAGCCTAATTACTCATACCCTACATGGTATTATATAAATCAAAGTCAAGTATTCGCTGGAGCATTTACCGTCACTCGAGCTGATTTATCTGAATATTTGTCAAGGAGCACCGATACCAATACCTTTTTATCACAATTGGTCAGTGCCTCAAACAAAGTATCATCTAAAAAATGGTTCGATTTCGGAAATTATGCAACTTACTATAATGGTAAAAAGCGCTTTTTAGAATCCCGAAACTTTAATAGTATTAAAGTCTCAACGGATTCAATGCTAACAAAGCGTTCCAAGGATTTCGCAAAAATTTTTTACGAATACAATTGGTTAATTAATTATTCTAACAAATTTCCCGCTTCCTGTCCGACGCCTAAAAATTTTACTCTTTTTGGAGATAGTGCCTCATACGATTTGGAATACTTTGCCCTCCCTACTCTTTCGGATCTTTATGTCTATGGGACTAAAGACGATGATTTTTGGAAAAAAACACTTAGTCTTTGTGCAATATTGATTGGGAAGTTCCAGCAATCTCAAGTAATTCAGCAAAACAAAGGCGGGTTTTATATGGCAAAAGCGAAAGAAAGAAAAACATATAACGGTTATCAAAGGCTAGGTATCAACCAAGATTTTTTAGAGTCACAGCTTGTAATAGCGAAAAATCTGGATAGTTATGATGATAAATTAGTTGGCGGACATGGTGATTTTTGCTTTAGCAATCTATTATTTGACACACGCACTCAAACAGTTAAAGTATTAGACCCTCGTGGTTATTTATCAAGGGATACAGGTCAATCTTTAGTCGTTCCATTTAGCTACGACATATACAAACTCGCTCACAGTATGATTGCTGGATATGATTATGTAATTGCTTCTGGAAAAGTTGTTACTAACGAACTAATTGTTGAGGATTTTGAGGAGATATTCAACATCAATCGCAAGCTATTATATGCGGGTTTGTCACATCTTTTCTTTACCATGATCCCTTTACACAGCGATCGAGCTGACAGACAAGAGGCATTTGTAGAATTAACTAAAAAGTACTATGCAGATTATACCAATTGCAGGTAAAGGAAGTAGGTTTAAGTCTTCTGGATATACTACCGCGAAGTATTTATTGCCGGTTTCTGGGAGACCTGTTATTCAACATATATTAGAGTATTTTGATGATAAAGTGCCGACGCTAATGATCCTAAACAAGAATGATGCAAATAAAAAGCAAATAGAAGGCATCCTCAAATCTCTAAATTTTGAGGATTTTCAAGTGGTAGAAATCGAAGACACAAACGGTCAATTGACTTCTGTTGTCAATGGTATAAAGATTTCTAAATATCGGAATTACAAGGGTTCCGTATGGATTTACAATGGTGATACTATTCGGAAGAAAGAGTTGCCTCATTCACTTATGGCTACTAAAGATTGTGAAGGGATTATCGAGGTTTTCAAAGAAGAAGGCAGTCATTGGTCATTTGTAGACGCATTAGGTAAAGTCTCGAAGATTACAGAAAAAGAGCGGATTTCTGATTATTGCTGCACAGGGCTATATGGATTTAAAAACTTAGATCGAATTCTGGGATATGTAGATTCAGATAGTGTTGCTCAACTTAAAAATGAGCTTTATGTTTCAGGGGTCTACCAAAACATTTTGATGGATAATATGAGCGTTTGGTCATTTGAATCAGAAAGAAGTGATTTTTTGCTTTGTGGTACGCCTGAAGAATATGAAAGCGTAATAAAAGAAACAAATAAAGTCTAATGAGTAAAATAGCATTAATCACCGGTGTAACTGGTCAAGACGGGGCTTACCTTACAGAGTTTCTTCTGAAGAAGGACTATATTGTACATGGATTGAAGCGCAGAACATCATTGTTCAATACTGATAGAATCGACCATCTATATCAAGACCCACATCTCGATGGGGCTAAATTCTTCATGCATTACGGAGACATGACAGATAGCACCAATCTGGTTCGATTGATTCAAGAGATTAAGCCAGACGAGATATATAACCTCGCTGCTATGAGCCATGTCCGTGTATCCTTCGATGTTCCAGAATATGTTGCGGACGCGGATGGAATTGGGACACTGAGATTATTAGAAGCTATTCGGATTCTCGGTCTAGATAAGAAAACGCGCATTTATCAAGCATCTACCTCCGAGCTTTATGGTAAAGTACAAGAGGTGCCACAGACCGAAACAACACCGTTCTATCCACGCTCTCCTTATGCGGTGGCAAAAATGTATGCCTATTGGATTACGGTAAATTACCGTGAAGCCTATGGTATATTTGCATCTAACGGAATCCTATTTAATCACGAGAGCCCTATTCGTGGAGAGACTTTCGTAACGCGTAAAATAACGCGCGCTGTTTCTCGAATTGCACTTGGGCTTCAGGATAAATTCTATTTAGGGAATCTTGACTCCAAAAGAGACTGGGGACATGCTAAGGATTACGTCCGAATGATGTGGATGATTCTTCAAGCAGAAGAGGCAGAAGACTGGGTTATTGCAACAGGAAAGACCACGAAGATTCGTGACTTTGTGAAAATGGCTTTTGATCACGTAGGGATTGAATTAGAATTTATAGGCACAGGAGTTGATGAGGTTGCGAAAGTCACGAAGTGCAACAATCCCAATTACCAGTTAGAAATAGGCAAAGAAGTATTAGCAATTGATCCAAAGTACTTCCGCCCAACTGAGGTAGATCTTTTGATTGGGGATCCAACCAAAGCGAAAGAGAAACTCGGATGGGAACCCCAAATTCAGCTTGCTGAACTCGTAGGTGACATGATGACTTCGGACCTTAAGCTGATGCAAAAAGATAAATACCTCGAAGACGGAGGCTACCAAATTCTCAATTACTTTGAGTAATGATTAAGAAGTCTGATAAAATATATGTTGCGGGCCATCGAGGAATGGTGGGTTCGGCATGCTGGAGAGCGCTAGAAGCAGAGGGTTATAATAACCTTACAGGTAAGACTTCTAAAGAGCTTGATTTACGAGATCAAAAGGCTGTTGAGGAGTTCATAAGAGCCGAGCAACCTGTTGCTATTATCGATGCAGCAGCCAGGGTTGGAGGAATTCTTGCCAACGATACTTACCCATATGAGTTCTTGATGGAGAATATGCTCATCCAGAACAACCTCATTCGTTCTGCCCATGAAAATAATGTGCCTAAGTTTATTTTCTTAGGGTCGAGCTGTATCTATCCTAAGTTTGCCCCTCAGCCTTTAAAAGAGGAATACCTACTCACAGACTCGTTAGAGCCAACTAATGAATGGTATGCAATCGCAAAGATTTCTGGGGTTAAGTTGATTGAAGCTTTGAGAAAAGAATACGGTAAAGATTATGTTTCTTTAATGCCTACCAATCTTTATGGTCCAAACGACAACTTTGATCTAAAGTCTTCGCATGTTTTACCAGCAATGATTAGAAAGTTTCACGAGGCAAAGATGAATGGGAATGCTCCGGTTGAGCTTTGGGGTTCAGGATCTCCAATGCGCGAGTTTCTTCACGTAGATGATTTGGGTCAAGCTGTATTATTTGCTCTTGAGAATAAACTAGATGAGCATTTGTATAACGTAGGAACTGGTGTAGACCTAACTGTTAAAGAATTAGCTATTCAAATTCAGGACACAATTGGACATTTAGGAGAAATCAACTGGGATAATACTAAGCCAGACGGTACGCCTAGGAAATTGATGGATACCTCAAAACTTCAACAAAATGGATGGTCTTCGTCAATTTCTCTGCAAGACGGAATTCAGAGAACCTATGACTGGTTCCTTCTAAACGTAAACGAATTAAGAGAGGTAAATTGAAAATTTCGATAAATAACGAACGGTTTTTCGAAGTAAGTCCTGATTTAAGTATTCTCGAATCAGCAAGAAATGAATCTATTACTATAGATCATAGTTGTTTGAACGGTCGTTGTTCCGAATGCAAAGTAAGGGTTGTTTCAGGTGACTTTGTGATGCCAAGTACACAGGAGGGCTTAACCGATCAAGAAGTACAAGAAGGATATTGTTTATCATGTATCACTAAGCCCCTTTCAGATTTAGAGTTAGAAGATGTAAGCTTTATTGAAGGCGTTTTACCCGAAGTGAAAACTGTCCCGGCCAAGATTTCATTACTCGAATTTCTTTCTGAGGATGTAGTAAAAGTAACCCTTAGAACCCCTCCCAATAAGTCTTTGGAGTTTTTGGCAGGTCAATACATAGACCTATCAGTAAAAGGCATAAAGAGAAGTTATTCCATATCATCAACCCCTTCAGACACTGAGATTGAATTATTGATTAAAAATTACGCTGGCGGTCAATTCTCAAATTATTTGTTTAATGAGGCCAAAGTCAACGATCTTCTGAGAATAGAGGGACCAAAAGGCACGTATATACTACCTAAGGAGCTGCCAAAAAACTTGATATTTGTAAGCACTGGAACAGGTGTCGCACCAAATATATCCATTATACGCAGCGTATTACGAAAAGGAAGAATAAACAAAAATCAAATCACACTGATTCATGGCCAGCGCTATGCTCTTGAGCATATTTATTCACTTGAAAAAATCTTGCCAGGAATTAATATCATTAAGGTTACAAGTAGGGAACTGACAGAAGGTTTCTTTAAGGGATATGTTCAAGACCAATTGCTTAATTTAAACATAAATGTTTCTGAAACTTTAATTTACGCTTGCGGCAATCAAAACATGATAAAAGATATTAGTTTGATATTAAATTCCATGGGTCTAGAAAAAAAGAACTTCAAATCGGACGTTTTTGTCCCTACAAATTAAAATTATGAAAGCAGTAATTCTAGCTGGTGGCCTCGGTACAAGGCTTAGCGAGGAAACAGTATCTAAACCAAAGCCAATGGTAGAAATTGGAGGTAAACCAATTTTATGGCATATCATGAAAACATACTCCCATCACGGAATTAACGAATTTATTATTTGTTTGGGATTTAAAGGATATGTTATTAAAGAGTACTTTGCTAACTACTTTCTACATCAGTCGGATGTTACATTCGAAATGGAAAATAACAACATGATTGTTCATAAAGAGCGTGCTGAGCCATGGAAAGTAACATTGGTTGATACCGGCGAAGTAACAATGACAGGAGGAAGATTAAAGCGAGTCAAGGAATATTTAAAAAACGAACAAGCGTTTTGCCTAACTTATGGCGACGGTCTTGCCAACATAGATTTAAAAGCTTTAATACATTTTCACCAATCTCATGGTTTAAAGGCCACGCTAACAGGCGTTTATCCTCCAGGAAGATTTGGGGCCTTGGCTCTTGAAGGAGATCGAGTCACTGCATTTGAGGAAAAACCTAAAGGGGATGGCGCGTTAATTAACGGAGGCTTCTTTGTTTTGTCGCCTAGTGTAATTGAATACATTGGAAGTGATGATACTGTTTGGGAACAAGAACCACTAATAAATTTGGCAAAAGATGGTGAATTAAACGTCTTTAAACACTTCGACTTTTGGCAACCAATGGATACCTTAAGGGATAAAAATTACCTCAATAAGCTTTGGGATGATAGAAAAGCACCATGGAAAATCTGGTAGTTATGAGAATTGTTGATCGATCTTTTTGGGAAGGTAAAAAAGTTTTTCTAACTGGTCATACAGGATTTAAGGGGAGCTGGCTCTCGCTATGGTTAGTGGATATGGGAGCACAGGTTAAAGGTTACTCTCTTAAACCAAACACGGAACCTAATCTTTTTGAAGTAGCCAGTGTATCTTCAGGAATGGAATCGGAATTTGGTGATATTCGGAATTTTGAAAAACTAAGAAATTCAATTGAGTCTTTTTCCCCTGATATTATCTTACACCTTGCTGCTCAGCCTCTTGTTCGTGATTCTTACGAAGACCCATTAGGAACATATGAGACCAATGTAATGGGTACAGCCAATCTTCTTCAAGCATCTCGCGGGCTCTCGGATTTAAAAAGTATTGTAATCGTGACAACCGATAAATGCTACGAGAACAGAGAATGGGAATGGGGTTATCGTGAAAATGAAGCTGTGGGGGGGTATGATCCTTACAGCAGTAGTAAAGGATGTGCAGAACTTGTCACATCAGCATTTAGACGTTCCTTTTTTCAATCAACGGATGTTGCAATAGCATCTGCAAGAGCAGGAAATGTAATTGGAGGTGGTGATTGGTCCAAGGACCGCCTAATTCCCGACGTGCTGCGTTCATATAATGAGGGTGAACAAGTAATTATTCGAAACCCGAAGGCTACTCGTCCTTGGCAGCATGTTATTGAACCCTTAAGTGGCTACCTGATTCTAGCAGAGGAGCTTTATGATAGAGGAAGCGCTGTAGCTGAGCCATTTAACTTCGGTCCTAGAGATGAAGACTGTCAATCTGTTGAAAGTATCCTAAATACTATAAACCTTAATTGGAAAGGATGTCCGGGTTGGAAATTAGACGATGAGGCTAATCCACATGAGGCACGCTTCCTAAAACTCGACATTTCCAAAGTTAAAGATAAATTGAACTGGACTCCGAAATGGAACCTTGAATCCACAATTAAGCGAATTGTAGATTGGAATAAAGCCTTTAATCGTCAAGAAGATATGCGCCAATATTGTATTAATGAGATTAAATCTTACTTAAACTAATGAAAGAACTTCAAACCCTTCAACAAGAAATTATTTCTAAAGTAGCTGAATATTCAGCTCTTAAATATGCCGACAGCAGAATTAGACCTGGGGTAGATGTGATTCCTCCATCAGGGAAAGTTATTGGTACTCCTGAATTACAGAATATGGTTGAGGCCTCCCTAGATGGATGGCTAACTACAGGGCGATTTAACGCACAGTTTGAGGCGAAATTAGCTGACTACCTCGGAGTGAAGCATGTACTCAGTGTCAATTCCGGTTCATCAGCTAATCTAGTTGCATTCTCTGCGCTCACATCTTCGTCGCTAGGTGATCGAGCTATTAAAAAAGGTGATGAGGTGATTACCGTAGCTGCAGGTTTCCCTACGACGGTAAATCCAATTATTCAGTTTGGTGCAATTCCTGTTTTTGTAGACGTGGATTTGAAAACTCACAATATCAACGCTGATTTAATCGAACCTGCCATTACTGATAAGACCAAAGCAATCATGATTGCTCATACATTAGGTAATCCATTTGATCTAGGTAAAATCCGTGAAATCTGTGATAAGTATAATCTTTGGTTGGTAGAAGATACTTGTGACGCATTAGGGGGCACATACAATGGCCAAAAAGTTGGAACCTTTGGTGACATAGCAACTCTTAGTTTTTACCCAGCACATCACATAACTATGGGTGAAGGTGGAGCAGTATTTACAAACAATACCCATTTGAAGAAAACTGCTGAGTCATTCCGCGATTGGGGACGAGACTGCTATTGTCCTCCAGGTAAGGATAATACTTGCGGCTGTCGTTTTGAGCAAAGTCACGGCACACTACCTTACGGCTACGATCATAAATATGTTTATTCGCATTTAGGTTACAACCTCAAGATAACTGATATGCAGGCGGCTTGTGGACTTGCACAGTTAGATCGATTAGATGATTTCATAGAAAAGCGCAGAGCGAACTTTAACTATCTACATGTTAGACTTCAATCTTTAACCGATTACATTGAATTAACTACACCTACGGAGAACTCAGATCCATCATGGTTTGGTTTCCCGATTACATTGAAAGATGATTGTGGATTTACACGTGTCGAGCTTCTGAGGTATCTAGATGAAAATAAGATTGGATCAAGACTTCTTTTTGCAGGAAACTTGATTCGCCAGCCATACTTCCACGGTATTCAACACCGCGTGGTAGGCTCATTGGAGAATACAGATAAAACAATGAACGACACATTCTGGGTTGGAATATACCCTGCTTTAGATCGTGAACATTTAGACTACATCGCTGAACAGATGGAAGAATTTTTTGGATTAAACTTTTAACAACTATGAAATCTGAATTTAAAAAAAACGTAATCAATGAATTCGCCGCATTAAAAAAGCATGACAATCATTTAACACTTAATGCTGTTAATATTCCATTGAGTAATGGAGGTTATTTAAGTCCAATCGGAGATTTGCATCGCAACAATGACGACTTGATAGAAAATTTGAAGAATTGGAGAAATCATCATCTTGACACGTATTTTAATAGCCCAGCAGCAACAACGAGTAGCACTGAGCGGTGGTTGAATGAGGTATTAATAGAATCTGAATCGAAGGTTTTGTTTTTATTGTACAGTAAAGAAAGTAAATGTGTTGGACACATTGGGCTGGCTCTATCCTCTGTTTGTGAAGATTACCAAATAGAATTGGATAATTTGGTTCGAGATCCACGAACTAAAAGTGATGGTACATTTACTGATGCTATAGATACTCTTCATACCTGGTGTAAAGATGTATTACTAGCTGACACACTGTTTTTAAGAGTGTTATCTACAAATGAAAAGGCTATAACATTCTATGAGAAAAAAGGATTTATCGCGTTCAGTCAATCTCAATTAGATGAAAACTGTTACTTCCTTCACATGAAACGTGATTCCATCTCTAATTGGAGAGAGGGAGAAATGATTCTAACAGCTGGTCCTACTATAGGATCTCCAGAGAGGCGATATACAGCCGATGCGACTTTAAATGGCTGGAATTCAAATTGGAGTAAATATCTAAGTGAGTATGAATCAAAGTTTGCAGAATATGTAGGATGTAAATATGCAATAGCTACTTCTTCCTGCAGCGGAGCCCTACACATTGCTTTAGCGAGCCTTGAATTGAAACCAGGCGACGAGGTAATCGTTCCAGATATTACATGGGTTGCCACTGCTAATGCTGTTGTTTGGGCTGGTGGAGTTCCTGTTTTTGCCGATGTCCATAGGGACACTTGGGACTTGGATGCTAGTAGCGTGGAAAAATTAATAACTAATAAAACCAGAGCAATAATCCCTGTTCATTTATATGGCAATCCATGTAGAATGGATGACTTTATAAAACTCAAAAAAAAATATAATCTTTTTTTAATAGAAGATGCAGCTCCTTCTGTTGGAGCCAAATATAAAGATAAAAGAACGGGATCATTTGGTGATTTTGCGGCATTTAGCTTTCAAGGCGCAAAGCTTACTGTCACTGGAGAAGGCGGCATGTTGTGTACAAATGATAAGGCGTTATATGAAAGAGCTTATCGCAAATGGGATCAAGGTCGAATACCAGGAACGTTTTGGATCGAGGAATTAGGTTTTAAGTACAAGATGAGTAATATTCAAGCGGCCCTAGGGTTAGGTCAGTTGGAGCGAGTTGGTGTAATGATAGAAAAAAAGAGAAGAATCAACGCATGGTACCGAGAACATTTATTGAACGTTGTAGGCATTGATTTTTGGGATGAAAACGAAGACACTAAGAGTATTTATTGGATGTCTTGCATTAGTTTAAACTCAAAGAGTAATATTACAAGAGAAGAACTATTTGTTAAGTTAAGAGAAAAAGGAATTGATACACGACCTGTTTTCCCTTCAATTAGTCAATACCCATATTGGCCTAAATCTCAAAGCGCACAGCCTAATTCTGTAGAGATTGCGAACAATGGAATTAATCTTCCTAGCGGAGTTACCTTAACAAAGAGCCAAGTTATATATGTTTGTGATCAAATTAAATCAATTCTGACGAACTAATGAATAATACACTAGAAAGAGCTAAATTAATTCGTGAATTGACGTGTAGAATCATACACTCCAGTCAGGGATCACATATAGGTTCAGCGTTATCAATCGCCGATATACTTGCGGTTTTATTTGATCCAAATATCACATATTTAGCAAGTGGTAAAAATGATAAATTTGTACTAAGTAAAGGTCATGCAACTGCTTCGTATTATGCGGCCTTGCATCTATCTGGATTTATAAATCAAGATGAATTATTTTCTTATGGGAAAAATGAATCTGATTTAATGAATCACGTTAGCCACAAGGTTAATGGTGTTGAATTTTCAACGGGTTCGCTTGGCCACGGTCTTCCATTCGCTGTTGGCTTGGCGTTAAGTAAGAAAATAAAAAAGGAACAAGGAGATGTGTTTGTTGTAACTGGTGACGGTGAGTTTCAAGAGGGTTCTATGTGGGAATCACTGTTAATTGCTTGCCATTTCAAATTAGATAATTTAAAAGTAATAGTTGATAATAATAATCTTCAAAGTTTAACTACGGTTGAAAGGACTATTAATATCGATTTTTTCGAAAAATTTTCTGCTTTTGGAATGCATGTAGTCAAATGTGATGGTCATAACCATTCAGAGATACGAAAATACATAACTGCGAAAAACGAAAACAAGCCTTCTGCAATTATTTGTAAAACTATTAAAGGAAAGGGCGTAAAGTTTATGGAAAATTCTGTCCATTGGCATTACAAAACCCTGAACGATGAGTTGTTACAAGAGGCATTAAAACAATTAAGCTAAAATGAGAAATGAATTTGTTAGTCGCTTGATTGAACATGCGAAAAAAGATTTACGAATTGTATTAATAACGGCCGATTTAGGATATAGCGTTTTGGAGCCTTTTGAAAGAGAGTTTCCAGATAGGTTTTTTAACATGGGTATTTCTGAGCAAGCGATTGCATCAGTAGCGGCGGGAATGGCTAAATCGGGGCTAAAACCTTTCGTGTATTCTATCGGTAACTTCCCAACCTGGCGTTGTGCCGAGCAATTACGCAACGATATTGATTATCATAATTTGGATGTCACTATAGTTACGGTTGGAGGTGGTTTAGCCTATGGTAACTTAGGATATTCTCATCATAGTATTCAAGACTACGGTCTGATTCGTATGTTGCCTAATTTCACAATTATGAGTCCATTAGACCCTGTAAGTACGAGCTTTTGTTTAGATTGGAGTCTGAATACTACAGGACCAAAGTATTTCCGTTTACGCAAAGCAGGAGAAGAAAATTTGTTTTCGCAATTCGACCTAGCTAAGGTTCCTTTAATAAACCTATTCAAGGGTAATTCGAATAGTGACAATGTCATTTTAACTACAGGGGCAATTGCACAGTATTTTATACATACTAAAATGTTCAAAGATTTAGGATTAGATTCCATCTACCATTGTCCGATTTGGGGAATGGGGCACAAGGATAAATTCGAAGAATTCGTAGCAAATAAGAAGAAAATAACTGTAGTTGAGGACCACATTTTAGATGGGGGATTTGGGTCTTTTCTATTAGAATCGGTTTCTCCAAAGCTTCGAGATCGGATAGAAATCCTTCCTATTAAGGAACATACAATAGGTCGTGTTGGCTCAGAAAGCTATTTGCTCTCATTGTCATTTGATATTTGATAGATGATTGAGCTTGTAGTCCACACTAATGGAAGAACTAAGTTTCTTCGAGAATGCCTGAACAGTCTTGCATACAACAACGAGGAATTTTCCTTTATTCTTTCCGATAACAGTGTGGAAGGCTTGAATCACGAATGGATAGAATTTCATCCGAAGCTAAAATATAGAAGGGTTACTAATTGTGTATCATGGAATGAGCATTTTAACAATACGCTAAAGCTAAATAAAGAGAAGTATCTAATGCTTTTTCATGATGATGATGTCTTTATTCCGGATTTTTTTGAGGTACTACCTCAGTTAATTAATCACTATCCAGATAATTCCTTTGCTGTAAATGCTAAGCTATTATTTAATATTCAAAAGTCTAATACATTAGTCTTTGACATTGCAGAAGAATTTTTAACAGAAAGGCTCTATTCGAAAAAAGTTCTTAATAATGAATACATAGGATTTCCTCCAATAAGTTTTTTTATTTGGAAAGCTGACTCAATCTTTGATTCTTTATTTACTTTGAATATGGGCAAATATAGTGATATAGAGTTTGTTTATGATAATATCTCGAAAACTGCGGTTAAAATAATAAAAAAACCGCTTGGCTACTATAGAGTTCATGGGATGCAGGGTAGTAAAAGCCAGAACCCATCAGACCAGCTATTATTATTAGACTTCCTGTCAAAATCGTCTCGGAATAAAGAACAGATGCAATTCAGAGCAAGAATAGCGGTGGAAAACAGAGATTTATCTCTATTGAGATCAGGGTCTTTGGCTTCTTCTGTAAAGCTATTTTTGTTTTTTTTCTTGTCTTTCTCTATCAAGGCATTTCGTCGAATTAGGTATTTTTTATCCTATAGAATTGCATAAACGTTCAATAAAATTCTCTCGGCTTAAAAGCCTAATTCTGGTTTGGCATCTTTTAGACTTTTTGACTGCTAGTTTGGTTCCAATTGCTAAGGCGTCTGCACTTGTTGCTCATGAAGGTTTTCGTGTTAAAAAAGATTTGTGGAGAATTATTTTATCATTAGTTGTGTTGTCAATATTATCATTAAACATAGAGACATTCATATACCTAATGCGTATAAACGTAATGCTCTTATTTATCGTATTGTTATATAACAGTATGTCTAATTTTAGCCTACAAAAGCTCTATGGAATAAATCGTTTCATGTCGATTGCTTTGTTTATTAGTTTATTACTAGGGTTACGCTTCAATGTTTCCTTGTATGGCGGTGAAACAGATTTTCAAGGCGGTTCTCGAGGTATGGTGGAATCAGGCAACCAATTGTTTTGGTCGGCATTTTTTATATATTTTGCGAATACTTTCAGCGATAAAAGACTAACAATACGTTGCTCTTCTGCAACATTAGTTTCTATAATTTCTTTTTTGCTTATCCAAACAAAGTTATCCATCTTGATGTTTATTATAGCTTGTGTAAAAGTATTTAAGTGGCTACTCCTACCGATTGCAATCTTATGTTATTTATTTCTTGATTTAGATAAGTACAAATCGTTTGTAATGAATTTTGAAAGTTTAAGGCTTTTAAGTTGGAAATTAGCGAACGAGAGTTTTTTGAGTGCGGTAACCAATAACAGGTTTGATAAATGGCTAAACTTTAAATTACACATTTTTCCTTCCGGTAGTTACTTTAATTTTGAAAGTACAATCCTTAATTTATTGAGTAATGGAGGTCTTTTTTATACCGTAATTGTTGCGGTGCTGCTAAGAAAAATACTACGTAATAATAGTAAAATTACGAGCTTTGGTATACTTGTTTTATTGTTTAGCTCGATGGGTGGCCATTTGGAAGAATCTGTAATAGCTGTATTCGGTATAGTTTCAATTATGTTAATTTTCAACATCAATAATGGCGCTAAGTTTAAGCAGAATAGTTAAGATTCCACTTGAGTTGCGCTACAGGGTTGCTATTTTGATGGCCTCAACGGCTTCCGGGGTTTTCATCTCTCGTTATTGTCCAATTTCAAGTTTAGAATTGTATTATTCGTTTATTCCAATCTCGGCATTTCTAACATCGGTTTTTGTAGCCCCGTTGACCAGTCAGTACTTGGGATCTATAGAGACTATATCATCATTTAAGGCATTTTTGCGCTTTTATGGGACGTGGTTATTGATATTGGTGGTTGTCGTTTGTGTTCCTGTTTTAATTTTAGTCCCTGAGGCAAATATCTTGTTGTTCCTATACTTTTTGGTTGACTTATTTTTAGGAACATTTATTGGCACACTGATCACATCATTGTCCATGTTTAAAGAAACCTTAAAATCGGCGAAGCTCGCTTTGTTTTATATGGTAGTCACTGCCATAGTACCAGTTGTTACGTTTTATGCATATAATTGGGATTTTCGAATCTACTTATATGTTCTTTTATTGGCAAAAGCAGTATCGTTCGCGGTTGCGATTAGTTTTGAAGAAAGGACACAAATGAGATTAGGGGATACTAACTTTATATTGGATAGGAAAAAGTACCTTCAGGGTATATTATCGAGCCTTATTCTTTGGTCTGGACAGCACCTGCCAAAATTATTATTACTTTGGATTCCTTTTATTGCGAACGGAACAAAGCCTGTGATATATCTAGTAGCTATCCAAGCAGCAGTTTTTGCAATAGAGACTGTATTTAGAGGCGTTATAGAGAAAAGTTATAAGGATGGAGAGATTCTTTCCCTAGAATTTGTTACTAAATTAATAGTTGCATTTTTCATTCTGGTTCCTTTTGCATTCTTAGTTGTTCAAATTTATGCGGGAGGCCGCGACTGGGACTTTAGTTTTTTGATTTTCGTGAGTTATTTAGTTTTGGAGGTGGTTCGATTCATATTGAATTATATTTCTCTAAAGTATCAATTAGTTAGGCGTGATTTTAGAACTCCAATATTATTAAGTATATGCGGAGTTATCCTTGTTGTGGTAGCGAACTTAGGGTTCATTTGGTATGAGTAAGAAACTGTACATAATAACTAATACATTTCCTTCAGAAAAGAATAAAATAAAGGGAGTTTTTGTAAAAAAAATGTATGAAAATCTTCATTTAGACAAAAAGATAGTTTTAATACATAATAACTATAGAACTAATATTTTTTTTAGATACATATTATTTTATTTAAGGATTTTTTTGGCGTTACTGGATAAAAATGGTGTGTACTATGTTCATCAAGTTACTCACAGTGGCTTGTTATTCATATTATTCCCCAGAGCCAAAGTTATATTCAATTTTCATGGATATGATTTGCTCCCTCCTGATATGAAAGGTAATGTTATGCTCAAACTCTTGATCCCGAGAGTTTCAATTGCCAGTGGTATTGTTGTGCCAAGTGAATTTTTTCGCGCTATTCTAGTTAACAGAATTAATTTGGAAGAAGGAAAGATTTTTATTAGTCCTTCGGGCGGAGTAGATGTCCAAAAAATGGACTGTCTTGAGCGTTCGTTTAAATTCGGAATGATTTCGCGTTTTGAAGATAAAAAGGGTTGGGAGGATTATTTTCGACTAATCGTAGAATATAATCGACGCTACCCGGGACATAAATATTTTGCCGGCGGATATGGTAACCAGTTTTTTCTAGACAAATATATACATCAAGATCTTGACCTAACTATTGACACCAATTTAATTCACAAGGAGGCATTGACACGTATGTGCGAAATTGAGCATTTCGTGTTTCCAAGCCTGCATCAAGAAAGTCTTGGTTTAGTCGCATTGGAGGCTCGTTTTTTGTCCTGTAAATTGATAACAAGTTGTAACGGTGCGTTGCCTGATGTAACAAATAAATATGGAGGGTTATCTGTGAGTTTTAATGATATTAATATAGTTATAACTGAGATTCTATCAGATAGAGTTGATTGGTTTAAGGGAAATTGTAATGATTTTACTTCTGAGAAAGTTGGCATAGATCTCTCTGAATTTATAAATAATGTTCTATTTCAGGATTTATAGTATCCAAAAGGTTCCAGTAGAGAGGTAAATGATATATTGCGATCACTAGATAACAATTTATAATGATTGATTCAAAAATTCTGTTTTTATTAAACGTATATATTGTTGATTCCAAGGATGATATAGAATTCAAAAAATTGCTGAAAACTATTGGCTCTTACACGGATTTTGCTATGATGAAGGCGATTTTAAATATTGAACTACAGTCATTTCAAGATAGCAAATGGAAAAAGCTAGAAGAACTCTGCAGTGAGGTTTTCAATAATTTTGAGTTGTCAAAGACGAGAATCTGTAGGCAGTCTGATTGGCTAGAACTGCTAGGTTCGAAAGACTTATATTCATATGTCGTTTTTATTTGCAATCATGATCATGTTTCTTTGGGACATGTTGGGCCTCATTTAAAGGAATACATAAACATTGACGATGGTAAATATGAAACAACCCTAGCCCTTTCGCATTGGCCTGAAGTGATTAATTCAGCGGGATCAAAAGGTATTCCATATAAGCATGGTTTTATTTATGAAGGTCAGAATGTAGATTCTATTCAAGTAATTCCACGTGCTCTACTAATTAAATGGTTTGAGCCAGCACATCTACAAAGTATTTGGTTGCCTAGAACTGATCCGCCCTTTTCAGTAACAGGCAAAAATACCTCTGTAACCTCTATAGAAGAACAAAAAATATATGTCCCATACAAAGAGATTTTAGCACACATAGATGGTTATACGCATTTCAAGCCTGGTATTCTGTTGAATGATGCTCCTAAGATTGCCCTAGAAGTCCCCCTGAACGCACGATATATGAAAGGGGATAGTAATCTCGTTGATGATAAACGTAACTATTCGAGGTTTTTGAATATTATTTATAGTTATTACATGTTCTGGCCCTCATATAGTTTTGTTTGTATGTTAACCAATTATAATGATTGGGAAGACTTATCCAAACCTGAACATATCTCGAGAGGCATGTTTGCTTTGCCTTTGAGATTATTTAGAATTTCGATGAAGTTCATTTTCCCAATTTTGAAATCTTTATGAAAGCATTAATCGATATAGATTATTCTCATTTAAATCAGGGGGAGGTAAATCAAGACGATCGTGTTGACTATCTTATAAAATTCATTAGAGAATTGTCGGTCTCTTACGAAATCCAATCAATTTCTGAATCGTCTTGGGAGGTAGTAGACCTGTTAATTGTTTTCGACTTTAGAAGAGCTATTAATGAGAACAAGAGACTCAAAGTTGCAAAGATCTTATTGCTTCAAATGGAATCAACTGCATACATTCTTCCTTCTTTTTTAGGTCCGAAATTTATTAGTTTGACGAAAATGTTGATTGTAAGTTGGTGCGATTTGAAGTTAGCAAATTCTTTAGTGTTGCCAATTCCAAATAAAATAGAAATTAGTAATGAGTGGCTCGATGAAGAACGTTTGATAAAATATGCATTCGTTGGAGCCAACAAGCGTCCTCCCTTTTCAAGCCGCCCATATAAAGATCGAATGAAGATTATTGATTACTGTATCAAAAATCTAAAGTGCTTTGAACTTTATGGTAAAATGTGGGACACTAGAGTTATTCGATTATTCCCTTTTGGATTATGGGATTTTAGGATAAAATCGTCTAAATATTTAGATGTTTGGAAAGGTTTACTCTCCAGAAAAGAAGATTTGTACAAAAACCTGACTTTCGGTTTTGTTTTCGAAAATAGTTATTGCAATCCTAATTATGTAACGGAAAAAATCTATGACTGCCTGAAATATTCCGTTGTCCCAATATATTTCGGCCACAAGCGTCCAAATATTCCAGCGGATATTTATATAAATGGCCGTAATTTTAGGACGCCTTCAGAGCTTTTTAACCATTGTAATGGCCTAAGTAAATCTGATTTAAATAGGTTCAGAATGTTAGGCAATAAATATTATGCGAGTCTTGTAAATACCAGTGTTAATTCAGATATCTTTGTTAAAGAATTAATGCAAATAATTAATAGTGAAAAATGAATGCAAAGACTTCTATTAATATAGTAACTTGTTTATCCATAAAGGATTTATTGACTTATGCTCTTGAGTGTAAAGTTTATTATGAGGAAGGAATAGAGGTTTTTTTAATTTGCAAGAGGACCACAAGGCTTATTTTGAAATATTATTTTGGGTATAATTGGATAAATTATGTTGACGAAAAAACCTTATTACGCGACGAATTAGGGATTGCTGACTTTGAAGTTTTCATAAAAGAAAACAATCAAAGTTTATTGAAAAGGGCAGGATGGTATAAGCAGCAGTATTTAAAGTATGCCCAAGTAAGAGCCCTAGGTAAAGATGCTTTTATTGTTGACGGTGACACATTTCCGAAGTCGATTAAGGTTTTGCGTGAGCTTCAGGATTACAGGTGTACTATATCATATGCACCGGTTCATGAGCCATACGAGGCTTGTATTAAATCGTTGTTGGGCCCCAGTGAATACCATGATTTGAGTAAAAATTATATTTGTGAAGCATATTTTATAGAGTATGATATGCTCAACAGAATGCTAGGTCGGATTGAAAAAAGATGTGGCCAGAAATGGCCTTTAGCGATTATTCTAAATGTAACAAGTTTGTTAGGTTTTAGCGAGTACCAAACTTATGCCCGTTTTGAGGAAGAGCAGTACAAGGGAAAAAAGACTAATAAAGAATTTAACACTACAAGAAATTACGGAGAATTTGCTTTACCAGGTACGAATAGTATAATAGACGCCGAAAGTGACTTTGTCTCTTTTGAGTCTTATCATACAGCTAAAGTACCGGGGGGGTACCAGTTCAAGATTAAAAAATATTTCTTTTTCGTTCTAAATAAATTAAAATTCTAGTTCTAATGGGTAAATTACTATACATACTTAAGGGTAAAATGAAATCCTTATTGTTGAATGTTTTTGGCTGGTCGTTAACAAAAGGGGCAAGTCGGGAGGACTTGATAAATATCATTAAAAGTTTGGAGACTGCTTATATCAACGTTCCGTTAGTGCGTATTGGAGAGAGTTATGATGGCGGATATTTAGTTCCAAAAATAATTGAGGATTGTAATATATTATTTTCTCCTGGTGTAGCGGAAACTTATGATTTTGAAATAGCGCTTTGGGAAAAATTTGGAATACGATCGTTCATGATTGATGCATCTGTTACTGGTCCAGAGGGACATGACTATTTGTCGTTTAAACCGTTGTTTTTGAAGTCCGTATCTAGAGATAATCAATGCATTACGCTGGAAGACTGGTTAAAAGATACGGGTGAGTGGAATACTGGTAACCGGAAAATATTACAAATGGATATTGAGGGCGGCGAATACGAAGTTTTAGCAAACGCTACACCTGAATTATTGGCGAAGTTTGATATAGTAATTGTTGAATTTCACTTTTTAACAGACTTCTTGAACACAAATGGACTTTTGTTTCTTGAAAGTGTTCTGAATAAGTTGTTCACTAACTTTTATATCTGTCATCTTCATGGTAATAATGGTGATAGAATTGCCGACTATAAAGGTCTTGAGTATCCTGAATGTATCGAGATTTCTTTTCTCCGGAAGGATTTAGCCACAAATTATATGCCGAAAACGTTCCAAAATCTACCCGATGAACTAGACTTCCCTAACGATCCTTCAAAGCAAGAAATTGAATTGAATAAATTGTGGGGAAATCTTTGAAAATACTTATCACGGGTTGATATTTTAAACTTGCACTTGAAATAGACTTCCCGAAAAATTAATGTGAGCCTTCAATCTTCTACACGCTGATCCGTCGTTAATTATAGTTAATTAAACATGTGTCTTAAGTAGATAAAGATATTCGGTAGATTTCGCTTCAATATTTCAGGACGTTGTATAATTCTTCCCATCCAACCCAGTCTTAACTTCCACCATAAGGGATGAAGTTCTTGATAGTTGCCTGCGAACCAATCAAAAACACCTCCTATACCCATTACAATAGTGTTAGGGTGTTTGTGTAGCTGTTCGTTTATCCATATTTCTTGTTTGGGACACGTGAGACCAACCATTATTACGTTTGGTTGAAATGATTTGATTGCGGCATTAATTTTTACGATGTCCTCCATGGAAAATTGTTCTACGTAAGGAGGGCTTAAACATTCGAAACTTATGTTAGGATATTCGTGTTTTAGTCTTTTGCCTATTCGACGTAAAGTCTTTTCAGTTGAACCCAGGAAAAAGACTTTCCCAAAGGAATTATTTTGCAATTCTAGTTCCTTGTAAAAAATTTCGGGGCCCTGGTTTTTTTGAATCAATTTTCCTGTTCGAAGAAAGTAACCTAATCCAAAATATACACCGTCAAGTACCAAAATATCGGACTCTTTTAATGCTTTGTCTAGTTTAGGATTTTTAGTTGTGAGGCCATAGCTATTCGGGGAAATAGTTAATACAGCGCCAGAAGAAAACTCCTTTCGTGCGCTTACATAGGACTGGTTTAAAACCTTAAAACCTAAGTACTCAACCGTTTTCACGTGCAAATAGATTTAAATTTGACTTGATATTAGCCAACTTACTACTTCCAAAAACCACATAATCTAACGGTAACGACTTTATGTATTCTATATTTTCACGAATAGAATATTGAGACGAGCCACTGCTAAAAATACTCATACCTACAAGGTTCCATTTAGTATTAGCTTTAATAAATTTTAATTCTTCTTGAACTGCGTTAACGGAAGGAAATACATTAAAGCCAGATTTATTAATATTGAAACATAAATATAGATCTTTGTCCCTGCTAGACTTTATTAGATTCATTCTGACATGCTCAGGATTTAGGGTTATAATTCCAGCTTTGTAGCCCATACTCTCTACAATTTCAATGAATTTCGCAATGATTTTATTGCCATTGTTAAGACCAAGTATTAGGTCGGTAATTACGTTTTGTAAATATATTACAGATCCTTTAGGAAGAGATTTGGGAGTCTCAAGTCTTACAATTATCGGAAGTAAGAAGACTACATTTGAGCTAAAAACAAACCTAATCGCGTTTGTAATATCAGTAAATCTGATATTCTTAATTACAAAAGATAATAATGATAATACTCCGGCTTCATTTACCATTGATGCATATTTATGGGGATAAGGAATACTATAGTGACATTCAACATTGGGGTTGATTTTAAATGGGTATTCCTGAATTACATCATACCCAAGTTTGTTGGAATTAATCATAAATCCGTTCAAACCGATATTAATGCTTTTGGTAATGAAGCTAGTGATTTGTTCTTTTGTAGCGAAGGCACGTTGAGTTTCAAGAGCTTTTTTCAGGTTGACATGGTTAATTCCAAAAAATTGATTATCCCCGAGTAATATTTTCATTTAATCATTTTTTAAAGATGAAATAATATCATGCACTTTATTCGCTTGAATTGAATCGCAAAAAATAGATGTGTCATCTTCGATGAAATGTGACATTTGAAGTGAAAAATCCCTACCACGCACATAATAATTGACCTCAATAGGTACAAATCCGCAGCTTAGAGATTGCTGATCAAATAGAATTGTCCGTTTATTTGTGACAAGCACTCCAGACCAAACAGGTTTTCTATATTCTTCATTAACCCAGTTTAGTGAAAGAGATACTGGTGTTGATCCACATCTTCCTTTAAAAGAAACAATGTCATCTACATCACTTACAACACTTTCAATATGTTTTGAATCCACATAAATATGATCAGTATCAAGTAAGTATAAAATAAGATCTATTAAGTGTGAGCCCATTTCATTAGTCACTCCACCATATGGCCCATTTCTCCATCCAGATGGTTTTTTTTCTAAGGTATTGCTGGAGTAGTCTAACGAAAACTCGCGACAGCCTTCTTCGCTAATGATTTGCTTCAGTCGCTGTGCGATTTCTGAAAAACGGAGCACGTAACCAACCTTAATTTTAGAATCATTTTTTACTCGATTATCAAATATACCGAACGGTTTTTCTACAAAAATATTTTTTGCTCCTGCGGCAATACTTTTACTGACCAACAATGAATGAATACTTGGCGGAGTAGTGATTATTACATTTGCTTGGTCAAAATTGACTTCATCGACTGAAGCGTAGCATTCATAGCCTAAACTCTTGGTAAGTAGCCTTCTAATCTTTTTATTGGGTTCGATAACTTGATAATGAAATCTGTTAGGGTACAGTCCCCCTAGAATTGAGGCATGCGTTATCCCCATTCTGCCCCAACCTATGATTATAACCTTTTCCATAATCAGTATCTGTAGTGTTCTGGTTTGAACGGCCCTTCGACTTTCACACCGATGTAATCGGCCTGATCTGTGCGAAGGGTTTCAAGCTCTACACCGATCTTCTCAAGGTGCAAGGCAGCTACTTTCTCATCCAAATGCTTTGG
>CBFHKC010000013.1:20409-54789 GCA_965656315.1 uncultured Schleiferiaceae bacterium | reverse complement strand
AAACGCCACTATCAGCTGCCTACCTATGAGCAGAAGGACGCGGTCTACGCCTATCACTTCTATAGAATCCTTCAGCGGTGTCAACAAGCGGTCATCACGTACAATACAGATAAAAATGCGTTTGGCGGAGGTGAAGCGAGCAGGTTCGTCGTGCAGGTAGAGCAAGAGTTAAACGGCTTTGAATGCGTCGTTCATACACGCAGCTTTCACAATGGACCGTTGGAACCCTCCTCGATGGAAGAACGCTTTTCTATGGAGCGCAGTGAGAGTATTAAAACGGCCATTAGAGATTGGATGACTAGAGGGATTAGTGCATCGAGCTTGATCGAATTGAGCGAACGGCCGCACTTGTTTTACCAACGCAGACTATTGCGCATCCGTGAAGGCGATGAAGTAGAAGAGAGTCTATCTGCATTGATGATGGGAAATTTAGTCCACAACGGACTAGAGCTCATTTACAAACCGTATATCGATCAGGACTTCCCGGAGTTTAACGTAGAAGAATGGACGGAACAAGCGTTGGAACTCGGTATCCAGTCCTTAGAATCTGAGGGGTATTCGCGTAAGTCCTTCGAGCAAGGCAGAAACCTCGTCACACTGGAGGTTTGTCGAAAAATGCTGAACCAATTTCTCTCCTACGATCATGTGCGCGCCAAAACCACTCCATTGCGTATCGTCGGGATTGAAACAGAGTTGAGTTACAGCTGCGAGCACCCGACATTGGGTATACCGCTGAAATTTGTAGGGAAAGTGGACCGCATAGAATTGGTCGGCAAAACCCTCACCATTTGGGATTATAAAACAGGATCCATCCAGCCGGCAGACCTCAGCCTATCGGCATTGGACCAGCTTTGGGAGGGTAAAAAACCTAAGGCATTCCAGGTACTGCTGTACGCTTGGCTTCTCCATAAACAGGGCGTTTTCCCGGCGAACCCATTGCCGTGGAGCTCTGGAATGTTTAAGCTTCAAAGTGGCGATCCTGAGATGCTCTTAGGAGGCAAAGAATTAGACGGAAAACCACTGATTACACAAGTACTTTTAGAGAATTTCGAAGCGGGACTCATGCAATTCTTGGCAACACAAGCCACAACTGACGAGCCCATCGTAGAGCCGACACCACAAACGTTCTTTAACTAAGTTTATGCCGAGATTACAGCCCCTAACTGGACCACCTACGAAGCAAGATATTCTAGACGCGCACGAACGACTGCGGCCCTACATCCACCGCACTCTAATCATCACATCGAAGAAATTTAATGCCCTTTGTACACCCGGAACACAGGTCTATTTCAAAGGTGAGCACCTTCAAAAGACAGGAGCCTTCAAAGCCCGAGGTGCATTGAACGCCGTTCTTACTCATAAAAGCCTGGCTAAAAGTAAATGCTTCGTAACACACAGCTCAGGTAACCATGGAGCTGCGCTCGCTTGGGCCTCTCGAATCGTGGGTTTCGATGCGCATATTGTTATGCCGGAAAATGCACCTCAAGCAAAAATAGATGCCGTTACATCTTATGGAGGTAAGATCACTTTTTGCGCACCAACCTTACAAGCAAGAGAAGCTACAGCCGCCCAAATTCAAGAGCAAATGGGGGCTGTTCTGATACACCCCTACGATAATTACGATACCATCGCAGGGCAAGCGACCGCAACACTAGAACTGCTCCAGGACGCACCGCATGATTTAGAAACATTATTCATCCCTGTAGGTGGTGGCGGGCTACTTGCCGGTGCTGCGCTAGCGAATCATTACTTTGGAAACGGCAAGGTAGTAGGATGTGAGCCTCAAGGAGCAAACGACGCATGGACCAGTTTCAATACTGGAGTTTGGACCCCCGTGAATAATCCAAAAACCATTGCCGACGGTCTTCGAACTTCTTTGGGACATAAGAACTTTCCAATTATTCTCGAACGTGTTCATCGCATCGAATTACTGAGTGAAGAAGAATTGAAAAGCGCTTGGGATATCCTTGTTTCAAGAACCAAACAGTACATCGAGCCCTCTGCCGCCGCCGGGGTAGCAGCTGTTTTAAAACATAGTGATTCCGAAAAAGTAGGTGTTATGCTATGTGGAGGAAACATGTGATCAATTTGTTTTGATGTATTTTGATACTTATTGATATCACATAAGTTAACGAGCGCAGTAATACCGAAACATGAGTTAGGATAAGCTCACAAGCGCTACGATAAGTTTAGACGCGCTACGATAAATTCACGTTGGCTGGTAAACAGTATACAAGTATGTTTACAGCATCAAACAAACCAATACACCTAGGCTATAATTTAGTCGTGTTGAAAAGGCATCGTGATTTTCACGGTGCTTTTTTGTTTTCCGAAGTTTATATCTATACTCCAGTACGAGGGAGTTTTACTGTTTTTGCTGTTAAAGTCAATTCGCTCTTTTATCAAAGACAAACCGCTGCCCGTTCCTGGAGTTCGCTCCAAAAAACCGTATCCACTATCTTCAACTTCTAAAACAAGTAGGTTTCCTTCTTTTTGAGCCCGCACCTCGATATAAACACCCTCTTGACGAGCATTTGCAGCGTATTTATAGCTGTTCTCTAACAAGGGCTGCAAGAGTCCCGAAGGTATTTTTTGAGAGCTAACGTTCGACATGCAATGTATACGAACCTCAACGTCTGGAAACGTACTTAAACGCTGGAGAGCTATAAAATTCTCTAGTCTATCTAGCTCTAAAGCTACTCGCGTGTTGTCCGACTTATCAGCTTCCAATAGCGATCGGAGATGCACGCTAAGAAGACCAATATACTCTTGTGCAGCCACTACCTTATCTTGACTTAAGAAACTACTTACGTTGTTGAGCTGATTGAATAAAAAGTGTGGACGAATCTTATTCTTGTAACTTTCTAATATTAATCGCGCGTCCTGTGCTCTCAAACGCTCTTGTTTAATCTGATTTCGATTTCGAAAAAACACATACACCACAAGAATACCAATAAGAAGGGCACCAAAAATAAATACGTACGTCTGTCTTCTAAACGCAGCTTGCTCACGCTGTCGCTCAACATTTCTTACACTACTTGCCAGTTCATATTGAAGAAACTTCTGATTCGTATTTTCAGACCTATTTAACGCCTTTACAAAAGCGGCGTCGCGCAAACTATCGACTTGACCTGGAGATGTTTCCGGAAAGTCTTCATAAGACAATTGGTCTCGAACCTTAGCCTCTAGGATGACATATTTGTTTTTAATAGCAAAATCGAGCGCTGCAGAAAGGTCCGCATTTTGAAGTACACCAAGGTCTAACAAGCGTTCGTAAACGTGCTTCCGATCTATCGGAACAGAGATAGACCCTAGGTCACGGACAATAATACTTACCAATGAATCTCGTTGGTCAAAATCAGGGTCAAGCGCATTTAATGCCGTGACACGAACCGCCAAGGCCTCGGCAAGATTCGAGTTATTGCTCTTGAAAATGGGCAATAAAGTATCACTTATCGCGAGCACTTCGTCATACCTGCCTAATTCCAATAGGTAGGTAGACTGATTTCCTAAGTACGTAGCCCATCTACCATCTCCCACAAGAGATACGGCCTCCTGTGAGAAAGACAAAACCCCTTCCGACACTGCTCCTAAGCTCCAATACACATGGGCTTTAAAATATAAGGCACGAGCAAGTCCCTCTGTATCATCTTCAAATTCGCGAAATAAAAATTCAGCCTGCTCGAGATAAGGTAATGACTCGAGAAATTGATTTTCTAAGATTTTATCTTGAGCACGAAGTATATTTCCCCAAGCCGATACACGGATATCATTATCAGACACAACATCTGCTAATATTTTCTCTCGTTGATCATTTCCTCGCTCTAAACTCAATATAAAGCTGACTTGCGGAGGCAATTCTTGATATTCATCGGTACAACGAATCAGCAACAGAATGCTAAAAACGATGAAGAAACTACGCTTTAAGACCCAACTCATGTAATCTCGTCTTAGATGCTTCAACCGTGTGATTTCCCTCTAGCTCAATATGCGGCTTTACACCCCAATGAATTTCCTTTATCGCATCACTCCTGATAATCACGCTTTTATGGACGCGCCAAAATCGATCACTGAGGACTTCTGAAAAATTCTTCAGTGTTCGTGCCACTAAGTGACTTTCCCCATTCGCTAATACAACCTCGGTATAATTGCGTTGACCACGTAACATCAAGATTTCAACCTCTTTAATCGAGCTGAATGAGCCTCTTATCGGAAGTCGGACATAACGATCCTCAAAAACGGTAACCGGTTGAAGTCTACCTAGTTTGTGTAAACATTGTTTTATTCTACTGGGTGCTACAGGCTTCAATATATAATCCACTGCAGTATCAAAGGCTTCTAAGCTATAGTGAGAGTGTGCCGTTACGAAGACAATGCTTCCTACTTTCTCTTTGATTTGCTTAGCGATTTTCAGACCTGAAGAACTCGGCATTTCCATATCTAGAAAGACTAATTCAGGGCGCACCTCCTCTACCCATGCAAGAAATTGCTGGTGGTACTGGAATCCCCGAACTTCAGCTTGATCTAGCTGCTTCTGTAAAAGCTTGACGAGCCCGTCTACAGCGATTCGCTCATCATCTAGTACGCCAATATTTATTTTTTCAGACATATTATATACTGGCTACTTGCGGTATCCTTCGATCATGCGAGCTACATACTTTCCAATGATGTCAAATTCCAGGTTAACACGAGTGCCTTTTGAAATGGTATGAAAAACGGTGTGCTCATACGTGTAGGGAATGATGGCAACACTAAAGCCGCCCTCGGTCGAGTTTACTACGGTTAGCGAAGTCCCGTTCACCGTAATTGATCCTTTTTCTACGGTCACATTTCCGAGAGAAGGGTCATAGCTGAAGGTGAATATCCATGATCCATCTTCCTCAACGACCTGCTCACAGACGCCTATTTGGTCTACATGGCCCTGAACGATGTGCCCGTCCAAACGCGCATTCATCATCATGCAGCGCTCCACATTTACAAGTGAACCTTCCTGCAAATCATCAATGTTCGTCTTAGCGATCGTCTCATCAATCGCCGTTACACGGTAGGTTCGGTCGCCGAAAATCTCAACGACGGTTAGACAGATGCCATTGTGGGCTACGCTTTGATCAATTTTTAATTCCGAAGCAAGCGTACTTTCGATGTACAATTCTAAATTTCCCCCGCTGCGCTCTACCTTAGCAACTTTCCCGAGATTTTCTATGATTCCAGTAAACATGGTTATTCTTTATGGTTGGTTAAAATAGTACATTTGACTCTAAATTCTCATTTACATGAAAATCACAACATATACCTCTGAATACAACGGACCTAAGGCAGTTGTTTACGCTAAACAAGAAGAATTGGACCCGTATTTAACTGCGGACGCTAAAGCGCGTTTGGCACGATACCCTGAAAACGCGAACGAAAAGTGGTTCGAATTTTCTCTAGGCGAACACACCCTTTGGGCGTACCAAACAACTAAAGACCTCAGCGCTGAAGAGCGAGCTGAGAAAATGCGCCAAGCAGGAAACGCATTGAGCACGAAGGTGAACGGATACAATGAGGACCGCATCGCACTGTTCGGCGCTTATTCAGAAGAAGTTTCAGAAGGACTTATTTTAGGAAACTACCAATTCCTACGCTACTTCGGCGACCGCGAAAAACGTCGCAATACCCTGGTACAAATCTTTGTTGAAAATGCCGATACACCAGCAATGCGTGCTATCGCTCATGCAACAATGGGGACTTTGTTTGCTCGTGATCTAGTGAATACCCCAGTGATTGACCTATCCGCAACGGATCTTGCCAACCAGGCGAAAGAAGCTGCCAAGCGTCACGGTTTCAGCATTGAAGTACTCGAGAAAAAACAGATTGAAAGCTTAAAAATGGGCGGTCTCCTCGCTGTGAATACGGGTTCACTAGAACCACCGACGTTCATCATCATGGAGCACAAGCCTAAAAACGCAACGAATGACCAGCCTATCGTGCTCGTCGGTAAAGGCGTTGTTTATGACACCGGTGGGTTGAGCCTCAAGCCTTCCAACTTCATGGACACTATGAAAAGTGATATGGGCGGTGCCGCAGCTGTAATCGGTACGATGAGTGCCGTTGCGGAAGCAAACCTCCCGGTACATGTCATCGGATTGGTTCCAGCAACAGACAATAGACCTGGCGGGAATGCAGTTACACCTGGTGATGTAATCACTATTTCTGACGGAACGACTGTGGAAGTTTTAAATACCGATGCAGAAGGCCGTTTGATATTATCTGACGCACTGGTTTATGCGAAACGCTACAATCCGGAATTGGTTATTGACCTAGCTACCCTAACTGGTGCTGCTGCCCGCGCTATCGGACGATACGCTATTGTAGGTATGGGTAATGCGCCAGCATCTGAAATGGAGCTTTTACAAAAAAGCGGCGATAAAGTGCGCGAACGCATCGTCGAGTTCCCGTTCTGGGACGAATACAAGGAATTGCTTAAAAGCCCAATCGCTGATCTGAAAAATATCGGAGGAGCAGAGGCAGGAGCTATTACCGCGGGTAAATTTTTGGAGCACTTCACCGATTACCCGTACATTCATTTAGACATAGCGGGCCCTGCTTTCTTGAGCAAGCGAGTTGGCTATCAAATCGAAGGAGGAACAGGGATAGGCGTACGTCTACTCTTCGACTTCCTAAGCAACAAGTAATATGAGCGATACACAAGACCAAAGTCCAAAGCAACCGAGCGGTGGCGGAGATGATGCGAAAAAGGATCAAAACCGCAGACGCAGAGGTGGTCGCAATAGAAGCAATAACCGCAAGCCGAAGAGCGAAGATGGCCAGACTACAGATCAGGCCGCTGGTGGCGCAGCTCCTGAAAACAAAGGAGACGGTCAACCAAACAAGGAAGGCGGAAGAAACCGCAAGCCTAGAAATCGTAAACCTCGTGGGGACCGCAAGCCTAAAGAGGGCGGTTCGCAAGAAAACACAGCAGATCAATCGGTAGCGAAGGATCAAGGTAACGGCCAAAAAGACAACGCTCGTCAGGGCGATTCTGAAGGCCGAGGCCGTGGTAGAAACCGCAACAAAAACCGCAAGCCAAAAGGCCCGGTGAAAGAAGTTAAGGCAGGTGAAGTTTCTGAAGACCTAAAGCAAGAAATGGACAAGCGCTCTGAGTTGAGCAATGTTGATTTCAGCAGCAAGGAATTGGCCTATGACGAGCCGACAGAATTGGTCAAGCCAACCATCGGTATTACTGTGGGTGATTTGAACGGCATCGGTTTAGAGGTCATTATAAAAACGCTGGAAAACGAATCGATTCTGGACCTCTGTACCCCTGTGGTATTCGGCTCAGGGAAGCTCGCCTCCTACCATAGAAACGCTATCGACAAACGCGATTTCAATTTCCGTATTTGCGATACGTTAGACGATGTTAGAGAAGGAAAAAACAACCTACTCAGCGTTTGGGAAGACAACGTGGAACTGCATTTAGGCACGCCTACTGACGTTAGTGGCGCCTATGCGTTGAAGAGTATTGATGCGGCGATTGAAGCAGCGAAAGAAGGAAAGATTGATGCGATCGTTACTGCTCCCATCAACAAGCACAATATCGCAGCTACGGTCGAAGGTTTCTCCGGGCACACGGGCCATCTAGCGACAGCTTTTGAGAACGAAGTACTGATGATTCTCACTTCGGACCAATTAAAAGTGGCTACGGTCACCGGGCACATTCCGATCAGTGAAGTTGCCTCATCCCTCACACAGGAAAAAATCACCAATGCCATTGAATTGCTGAAGCACAGTCTTAAGCGCGACTTCGGAAAGGTGAAACCTACTATTGCTGTACTAGGCCTCAACCCACATGCCGGTGAGATGGGTACAATCGGTAAGGAAGAACAGGAAATTATTGCACCTGCCATTGAAGCCGCACAGTCAAAAGACTCCATCGTTAAGGGTCCATACCCTGCAGACGGATTCTTCGGACAAGGCTTCGATACGAAATTTGACGCAGTACTAGGAATGTACCACGACCAAGTTCTGGTTCCCTTCAAAGCCATCGCTATGGGATCCGGTACCAATTTCACTTCGGGACTATCCACCGTACGAACTTCACCAGACCACGGCACAGCTATGCATCTTGCTGGAGAAGGGAAGGCAAATGAAAATTCATTCCGCCAAGCCTTGTTTTCAGCCATCGATATCGTTCACCGCAGAAGCATGTTCGATGAGATGACTAAAGACCCATTAAAAAAACAAAAGGAGAAGCGTTAGAAGTTTTCAACAATTTGAATATCTTTGCACGCTCATTCAGACCTACATAAGAAGTGAAAACGAAGGACTTTACTATCCTATATACAGGCTTAAGCCTTGGTTCACATCACTTTGAATATGATTTGAATGACTCGTTCTTTGAGCTATTTAGTTACACCGAATACACCGGTTTGCAGGGTAAAGCCAGCATGACCATGTTGAAAAGTGAGACGGTTTTAGACTTGGATTTCAAATTTACGGGGAGCATTACCGCCCCTTGTGATGTGACCAACGAACCGTTCGAGCAGGCGTTAAACAACGCTTTCGAGATGCAGGTGAAGTTTGGTGAAGAGTTTAACGACGAAAATGAAGAGCTTTTGATTTTGCCACACGGCGAGCACAAGTTCAACATTGCCCAGTACATTTATGAACTGGTCGTTTTAAGCATTCCAACGAAGTTATACGGCCCAAACGCTGGAAACGGACTGGAAGACTACATAGAAGAAGAGGACGAAACAGAAACGAAAGACACTGATCCTAGATGGGATCAACTAAAAAACTTGTTGAATAATTAATAATTAAGCGAAATGGCACATCCTAAGCGCAGACAGTCCAGTACAAGAAGAGACAAGCGTAGAACTCACTACAAGGCAGCCGACCAACAATTGGCAATCTGTCCTACTACAGGAGAGGCACACTTATACCACCGCGCACACTGGCACGAGGGTAAGCTCTACTACAAGGGCAAAGTTGTCATGGAAAAAGCTTAATTAGCTTTTACATAACTTACTGAATTTTAGAAAAGTAGCTCCTTCCGGGGCTACTTTTTCTTTTTTAAATAGGTCAAAAAGGTTCAATCCGCCTATTTTAGCCCCTTCAATTAGAATACAATGAAAGCAGCTATCACCGCAGTTGGCGGTTACGTACCAGAATACGTACTGACAAATAAGGAACTAGAAACCATGGTCGAAACAAACGACGAATGGATTGTTTCTAGAACCGGGATCAAGGAACGTCGCATTTTAAAGCCTGAAGAAGGCATGGGTGCTTCTTACCTTGCAATCAAGGCGGTTGAAGCCATGAAGAAAGAATACGGTGTAACTACAGAGGATATCGACATGGTGATTCTCGCATCAGTTACTCCTGATATGCCCGTGGCCATCACAAGTGCATATATCGCACAGGAAATCGGGGCAAAATTCGCATACGCTTTTGACTTACAGGCAGCATGTTCTTCATTCCTATACGGGGTGAGTACGGCTTCAGCTTTTATCGAAAGTGGGAAATACAAGAAGATACTTGTCGTAGGCGCTGATGTGATGAGTTCCATCATTGACTACGAAGATCGTACCACATGTATTTTATTCGGTGACGGCGCAGGAGTTGTTCTTATGGAGCCAAGTGAAGAAGATCTTGGTGTACAGGATGAAATTCTGCGTACTGATGCCGTAGGTCGTGATTTCCTCAAAATGGAAGCAGGTGGTTCATTCCTTCCGCCTTCTCACGAAACTATCGATAACAAACAGCACTACATCCGTCAGGAAGGACAGAGCGTATTCCGTTTTGCGGTTAGTAATATGGCAGATACTTCTGCTGAAATCCTTGAGAAGAACAATATGACCGGCGATGACGTCGCATATCTTGTTCCTCACCAAGCGAATTTGCGCATCATTGATGCGACGGCTCGCCGCATGGGATTGACTAAAGAAAAAGTACTCATCAACATTCAGCGTTACGGAAACACAACTTCTGGTACTATACCATTGTGTTTGTGGGACTTCCGCGAAAACTTCAAGAAAGGTGATAACCTCGTATTCGCTGCATTCGGTGGTGGATTCACTTGGGGAGCAATGTTGGTCAAATGGGCCATTGATAAAAAATAACTCGTAACTTCATATTCCTAAATACACTCAGATATGGACTTGAAAGAAATCCAAGCACTCATCAAATTCGTTGCTAAAAGCGGCGCTCAGGAAGTGAGTCTCGAAACTGAAGATTTCAAGATTAACATCAAAACAGCTTCTGATCCAGCTGAAAACCAGCCTACATACATCCAGGCAATGGCTCCAGCAGCGCAAATGCCGATGCAAGCAGCACCTGCTCCAGTAGCAGCGGCGGCTCCAGCAGCAGATGCTCCAGCGGCAGAGGACAACAGCAACTACATCACGATCAAATCCCCAATGATCGGAACCTTCTACCGTAGTGCTTCTCCAGAACAACCACCTTTCGTTAAAGTAGGTGACAGCATCCAACAAGGTGACGTACTATGTATCGTTGAGGCAATGAAGCTCTTCAACGAAATCGAAAGCGAAGTAAGCGGTACTATTGTTAAAGTACTAGTGGACGACCAAAGCCCAATCGAATACGACCAGCCATTATTCTTGGTTGATCCTTCGTAACGAGGACCTAAACAGACTATTATGTTTAAAAAAGTACTCATTGCCAACCGTGGTGAGATTGCTCTACGTGTCATTCGTACATGTAAAGAAATGGGCATTTCTACGGTAGCAGTATACTCTCAAGCTGATGCGGATTCGCTTCACGTGCGATTCGCAGATGAAGCAGTATGTATTGGACCTGCAGCTTCTTCGGAAAGCTACCTGAGTATTCCAAACATTATCGCTGCTGCGGAAATCACAAACGCTGACGCCATTCACCCAGGATATGGATTCTTGAGCGAGAACTCTAAATTTTCTAGAATCTGTGCTGAGCACGGAATCAAATTTATTGGAGCCTCTGCAGACCAGATCGACAAGATGGGTGACAAGGCTACTGCAAAAGAAACCATGAAAGAAGCTGGCGTACCCTGTGTACCAGGTTCTGAAGGTATCTTGGACACCTACGAGCACGCCCTAAAAACTGCGGAAGCGATTGGCTACCCAGTGATGATGAAGGCTACTGCTGGTGGTGGTGGTAAAGGAATGCGCGCGATCTTCAAAAAAGAAGAGCTACAAGACGCGTGGGACAGTGCACGACGTGAAGCAGCTGCTGCTTTCGGAAACGACGGTATGTACATGGAGAAACTCATCCTTGAGCCACGTCATATCGAAATCCAAGTTGTTGGAGATAGTTACGGTAAAGCTTGCCATTTGAGCGAACGCGATTGTTCTGTACAGAGACGTCATCAAAAATTGGTGGAAGAAACACCTTCTCCATTTATGACAGACGAACTCCGCGAAGCGATGGGAAATGCTGCAGTTAAAGCCGCAGAATACATTGCTTACGAAGGAGCCGGTACGGTAGAGTTCCTAGTGGACAAGGACCGTAACTTCTACTTCATGGAGATGAATACTCGTATTCAGGTAGAGCACCCGATCACCGAGCAGGTAGTTGGATTCGATTTGATTCGTGAGCAGATTAAGGTAGCGGCAGGAGAGCCAATCTCTGGAACGAATTACTACCCTCAAATGCACAGTATCGAGGTTCGTATTAACGCAGAAGACGCATTCAACGACTTCCGCCCATCGCCAGGTAAGATTACTTCTTTCCATGCACCAGGTGGTCACGGAGTTCGCTTGGATACCCACTGTTACAGTGGCTACGTCATCCCTCCGTTCTACGACTCAATGATAGCAAAGCTTATCATTACAGCTAGAACTCGTGAAGAGTCCTTAGACAAGCTCTCAAGAGCCTTAGATGAGTTTATAGTAGAGGGAATCAAAACAACGATTCCATTCCACCAGCAATTATTGCAAAACGAAAAATTCCGTGAAGGTGTCTATACGACGAAATTTATGGAAGATTTTGAGCTCAAGCCGATCGAAGAATAGCTCTCAAAAGCACCTTATATACAAAGCCCCGTGAAGTCAGACTTCACGGGGCTTTTTTATGGAATCACCTCAGCGCTTAAAAGAGCTTTCGAGGAGCGTGACAATACGGCGTACCGCCCTTGTTGTCATAGTAGTCTTGGTGGTAGTTCTCAGCGGCGTAGAATGTTGCCGCTGGTAGTATCTCAGTGGCGACATCGTATCCTTTAGCTGTAAGAAGGCCTTTGAGCTCGGTGCTCACCGACTTTTGAGCCGGGTTTTGGAAGAAGATTGCGCTACGATATTGTGGACCGATGTCTGGTCCTTGTCCATCGCGCTGCGTAGGATCGTGGGTTTCGAAAAAGACGCGAGCGATTTCCTCGAAAGAAACTTGGCTTGGATCGAACACGACATGAACTGCTTCGTAGTGCCCCGTGCGCTTCGTACAAACTTCACGATACGTTGGATTTTTCACCACACCGCCCGTGTAACCGACAGTAGTTGAAATCACACCTGGGATTTTTTGTAAATAGTATTCTGTTCCCCAGAAACAGCCAGAAGCTAGAACCGCTACTTCTTGACCCTCTTCAGGCGCAGGGATAGGCGCCATGGCATATGCATCGCTCATTTTCTTACTCGTTTGGGCAGTACAGCTTCCGAAGAAACCCAATACCGCTATTGCTATAACTTTCAATCTCATAGATAGTACAACACAAAAAAGGGGCCACGGGTTCCCCGCTTTCGCCAAAGGATTGTGAAAAACTAGGCGTTATTCACAAAACCCTTTTGAAGGAGTGCCTCGGCAATCTGTACGGTGTTCGTTGCAGCACCCTTACGCAAATTGTCGCTCACAATCCACAGATTTAAAGCATGGTCTGCAGTGAAATCTCTGCGAATACGACCTACAAATACATCGTCTTTTCCTTCGGCCATTAAAGGCATGGGATAAGTGTTGAATTCTGGGCGATCTTGAAGGGTAATGCCTGGGGTTGCAGCAAGCAGGCTACGTACTTCATTCAAATCGAAGTCGCGCTCAAACTCGATGTTGACACTTTCGCTATGGCCGCCCTGAACAGGCACTCGTACTGCAGTTGCGGCAAGGCGAATGCGCTCGTCGCCCATGATTTTGACGGTCTCACGTGTCATTTTCATCTCCTCTTTCGTGTAGTCGTTGTCGAGGAACACATCACAATGCGGGATGCAATTGCGATCAATCTTGTACGGATATACCATCTCAGGTGACTCACCACGGCGCTCGCCCTCGAGCTGATCTACAGCGGCTTTTCCCGTGCCAGTAATGCTCTGATAGGTACTGACAATCACGCGTTTCGCACCATAAGCTTTGTGCAACGGCTGCAAGGCCATCACAAGCTGAATGGTGGAACAGTTAGGATTTGCGATGATCATGTCTTCAGCCGTCAGCGCGTCTGCATTGATTTCTGGCACGACCAATTTTTTATCGGCATCCATCCTCCATGCGCTCGAGTTGTCCACCACTCGGGTCCCTACGGCTGCAAACTTTGGCGCCCACTCCAAAGAAGTTTCGCCTCCTGCAGAAAACAGCGCAATATCTGGCGCTGCTGCAACGGCGTCTTCAAGCGCTACTATGGTCCAATCGCGACCGCCAAAAGCAACTGTTTTACCCACGCTACGCGCAGAGGCCACAGGAATAAGTTCCGTTACGGGAAAACTACGCTCGGCGAGCACTTTCAAAATGATTTGGCCCACCATACCTGTGGCACCGACAACTGCAATTCTCATAAAAATTGGCTTAACTTAAATAGTAACCCTGCAAAGCTAAACCTAATCCGCCTTATGAAACGACCTCTGTTGCGTTCTGCACTTTCCTTTTTTATTTGCCTCATTTTTAACACCTCTAGTGGCCAATTCCGCTCGCTCCACGACTCCCTCCTCGCTCCAAACACCGACTGGACGGGCGACACCGCTTTCATGAATTTCACCCCCGACGGCCTTCGCACCGACGCCACCGCTGCCGGTTCCCTGCTTTGGGAACGCCCCTCCTTCGCCGGATTAGGCGCCAGCTGGTCCCTTCGTGTTCGCATGGAATTCAACCCCTCCTCCGCCAACTTCTGTGAATTCCGCTTCCTGCAGCATCACGGCGACTACTACGCCATTCGCTTAAGCGGCAATTCTGGGGACGACCTCAGCTTCATACGACACAGCCGTTATAAAGACACCATCTTAGCCGCATCACCTGGCATTCTGAACCAAAGCAAACCCGACTTTACCCTTCGAATCGACCGGGACACTGCGGCCCATTTCACCGTATATGCCGCCGACACACTGCTGTTTGCCCTCACTGACAGCACCTTAATGCAAAGCAGCTCCCTCGGTATCTATGCGCGTTACACGGCCAGTCGTGTGAATAAGTTTTTGTTCTCAACACTCGCTGCCGCTGGCTACGATTTCCAAGACACGCTGGGTCCTAGACTGGTAGGAATTGACGTTTTGACCCCAGAAACTCTCGAAGTACGATGGGACGAATGGAGCCAGCTCGCAACCCAAGACGGCAGCTTCGCACTGCTCACCGAAAACCAGAGCATTATAGACACCTTGCACGTAATCAACCACTATGATGAAGTATGGCACCTGAGTGCTGGGCGGCCCTTACCTCGTGGTTCCTTTGAGGTCCAACTGCCGGCGGCGCTTGACGCTGAAAACAACCTACGGCTGAATGGCCAGGGCGTCGTAGACATCGACTATGCACCACCAAAGTGTGCCTTCATCACCGCGGTACATCCCTTTAGCGAATACGGCGGGTACTTTTTTACCGTGCAAAGCAACCGGGATCTGGGGCCCGTGGACATAAAAATTTTAGAGGCTGATGGCGATTTCAAGTACTACCAAACCGTACTGGACAGCGGAGTGCAAGTGGTGAGCGCTGGGGGGATGATCGGGTGGCATAGCGCGGTGGCGAACGGGTTAAAATTGGCCAAAGAAGGGGTGATTGTTCTCGAAAAGCAAGGCATCACTCTTGCGCTCCAGCCGTATTCGTTTGCCTTCGAGGCCTCGCAAGAACAAGGCGATTTTTTACTGACCACAGCGGCGCCCGATGGCACTTTTTCCCGCTGGGAGGCCCAAGCCCTAAACCAGTATATCACCGCTTGGCACGACCCGCAGGAGCCGCCCTTCCAGCAGCCCTTAAAAACCTTCAGTACCCGCACAGGGGAGCTGTTTGCGTGGTTCGAACATCCGCCCTTTGCATATCTTGAGATGCCGGGCTCGGTGCGGCGTGCCAGTCGCCTTGCACGAAGTTATGATCCAATGATGCCGTTTGTACTTGCTGCTATATCTGAATTCCCGGCGGCACTTGGCGATACGCTTCTCCCTTCTGGCTCGGTGGTGGACCCGGAGCAGGGAGATGTGCTAATCAACGAGATTCACTTTAATCCCGACTCCGTGGAAGAGTTTGTGGAGCTGATTCATCTGAGGAAAGGCTGGATCTTTTTGCAAGAACTTCAACTGACCAAAGGGCTAGGCACGCGACTCGATGACGCGGATCTGATCGCAGGAGAACCCGCGAGTTTTACAAGAGACTTGGAGCTGTGGCCGGTCTTGGGACCGGAGCAGATTCGAGCGTTTCCCGTACCCTTTTCATTGCCGAACGATTCCACTGATCTGCAACTGCTCGCCCGTTATGGGGCGGTTTTGGACCGAGCCCACTATGCTCCATGGGAAACGGGCGAGCCGCACCGTAGCGTAGAACGTGTGTCGACAGCATTGGAGTGGGGAGCCACGGGGAATACTGGGGCGCATCAAAGTCCATGGTGCTGTCCTTCTGAAGCTTCTCCGAACGCAGTGAATTCGATTGCAAATTCCCCACAAACGCAGTTGCAGGCGGCACTAAGTGTGGAACTCCTCTCCTACGACCCTCGTAATTTCTCGCCGCAGAGTCAACTCATGATTAGCGCTGAGGAAGACGCTCAGATCAGTATTTCGGTGTATTCACTCGATGGGAAATTGGTAACAGTGCTCTACGATGAAATCGCGGTAGACCCCGGGGATCATTTCATCCCCATACAGCCTATAGACTGGGGCAACACGGAGGTTGCAACCGGCACCTATCTCTTACATATCCGACTCGAAAAAAAGAGCGGCCTGCAACGAAAAATTCTCCCGCTATCCATTTACAATCCTTAATTTTCCGACTTGATATCGTGCTATGAGTAAACAAGATAAAATTGCCAACTTCGACTTGAACGAACCGGCATTGGGCGAGCAACTTTTTGGACTGCCTTTTGATAAGGACGAATGTGAGGTCCATGTGCTGCCTGCGCCTTGGGAGGTGACGGTCAGCTATGGTGCAGGTACTGCGGAAGGTCCAGCCGCCATATCTGCGGCTTCGAACCAAGTAGATCTATACGACGAGCGCTATCCCAACGGGTGGCAGCGTGGTATCTGGATGCACGAAATCGATGCAACTTGGGCAACGAAAAACGAATCACTGCGTGCCCAGGCATCGGCCTACATCAGTGCCTATGAAGGCGCCGAGCTCAGCGAAGAAACCCGGGAACAATTGGCGAGTATCAATAGCGCTTGTGGAAATTTTCACCAGTGGGTTCATCAAAGCTCCCGAGAGATCTTGGCCCAAGACAAGCGACTCATTCTGCTCGGCGGTGACCACAGCACCTCGCTCGGAGCACTGCGCGCGCACAAGGAGAAGTTCGGGGATTTCGGGATTTTACAGATCGACGCTCACGCAGATTTGAGACCCGCCTATGAAGGGTTCACCTATTCGCACGCTAGCATCATGTGGAATGTACTGCAAGAAGAATTGGCTTCGCAACTCACCATCGTTGGTTTGCGCGATTATTGCCATCAGGAGGCCGCGTTCATAGCTCAACATTCGAACGTTACCGCATTCACAGAGCACGGTATGCGCAAGGTGATGTTTGACGGGCAAACTTGGAGTCGTGTGGTGCGCAACATCATTGACACGTTACCAGAACACATCTACCTCAGCGTAGATATTGACGGTTTCGACCCTTCGCTATGTCCGAACACGGGTACGCCTGTACCGGGCGGTTTGAGCGTTGCTGAATTTCTGTATTTATTGGACGCCATTTTAGCGACTGGGCGAAAAATAATTGGAGCAGATCTCGTCGAGGTTACTCCTGGAAAAGAGGAATGGGACGCGAATGTAGGCGCTCGTTTACTCTACGCCATCTCCCATAGATTGGCTTAATCTTCGCTCAAAATATTACCCAAAAAGAGCGTACATTTGCTCAAGAATTAAACACGCACATTGCATATGAAATTCGGTGTAATCACCTTCCCAGGGTCAAACTGTGACCAAGACATGATCTACGTCCTCAACAACATTATGGGGTACGAAACTGTCAACCTTTGGCATAAAGACACCGATCTACAAGGTGTAGACTGCATCGTTCTTCCAGGTGGATTCTCGTATGGTGATTACCTGCGCTCTGGTGCGATCGCAAAAATGAGCCCAATCATGGGTAGCGTTATCGAGTTTGCTAACAACGGCGGATATGTTTTAGGTGTTTGTAACGGCTTCCAAATCCTTACTGAAAGCGGGTTGTTGCCAGGAGCATTGCGCCACAACAACAGCCATAAATTCATTTGTAAGAATGTCTTCATCAAACCTGTTTCAACATCTGCAGGGATTACAGCTGACCTAGACCACAGCAAGGGATACAAAATTCCAATCGCTCACGGTGAAGGAAACTACATCTGTTCGGATGAGACGCTTGCTGAACTTAAAGCTAACGACCAAATCTTGTTCCAGTACAGCACTGAAGAAGGTGAGGTAACAAACGAAATGAACCCAAATGGTGCTTTAGAAAACATCGCAGGCGTTTGTAACAGCAATAAAAACGTTTTCGGTATGATGCCTCACCCTGAACGTGCTGCAGATGCAGAGCTGAAAAACCAGGACGGTCTTGAGCTCTTCAAGAGTATGATCGCTCACATGGTGGTCGCTTAAGCGAATAAAAGAAATACACAAGACAAGGAACCCTCAGCAGAAATGCTGGGGGTTTATTATTTCCACCTACTTGCTTCTGCACATAGTAAGCAAAGGCTCAAAACAAAAATCCCTGCAACTTCAAAGAAAGCTGCGGGGATGAATAGGTTATTCAAAGGAGGCAAAACGCCTCTCTAACGTTGTACTCTATTTTAAGACCACTGGCGTTGTCGTAGACGCTTCGCCACGAATGACTTGAATCATGTATACACCGCGTGCCCATTGTGCTACGCCCACAGATTGCTCGCCACTAATGCTGCGTGCCAATACTAAACGTCCAGCGGCATCCATGATTCGCACTTCTGCAGAACCCTGAACCGTGAAATTCAGACGTGTCGTCGCTGGATTCGGGAACATTTCAAACCCAGATAAATTCTCTTCATTCAAACCGATGTTGGCAACCGTGTACGCATCAGAAAAATTCGAACACTGAATATTAGAAAGAATCTGCAAGAAGTAATCGCCGTTTGATGTAGGCATAAAGGTCGCAGTCGTTGCCCCAGAAATTGGATCCATATTTGCATCCAACCACTGATACGTATAGGTACCAGGAGGCGTAACAGCCTCGAGCTCACCCGTGGTTGCGTTCTGCGTTACAGATGGCTTACCCGGTGCTGCTTGCACGCTGATGGCACGTTTCTTCTCGTTACTACATCCAGTCATAGGATCGGTGTAGGTATAGTAGATCCAGTGCGAACCTGTTCCTGCTACGGATGGGAAGAGCGTGTCATTCACAACACCTGTACCAGAATAAAGACCTCCAGCGGGTAGTCCACCGGTAAGTACCTTCGGCCCATCAAGCTCACAAACGTAGCCTTGAGCTCCCAAAGAAGTCGCAGGAAGATTATTGACTGTGAAGGTCACAGAGTCCTCTACCAATTTTGTGTTCACACAATCGTCAGAACTTACCATTCTCACCTTCAATACATCTCCATCTTGAAAGACGCCAGCAAAACTGGACGAGACGCTAGAAACTACGGTTCCATTCACAAGCCAATCGTACGTCGGAGCAGCCCCACCATTTGTAGGCGTAGCGGTAGCAAATACACTATCGTTCTTACAAACCGTCGTACTATTTACCGCAAGGGTAACGTCCGCAACTGGAGCAGAAATGATGTTGACAAAATTCGCAAGCGTCAAAGAATCTGCACCTGCAGCATTTGAGACAACCAATTTCACATCGTAGCTCCCAGCCGCCGCATAGCTGACTTGTGGATTCGCAAGTGTAGACGTCGATGGAGTCCCACCTTGGAAGGTCCACAAGCGTGAATTCGACGATGGTGTACTCAGGTCATAGAACTGAATAGCCTGTCCCGTACACGCAGCTGAATCACCGCTTACAGAAGCCACTGGTGCCACACTGGCTTGACCCGATATATTGATATTGTCGAGATACAGGTTATTTGAATACCCATTAACTGCTTCAAACTTAACTCGAATACCGCTCATACCGCTGTACGCATTCAAATCGATAGATGGACACGATACTGTACTCGTTCCATGACACCAATTCGCGGCAGTGCTCGGTGAAAATGAAGAACTCAATGATCCAACCGTACTAAAACTTGACTCATCAGTTTTGTAAGCCGCCACTTCTGTCCAGCTCGTCCCACAATCCGAACTTACATAGACTTTCAAACTATCGCTATATCCTGGGTAATAGGCCGACGCATATTCAAAGGTCATGACCACATTCGTATCATTTGCGAAAGAAAGCGCTGGCGAGATCAACTCGTCCTTCGCTCCAGAAGTAGAATACGAGTAACAATCTATTTTCATGGCCGTTGACCCTGGACTAGAACCACCCACTGTAGACGTCTCCCAAGTAATCCCATTATCCGGATTGCTGATCTCCCATCCCGTCAATCCCGACTCAAAGTCTTCGACAAATGGCAAGGTTGCGCCACCCACGCTCAATACTTGAAATTTAGTGGTATCGTCCGTACCGTAAACATTCGAAACGGTAAGTGAAACGGTGTAATTACCCGCTGCTGTAAAGACCAATTGTGGATTCTGTGAGCTGTCATTAGTACCTCCTACGAAACTGTACGTCGACGGCACAATATTCCAGTACCAGCTCGTCGGCGTACCTGAACTTGCATCGGTAAACAACACAGTATCACTGATGCCACAAGTACTCCCTGGATCCACTGTAAAGTTCGCTTCTGGAGTGCTCGTAAGACCCGCAAGAAGAGGGCTTTGCCAAACACCCCGTCCGTAGGTACCTATACGGAGCATCGCTGCATCTTCATACATCTCGAAATCTGAGATGATGACATTCGGCAAATTCTTATTGTAGCTGACATAGTTCGGGTACTGAGAACTCTTGTAGTAGACACCAATGTCCGTACCCACATAAATACCATCTGAGGTGCCTCCTTCGAAAATAATCGCCGTTGCTGGAACGTTAGGCAGACCTGTAGAAATATTCGTCCAGGTAGATCCTGCATCAAAACTCTCCATCGCTTTCTTGGACGCATTGTATCCCGAGATTGAAATCGCAATGTGCTCTTCGTCGTCTGGATCGATCGCTACACCTGTGATATTTGCTCCTGGAGAAAGACTCCCTGAAGGCGTAACACTGTTCCAAGTAGACCCTCCGTTTGAGCTTAGGTAAATGTTACTGTTGATCAGGGCATAGATGTAGCTCGTGTTGCTCGGCGCAATCTCAAACTCGTCAATGTTCTGGTTTCCTGCTACATTACTCGTGGAGGTCGCCGTCCATGAGCCGCCGCCATTTGTGGACTTCCACAGCTGACGGAAACCAGCGTAGACCGTATTTGCGGCAACGGGATCGACATTAAATGGAGTTACCCAGTTACCGGTTCCTGCTGGAGAGAGCGTATTGATCGAGGAGAAGAAAGCTCCACCATTCGTGCTCTTATAAAAGTCACCATAATAGATCGACGTATAGATGGTCTGATCGTTCGTTACATCAACCCCATTGTCCATCCCGTCACCACCGGTAACCTCAGTCCAATTCGAGCTTCCACGTAAATGCGATCCGTTATCCTGCGCACCACCAACGACCATCGTCGAATCCGTCGTGCTTTGCGAGACTTTGTAGTACTGTGTGATGTTCATTCCGTCATTCAGGTGTGTCCAGCTTGTACCACCGTTGGCCGTTTTATATACACCTCCATCGGTTCCTACGTACAACTCTGAAGTGCCCGGGCGGAATGCCGCATGGTGATGATCGGCGTGGACGTATGGCGTCGCACCAGCACCATACCAGTGCCCAACGATGGACCAAGAAGTTCCACCGTTCGTAGATTTCCAAATGTTCACCCCACCGACATAAATCGTGTTTTCACTGTTTGGATCACAAGCGATAGACAGGTCATACCATGCTTGACCGCCGGTTCCTGTTCCATTGTTGGCCCAGCCCATAATGTTTGGTGTAGAGCTTTGAAGCGTCCAGGAAGTTCCGCCATTTGTACTCTTGTATAGCCCACCGAAACCATATTGCGAATCACCATACACGACGTACAATGTCCCAGGCGTGCTGCTCAATGCGAGCTCACAGCGGTATTTTCCTGTGGCTGGTAAACCGGTTGAAAGGTGTGACCAAGTATTTCCTAAATCCGTTGAACGGTATACTTTAGGTGCACTGCCCGTGGTCGTAGCGTAGACTGTATCACCAGTCGCCTTGTGGATACCAAAAAATTGGCCTGCTTGTTCCAAAGTAAAATTGGCCCCAGAGTTTGTACTGCGGTACACCCCTCCGTTAGTCGCCACATAGACAATATTTGTACTGTCTGGATCGACCACTACCCGACCTATTCGATAATTATTTGTCAATCCAAAACTTAGGCCTGTAGTATTCCAAGTAACTCCACCATCCACTGATTTCAAAAGCCCAAAACTGTAGGTATCCGCAGCGTCGCGGTCACCCGTGGCTAAGTACATGACATTTGGATTACTTGGGTCAATCGCTAGATCCGATACACCAATGTTAGTCAGTTCGTCGGTAAACGTCGTCCAAGACTGGCCGTCATCATAGCTTACCCACAATCCACCTGCAGGAGCTCCGGCGTAAATGGTGTCATTGTGCTGTGGATGAAAAGCAACATTATTAATGCGACCAATTCCTCCGCCAGACGGCGCATCAAAAGGTCCCATTGGAGTCCAGTCTCCATATTCAACCGTACTGCTTTGCTTTTGCTTTTGGATCGCTTGGTACAACACGCTTGGGTGCGGACGATTGCCATCGGCATCCACGCGCGATTCCATAAAGTGCTGCCAGCGCTTAAACTGTTTCCAGCCGTGCCCTTTTTCGTAGGCTTTCCCTTCAAAAGCATCGTCGAATTTTTTAACCACCGTATGGAAATTCACACGGTAATCCTGCATCGCTTCAACCCAAGTCATATCTTCTATCTCTCTTTTTGTCAAAGAGTTAGAAGTCGATTTCTGAGCTGTGGCGGAAAATGTAAAGGCGGCAAAGGCTACTGATAGTAGCAGTGTACGTAGCATATAGAGGTGTTAAGTGCCTCTAAAATACGAAATATCGCCGATTGTTATTCCTCCGTTGGCGCAGTCGTTTTGAGCATTAACTCGTCAAGCTGGACTGAATCGATCGTTGCTGGTGCATCAATCATCACATCACGACCTGCGTTGTTTTTCGGGAATGCGATGAAATCACGAATCACTTCCGCACCGCCTAGGATAGCTACCAAACGGTCGAAACCGAAGGCTAGACCGCCGTGAGGAGGCGCACCGTATTCGAAGGCACTCATCAAAAATCCGAACTGCTTCTCTGCTTCTTCTTTGCTAAATCCTAAAAGATCGAACATGCGGCTCTGTAGCTCACGGTCGTGAATACGAATCGATCCACCGCCGATCTCATTACCGTTAAGTACTAAATCGTAAGCATTCGCACGAACCTCACCTGGCTTCGTGTCGATCAGATCGATATCCTCAGGCTTTGGTGAAGTAAACGGGTGGTGCATAGCATGGTAGCGCTCGCTCTCATCGTCCCATTCTAACAATGGAAAATCCATAACCCATAATGGCGCGAATACTTCAGGGTCACGCAAACCGAGCTCCTCTGCAATGTGCAGACGCAATTCAGAGGTTGCCTTACGTGTCAAACGCTCTTCTCCTGCCAAAATGAGGATCAAATCACCTGGTTTAGCACCGGTAGCCTCTACCCAAGCAGCTTTTTGCTCGTCATTGTAGAACTTGTCTACCGAACTTTTCAATGTACCGTCTTCATTGACTTTACAGTACACCATTCCCTTCATGCCAATGTCTGGGCGTTTTACCCAATCGGTTAGCTTATCTATCTGCTTTCTAGTCCATGCTGCAGCGCCAGGGACAGCTATACCAAGTACCGTTTCAGCTTGATCAAACACCACAAAACCGAGATCCTGAGTAAGTGCATTCAGATTGGCCAATTCCATATCGAAACGAATGTCCGGTTTGTCATTTCCATAGCGCTCCATCGCCTCCGCATAGGTCATGCGAGGTACGCTATCAATCTCAACACCTTTCACATCCTTCAACAAATGAAGCAACAGCCCTTCAAACGTGTTGAGAATATCTTCCTGCTCCACAAATGCCATCTCACAGTCAATCTGTGTGAATTCTGGTTGACGATCTGCGCGCAAATCCTCATCGCGGAAACAGCGCGTGATTTGGTAATATTTGTCATAGCCACTTACCATCAACAACTGCTTAAAGGTCTGTGGCGACTGAGGTAAAGCATAAAATTTTCCTTCTTGCATGCGCGAAGGCACGACAAAATCACGTGCACCTTCTGGCGTCGATTTGATCAAGAACGGGGTTTCAATATCCATGAAGCCTTGTGCATCCAAGAACTTACGTACTTCAATGTTCACACGATTTCTCAAGGCTAGATTGCGCTGTAACGGGCCACGACGCAAGTCGAGATAACGGTACTTCATGCGCAGTTCTTCACCACCATCACTCTCGTCTTCAATCGTAAACGGCGGCGTATTCGCAGCATTCAACACCTTCAGCGCAACAGATTTAATCTCGACTTCACCCGTAGGCATGTTCTTATTCTTGCTGTGACGCTCGATGACTTCACCTTCGATTTGTACCACCCACTCACGACCAAGCTGACGTGCTTCTTTCAAAAGCGCTGCGTCCCACTCCTCGTTAAAAGCTACCTGCGTTAGACCATAGCGATCACGAAGATCGAGAAAGGTCATTCCGCCGAGCTCACGCGAGCGTTGCACCCAACCGGCTAGAGTTACTGTTTGTCCAATATGTTCAGCGCGCAATTCGCCACAAGTATGAGATCTGTACATGTCAAAAGTGTTTGAGCAGCAAAAATAGCCAAACTTGTGGCCCAATTCCCTATTTTGCATACAAGATGATAGACCTAAATAATCACAATCTTTTTATGCGCGCTGCTTTGGCCGAAGCGCACCTAGCAGCAGCGGCAGGTGAAGTCCCTGTAGGCGCTGTCATTGTAGCCGGAGGCCGCATCATAGCACGTACCCACAACCTCACCGAACGCCTAACAGATGTTACCGCACACGCTGAAATTCAAGCCATTACCGCCGCAAGCAATTATCTCGGCGCTAAATATTTGCCAAAGTGTACCCTGTATGTAACGCTCGAACCGTGTCCGATGTGCGCTGGTGCACTCTTTTGGTCACAGATCGGAACCGTTGTCTACGGCGCTTCAGATGCTAAAAGAGGATTTAAGGATCACGGCGGTAGCTTACACCCAAAAACCGAAGTCATCTCAGGAATACTCGAAGAAGAATGCAGCGAAGTCATGAGCGAATTCTTCGCAAAACGCAGAAAAAAATAACATGTCTCTCTCAACTATCGACATCGTAGTCCTCGTCGGACTCTTACTTCTAACCATCGTCATCGGCCTGTATTTTGGCCGCAGTAAAAAAACCACACTGAGCGAATACTTTCTCGGCGGTCGTTCACTGCCCTGGTACATCGCTGGGATTTCGATGGTCGCAACGACGTTTGCGGCAGACACGCCTTTGGCCGTCACGGAGCTAGTCGGACAGTACGGAATCTCTGGAAACTGGCTGTGGTGGAACTTACTGGCTGGAGGAATGCTTACCACTGTATTTTTTGCCCGATTGTGGCGTCGCAGTGGACTAACTACCGAGGTAGAATTCATCGAATTCCGCTATGCCGGTTGGTCAGCAGCACTACTTCGCGGCTTTAAATCACTCTACCTCGGCGCATTCATGAACATCCTCATCATGGGATGGGTAAACGTGGCCATGATCACGCTGCTTCAAGGATTCTTTGGCATCAGCGAATCAGACGCCTTCTTATGGACAGGATTAGCGCTCGTCGGAGTGGTGATCTATGTAAGTTTTAGCGGACTAAAGGGAGTCGTTTATACGGACGTTTTCCAATTCATTCTCGCCATGTGCGGTTCCATCGTGCTGGCCATTTATGTGCTCAGAGCACCAGAAATCGGTGGACTTGCAGGCATCAAAGAAGCCCTTCCTGATGAAACGTTCAACTTTCTACCCGCAGTAGGTGAAGGAAGTTCCGGTGGGGGCTACCAAATTTCCCTCGCTTCCTTCCTAGCCTTCTTTGGAATGGTTTGGTGGACCTCATGGTACCCAGGCGCTGAACCGGGCGGTGGTGGATACAGTGCCCAACGCATGTTGAGCACAAAAGACGAACGCTCTTCGTTTCTAGCGAGTGCCGTGTTCCAGATTGGCCACTATGCCGTTCGCCCGTGGCCATGGATCATCGTCGCTTTAAGTGCGATAGTCTTGTATTCTTCGAAAGGCGACGTGGCGAGCTCAGCCCCCGATTTTATTACCTATGAGTGTTTGACCCAACAGCAAAATTGTGAAATATTAGATGCTGCTCAGCAAGCCGAACTCAACCAGTGGACGGCCGAATGGGCGCCGGTCTATGGCGAACAGCTTCCAGAAGCACTCAAATACCAGCGCGATTACCGTTTTGGCTACATTTTCTTGATGCGTGACTTCATGCCGAAAGGATTATTGGGTATGCTCCTCGCATCGTTCTTTGCGGCGTATATGTCGACCATTTCAACACAGCTGAATTGGGGTGCTTCGTATTTAATCAATGACTTCTATTTACGTTTTATTTCGCCTAATGCTCCGCGAAAAAAGAGCTTAGCCATGAGTCGTGCAGTGACGCTTGCCTTGGCGATTGCAGGCCTTTTGGTGACGAGTTTTATGGACAGCATCGCAGGTGTATGGCAATTCATTATGGAATGTGGTGCGGGTCTGGGCTTGGTGCTTATTCTACGCTGGTATTGGTGGCGAATCAATGCTTGGGCGGAGATCGCAGCCACCATTGCACCATTTATCGCTTATGCCATCGCGCACTATGCCTTGGACTGGGTGTTCCCGAACAGTTTCTTCTTTACCGTAGCCTTTACCACTGTAAGCTGGATCATTGTAATGTATGCAACCTCGCCAGAACCTAGCAGTACACTGCGAACGTTTTACGAGACCGTTCGTCCTGGAGGCTCCTGGAAACCTGTGGAATGGAAAACAGGTGAATACAATGGTCCTAAAGGGCCCTCAACGCTCGTGCTGGTGTTCCAATGGTTGATCGGAATTGGGCTTGTATATGGTGCACTGTTTGCGGTTGGCGCCTTACTGTGGAGCTAAAAATTGGGCACAAAAAAACCCCGAGACCTTTTATGGAATCGGGGCTTTCTAAATCTATATTTTCTCTTAGAGCGTACGCTTCACTTCTACGTGAGAGTAAGACTCTACGATATCGCCGACTTTGATGTCGTTGAATTTCTCGATGTTCAAACCACATTCGAAACCTTGACGTACCTCTTTCGCATCGTCTTTGAAACGCTTGAGGGATCCCAGCTTACCTGTGTAGACGACAACACCATCACGGATGATGCGCACTTCACGGTTACGCTCGATAACACCTTCGGTAACCATACAACCAGCGATGGTTCCGACCTTAGATATCTTGAACGTCTCACGGATTTCTGCAGTACCGTTGATTTCTTCTTTAACCTCAGCTGAAAGCATACCTTCCATCGCATCGCGAACCTCGTTGATTGCGTCGTAGATGATCGAGTACATACGGATTTCCACCTCTTCCTTCTCGGCCAATTTTCTTGCCTGTGCAGAAGGACGTACCTGGAATCCAACCACGATCGCATCAGATGCTGTAGCAAGTAGGATATCACTTTCAGAGATTTGACCAACACCCTTATGGATGATGTTCACTTGAATCTCTTCTGTTGTCAATTTTTGTAGCGAATCAGACAATGCCTCTACGGAACCATCAACATCACCCTTCAAGATGATATTCAGCTCTTGGAAATCTCCCACCTTCAAACGGCGACCGATCTCTTCGAGGGTCATCTTCTTCTGAGAACGTACACTTTGCTCACGCTGCAACTGCAAGCGCTTCGCTGCAATCTGCTTCGCTTCACGCTCGTCGTCCATAATGATGAACTTATCACCTGAAGTAGGTGCACCGTCCAAACCTAATAGACTCACTGGCGTAGAAGGTCCAGCTTCCTTGATACGCGAACCGCGCTCATCAAGCATTGCTTTCACCTTACCACTGTACTGACCGGCGAGAACGTAGTCACCTACTTTCATCGTACCTGCCTGAACGAGCGCCGTACACATGTACCCACGTCCTTTATCCAAGGAAGCTTCCACGATGGTACCGCTAGCGTTTTTCTTAGGGTTCGCTTTCAGATCGAGCATTTCTGCTTCCAAGATGACTTTATCGAGGAGTTCCTCAACATTCATCCCGGTCTTCGCTGAAATCTCTTGACTCTGAATTTTACCACCCCAGTCTTCAACAAGCATGTTCTCTTGAGCGAGTTGCTCCTTGATCTTGTCCGGGTTAGCTGCATCGCGGTCTACCTTGTTGATCGCAAACACGATCGGTACACCAGCTGCCTGAGCGTGTGCGATAGCTTCTTTCGTTTGTGGCATCACGGCATCATCAGCCGCCACTACGATAATAGCAATATCCGTTACCTGGGCACCACGTGCACGCATCGCCGTAAAGGCCTCGTGACCTGGAGTATCCAAGAACGTAATCGTTTGACCATTGTGAACTTTCACATTGTAAGCACCGATGTGCTGGGTAATACCACCCGCTTCACCAGCAATCACATTCGCCTTACGGATGTGATCCAAGAGCGATGTTTTACCGTGATCAACGTGTCCCATCACCGTTACAATAGGTGAACGTGGGAGCAAGTCCTCTTCTTTATCTTCTTCTTCAATGAAGGTATCAGTCACTTCTTCATCGACGAAATTCACGCCGAATCCGAACTCTTCTGCTACCATCTCGAGCATTTCTGCATCCAAACGCTGGTTCATCGTTACCATGACACCTACGCCCATCAATGAAGCAATAACTTCATTCACAGTAACGCTCATCATGTTAGCGAGCTCAGTAACGGTAACAAATTCTGTTACCTGTAATACTTTGTTTTCCTCCGCTTGTTGGATGTCTTTCAACTCCTCGCGTTCACGGCGTTCAGCACGCTTGTCACGACGAATCTTAGCTCCTTTATTCTTCTTACCGGAAGTCAATTTTTCCAGCGTCTCTTTGATCTGCTTCTGGATTTGCTCGTCGGTCAACTCCTGCTTCTGAACTGGAGGTACTCCGCGACGACCTTTACCTTTGTTAGTTGAAGAACCGCGCTGGTTTCCACCACGGCCACCACCGCCACGTTTTGGATCCGGTTGTGCTGGTGTAGCACCACCTGGCCCTTGCGTTTTGATGCGCTTGCGCTTTTTCTTGTCAACTTTTGGTTTCTCAACCGGAAGAACGATTTTCTGCCCTGTGAATTTAGGACCATCAATCTTAACGTACTTCGTTTTGATTTCCGAATCTTCTTTCTTTGGAGCTTCTTCAACCTTAGGCTCTTCCTTCTTCGCTTGCTCCTTAATCACAGCACCACCACCGGATTTCTTCGGTGCTTTAACTGCTGGCTTTGGAGTTTCTGCTTTTTTCGGAGCTTCCTTCTTCGCTTTTGGCTTCTCTTTCTTCTTGGGCTTGTGCTCTTCCAAATCAATTTTACCCATGACCTTAAGACCTCCTACTTGTGGTGCGTCTTCTGCCGGAGCATCTTTGATTTCAACCGCCTGAGGAACTTTCTTTTCGACAGGAGCATCTTCTTTCGCTGGAGCTTCAGTAGATTCTTCTTTCGCTGGAGTTTCCTCTGCTGCAGGTTGCGCCTCTTTTGAGGCCGGTTCTTCTTTAGCCGCCGCTGTAGCTGGTGTTGCTTCAGCTGGCGCCTCAGCTACAGGAGCTGGTGCTGGAGCTGGCTCGGCCTTCTCAACCGCTTCTACTGGTGCAGGTGCTGGAGTCTCCTCCTCTTTGCTACCGCGTAGGGCTTCCTTTTCTTCCTTTACCTGTTGGCTCACCTCTTCCGCAAGTTTCTTGCGTTGCAAATCATCTGCAAAGGTGGTCCTCAAGATTCCGTACTGATCGTCGGTAATCTTGTGGTTCCGGTTGTTCGGAATTTCGTGGCCCTTCTTCGCCAATTCCTCAACCGCGCGGTCTAAGGAAATATTGAGCTCTTTAGTGACCTTACTTAATCTGACGCTACTCATAGAGTGTCTTTAGGTTTTCTTTATTCTTCGTCTTCGAATTCTTGATTAAGGACAGTGAAAATACGTTCCACAGTTTCTTCCTCTAAATCGGCTCTTGATACCAATTCTTCCTTCGTCAATTTCAAGACGCTCTTCGCTGTATCACAGCCAATCTTTTTAAGCTCAGCAATAACCCAAGCCTCAATCTCATCGCTAAATTGATCGAGTTCGATATCGTCCTCAATCTCAATGTCATCACGGTACACATCAATCTCCATATCGACCAGCTTACTCGCCAAACGAATGTTAGTACCACCACGACCAATCGCTAAACTAACTTGATCCGGCGCTAAGAATGCTTCCACTCTTTTCGCATCTTCATCAATGTTTAGACTCGTTACTTTCGCCGGGCTTAACGCACGTTGAATGTACAGTTGAAGGTTAGTTGTGTAGTTAATCACATCAATGTTCTCGTTGCGCAACTCACGAACAATGCTGTGAATACGTGAACCCTTCATACCCACACACGCTCCTACTGGATCGATGCGGTCATCGTAAGATTCAACAGCTACTTTTGCCTTCTCTCCAGGGATACGAACCACACCTTTAATAGTGATCAAACCGTCGTATACCTCTGGAATCTCTTGTTCAAACAGTTTTGCCAAGAAACGCTCATCCGTACGTGACATAATCACAACCGGCTTCGTTCCACGGAAAACTACTTCTTTCACAACCGCACGAATCGGGTCTCCCTTGCGGAAAAACTCGCGCTCGCCGATCATTTGATCTTTCGGAAGAATCAGCTCATTCCCCTCATCATCATATACGATGACCTCTCTGTGACGTACGTGGTGTACTTCACCGGTGATGATCTCACCTTCAAGGTCTTTGTAACGCTTAAATAGTTCAGCATTGTCGTGTTCTTGAATACGACTTACCAAGTTCTGGCGGAATGCCAAAATAAAGCGACGACCTAGGTCAATCAACTTCACTTCTTGAGAAACCTCTTCACCTACTTCGTAATCCGGCTCTATTCTCAAAGCCTCAGTAAGTTCAATCTCTAGATTTTCATCCTCAACCTCGCCATCTTCAACAACAGTTCTGTTGTGCCAGATCTCCAAATCACCTTTGTCCGGGTTAACAATGACATCAAAGTTCTCATCCGTCTCATACTTCTTACGAAGCTGGTTACGGAAGGCTTCTTCAATGAAAGCCATCAACGTAGTTCTGTCGATATTCTTCTCCTCTTTAAAGGCAAGGAAGCTTTCGATAATCGCTTGATTCTCCATTGTGTATCTAAACTAAATAATCTTATTTAAATCTTATTGCAACTTTCGCCTCGGTGATTTCGCTAAAGTTGATTTTCAGCTCAATGTTCGGGGCGCTCTTCTTTTTTTGCGGCACACTTAGTACCAAAAACTCAGGATCCGCTTCTAACAGTTGTCCTTCTGTTTCTTTATCGCTGTACTTCACTTTTAAAAAGCGGCCTACATTCTTCTGGTATTGACGGAAGATTCTCAGGGGTAAATTAAGATCAGGACTGCTAACGGTTAGATTAAAATCTTCCACCTCGCGGTCGAATTCACCCTCGATCATTCGATTGATCATTTTAATCTGGTCGATGTTCAGACCCTCATCAGCGTCTACATAAGCAACGATTACATTGTTCGGTTTCAATTCTACATCTACCAAAAATGCGCCGTTTTCGCTTGCTGCGTGCTCTGCTGCTTCTCTTACTTTCGCGTACTCCATAAATCAAGGCCAATAAAAGAGGGGACCGAAGTCCCCTTTCCGAGTGCCAAAAAAGTTTCTGCAAATATAAGTGTTTATTTTCAATATCAGTGTTTTAGGTATTTAGTTTTAATTCGTCGCGACCTGCGGGCACACAACCCCAATGTTTTACTCATGTGTGACATTTTAGTAGAACAAGTATTAGTATATTTACCCCTGCTTTTACACTTGATAATATGGATAAGAAAAATATCAAAGTTCTAATAGTCGATGATCACCCGATCGTAAGAGATGGAATCAAAACCATGCTCGAGATGAGTGACTTCGATTGTTGTGTTTTTAACTTACTTGAAGCAGGTAATGGTGAAGAAACTATGACCATGCTTAAAAATAATGCCTTCGATCTTGTCATCATGGACTACCAGTTGGAAGAAACTGATGGATCTTCTTTGACCAAACGAGTGATTGAATCTTATCCTGAGCAGCACATTCTGGCATTGTCAAATTATGACGATATCGAATACGCGGGGAACATGCTTAAGGCAGGCGCGCGAGGATATGTTATGAAGAACGTTGCAACCGAAGAGCTCATTAAGGCAATAACCACCGTTCTAGAAGGCAAATTATACTATGCGCAGCACTTGGCAAACGAGCTCATCGAGCGCCGTATTCTAGGTAGAGGCACAATAGAGGCCGCTAATGATAATCCTGCTGTAGCACGTTTGAGTCGTAGAGAGGTTGAGATCATCCAGCTAATCTGTGACCAATTAACAAACGAGGAGATTTCTAAGAAACTATTCTTATCCAAACGCACGATCGATAACCATCGTCAAAACATCCTAAACAAACTGGGGATGAACAATACGGCTGGTTTAGTTCGATTCGCTGTTGAAAATGGGTTAGTGAATTAATCACTCGATCTTAAGACAACATACAAAGCAGACTTCATCCGGAGTCTGCTTTTTTTAAGGCCACTAGCTACATCTTAGCCTCGGGCTTGCGTGAGGAGCGCATAAAAAAACCCCCAGACCAAAAGCCTGAGGGTTATTAAAATTTGAATGGTTTTCGAGGATTACTCTACCACCACTTTCATTGTTTTGTATTCGCCTGTGCTGCTTGCAACATTCACGAAGTACATACCGCGAGTCATCGAACCGCGAGTCAACTCTACGTTGCCCTGAGCGTTGTCAAATGCAGCAACGACACGACCTGTGATGTCCATAACACGTACCGTGTATACATCAGTAGTACCTAAAGCGATAGTCGCTGTTTCGTTCATCGGGTTTGGATAGATGTTCACTGCGTCCATGTTGTTTTCAACAACATTAATGAATGAACATGCACCGAAGATGTGACGCAATGTATCTGCAGAACCAGTACGAGCGAAGAATCTGTTGTAAGAACCTACACCGTTTGGAGCACCACATGCTGAATCTACCGGCTCGTGGTTAGCGACGTCTGTTGCGTCCCCGTTAGAGAAACGGTAATCAAGGGTACCCGGACAGAAGTTCGGTACCGTTACGATGTATTGACCAGGAGTGGTGTGTGGCGCCATAGCGATAGCGTTTGCATCCCACTGCGTGAAGCCACCCATCAAATACACCGTATCAGCTGGCGTAAAGGCAGCTTGTGTAAAGTCTAGGATGAAAGTAACATCTGCAGTAGCTGGAGTTGGAGCACAAGCACCGTATACATCATTACCGAAACAACGAGTTGCCACAGCAGTATCTGACGATACAGTAACCACTTTGTTGCCTCCGCCTTCCCAGTTCGTAGCACCCGCAAGGTGGTAACGTGCCTTGTACTCGAAAGAACCAGAATCTACATCGTTAAACGTAATAGAGTATACTCCATCGCCGTCAGGGTCAGTAAGCTTATCTGTACCGCCCCATCCGTTGATCGGACCTGCTAGGGTAACTGAATCTAACGTACCACAAGCTGTCACTGTGTTCAAATCTACATTTACCGTTAACTGGTAGGTAGGAAGAACGACACACGAAGCACACATGTTCATACATACTGCAACTACGGCATCACCTGTAGAAGCGAATGTGCGGTTAGAGTTTGTTGCACAAGATGCAGGAACGTTTTCCCAACCGGAAGGGCCGTTCTTGAATTTAAACTCTTGAGCTACTGTATCGTCTACGAAAACGTGTGTTTCCCAAGTTGAGTTCGCACCGAAGTCAGCAAGATTGCGGTCCGACCAGTTCGTGAATGAACCTGCGACCATCGCACCTGCCGGATCGATCGTTTGGAACTGCATGTCGACCTGAGCAAGCATAAGGTTTTGACCTGCTGGCGCATTGCCACCGAAAAGGATTGCAGGAAGTGTGGTGTCTTGGTAAATAGACACCCAGCGGTTTCCGTTACCTGAACCATCAAGCGCGTCAACTTGGCTCTCTGCAGGAACACCTTCAGCATCGTTCCATGTATTTCCGTTAAGGAACTTGTATTCGTAATCGCCACCCGCAACAGTACGAGTGATTTCGTAAATAGAAGACGTACCTACCTGCGTCAACGCAGAGGTGTCTGGTTGCCAGCCCTGGAAGGAGCCTGCTACGTGAACTCCATTTGAGTTGGCTGCTGTAGAGCCAAGGTCGACCTGGAAAGTCACGCTGTAATTCTGTGCAAATGCGAATGATCCGAGGAACATTGCAGCTGCGAAAGCGTACATTTTTTTCATATGAAAAGACTTTGGTTAGTAATTAGCGTACATAGTACCTTTCAAATTTAAAGATTAGCGGGTCGATTATTACGCCTGTTTCAATCGGTTTTTAACTATAATACCGCAAAAACGCTCAAAATATGAGGGATTTAGGGAGATCAGTGTTTTTTCTAGTGTGTGCGATGGGCCTAACGTTAGGGGTAAAAGGTCAGCAAGTACACCGGGTGGACCCTCCGAATTGGTGGCAAAGCATGGGTCTCGATACGCTCGAGTTGCTCATCCATGGCTCCGACCTAGATACTCATTTTAGGGTAGATAAAAAGGCCGGTGAGATTGCCCAAGTAAACCTCTATGGACAGGGTCGTTTAGCACACGTCAAAGTAGTACTGAAGAACGGAGAACTTCCTTCACAACTCGGTTTGCAGGTCGGAAAGCTCAAGGTGGATTTTCCCTTGAACCAGCGACACGTTTTTACAAGAGACG
>CBFHKC010000013.1:16980-20312 GCA_965656315.1 uncultured Schleiferiaceae bacterium | reverse complement strand
ATTTGCAAATGGAGATCATACCAACGATGTCGTGGCCGGAATGCGAGAACAAGATGCAGATCGCACGGCGCTGTATGCTCGGCATGGCGGGGACCTCAAGGGAATTCAGCACCGCTTGGAACACATCAAAAGCCTTGGTGCTACGGCGGTTTGGATCAACCCCGTTTTGGAAAATGACATGGCACGCGACAGCTACCACGGCTATGCCATCACCGATCATTATGCGGTAGATGCACGCTATGGAGGAAATAAGGCGCTAGATCATCTCGTTCAGGAAATGAGGAAAACAGGACTCAAGCATGTGGCCGACGTGGTCTACAACCACTGGGGATCGGGCCATTATTTGCAAAAGGAACTGGTAGACTCGTCTATGGTACATTTTACGGCGGAAGGTCAGATTCCCTATTCCAATTTTCGTTTTACGGCAATGACCGATCCACATAAGAAGTCCACGGACAGTAGTCGGTTTGCCAACGGATGGTTTGCAGGGGCAATGCCGGATATCAATCAAGACCACCCGGTAAGTTCGGCGTACATGCGCATGGCTACGATCTGGTACGTGGAGCGGTTTCAGGTGGATGCGCTTCGCTGTGACACCTATGCGTTTAGTGCGCCGCAATTTTTGGAACGGATGAATCGGGAATTGGCCACGTGTTTTCCAGGACTTTTTGTCTTTGGCGAAGTGTGGGCTTACAGTGAGTCGTCGCAGGCCTACTTTGCTCCCAATAAGATTGAAGGTACTGCTGTAACGGGTAATGATGCGGTGACCGATTTCACCCTCTGGCGCAGCATCCACGAATTGTACGGCGCCTCAGATAAAACGCAATACGGATGGAACACCGGAGCCGGAGCATTGTATTACCGTCTAGCGAGCGATGTACTCTATACGCGACCAGAAGCACTCGTAACCTTTTTAGACAACCACGATGATGGAAGGTTTCTCGGACAACATGACGGGGACACCAGCAAGCTACGAAGCGCCTTGACCCTACTCTATTTCTTACGTGGCATCCCCACCTTGTATTATGGGACGGAGCTGGGGCTGCAGGGCCATGAATCGCACGGCGCTATCCGAGAGGACTTCCCTGGCTTTGAAGAAGAGTTCCAAGATTATACCAAAATAGGTGGTGATTTACTAAATTTGTGTAAAGAATTGGGCTTCTTGAGGAAAGAGTGGGCTGGAAAAAGTGAGCTTCAGCAGTATGCTCCTGAGCAAGGTTGGACCGTGCTGGAGCGGAAAACTGTCGACAAAACCTACCTGCTGCTTCTTAACGCAACTTCGAATAAGCGCGCTGCGACGCTCCCTAAAAAGGGAATGACCTTGCGTTTTTCGAGCGGTAACGGCGAAGAGAAATTTACGCCCTGGGAAGCAAGAATCTACACAACAAGCGAATGAAAGCAACCATCGAAAATATCCGTATTGCTGAGAAAGACCGTAGTTACCATAGCTATGTCTTAAAGCAGAGCGCTGGAGATTACAAGCGTTCTATCTTCACGGACTACTGGCATTACCATCCAGAGATTGAAATCACTTACATCGTTAAAGGTGAAGGAATCGCTTTCATCGGAAATAAAACCATAGAGTTCGGCCCAGGACAAGCGTTCTTATTAGGACCCTATTTGCCGCACAATTTCATAGGAACGGAAGAGGAAGATGTCGTCTTGGAACGCGAATGTTGGGGACTTCAATTTACCAAAGAGTGGCTTTATTCCTTCAAGGAAAGTGCTTCGCTTGGCAAGCTGTTCGAAGCCATGAGCTTTGGAATTAACCTCGGCGCCTTTACCCCCGAGGAGCATAAGGAATTCGAAACCATCGTTGGCAAAGACCCGCTGCGAAGCATTGGATCATTTTTCAACCTGATGGCTATGATCAGTGAGCGACCAGACTTCAGTACTGTCGCCACAAACAGCGCTTATAGCAATGTCATGAGCCAGAAGATCAGCCAGCGCATGGAGCAGGTCAGTAAGCACATTCAAGCCAATTATCACAGGAGTATCACGCTCACGGAAATCGCAGACATCGCGAACATGACCGAGCAAAGTTTCAGCCGCTGGTTCCGTCAAACCTCAGGACTTACATTTATAGACTACCTCATCCAGTTGCGCACTACTGTAGCCAGCAACCTACTAATCAACACCAGTAAGCCGATGACTGAGGTCTACGCAGAGAGTGGGTTCAATTCAAGCTCCTCGTTCAATCGAGCGTTTTTAAAAATCAAAGGGTGCTCCCCACGCGAATTCAGGAAACGCAATAAGATCTAAGCCTCAGCCTCTGGTGTGTAGGTCACCGCTTTCTTGTTGGTGATCAGCAGATTCGCTAAGCCGGCGATGGCTAAAGACGTTCCTGCGAGCAGCATCGCGTTGATCGGTTCCTCACCAAACAGGGCTTGGTAGATTGTGGTTAACGACGTAGCAGCAACGATCTGTGGGATTACAATAAACATATTGAAAATCCCCATGTACACACCCATTTTGTTGGGGTCAAGTGTTGAACTCAACATAGCGTATGGCATAGACAAGATGGACCCCCAAGAGAAGCCTATGCAGACGAACGAAACGATAAGCATACTCGGCTCAGTAATGAAATACATGCTAATAAAGCCGTATGCGCCTGCAAATAGCGAGAACATGTGTACATATTTACGGTTGATACGGCGCTTCGCCGTCCACAGCGTAAGCAGTAGGGCGAATGCCATCGAGCTAAGGCCATAATTCCCCATGTACGAGCCCACCTGGTTCGAGGCGTCGTTAAACGCTCTATCAGCAAGGGTATAGGCCTCGATTTGAGCCTCTGTAGAGGAGGCAAATTCTATCGCTGCGGGTTTCGCTGCGTCGAACACATGTGCGGTAAGAGCGGGATTCGCCATGGACCACATACAGAAGAAGGCGAACCAAGAAAAGAATTGGATCACACCTAACTTTTTCATCGTCAAAGGCATATTACCGATGTTTAATGCGACCTCCTTCAACGTATTTGCTAAACCTGACTTCTCCTTCTGCTCTATACGGAACGCTTCCATGTCCTCTGGCGGATACTCGTCAGTGGTAAACACCGTATAGAGAATGGCAAGCAAGAAAATCCCTGCACCGATCCCAAAAGCAATCTTTACGGACATTGGAACTACGCCCGGTGCTGCTTCATTGCTCACTCCTAAGGAGCTGATAAGCAACGGTAAATTTGAAGCGACCCAAGTACTGACGCCAATGATGAGCGTCTGTACAACGAAGCCGAAGCTGCGCTGAGAGTCTGGTAATTTATCCGCCACCAATGCACGGAACGGCTCCATGGAGATGTTCATTGTAGCATCAAGTATCCATAATCCACCTGCAGC
>CBFHKC010000013.1:11460-16881 GCA_965656315.1 uncultured Schleiferiaceae bacterium | reverse complement strand
TTTATCCGCCACCAATGCACGGAACGGCTCCATGGAGATGTTCATTGTAGCATCAAGTATCCATAATCCACCTGCAGCCATCCATAACGCTGAACTGTGCGGAACCACCAGCAAAGTAAGCGAGGCGAGTATAGCGCCGATCAAAAAGTACGGGCGACGACGGCCAAAACGTGGGTGCCAAGTATTGTCACTCATCTGCCCAATGATCGGCTGAACGATCAAACCGGTAAGAGGCGCTGCAATCCAAAGCAAAGGAAGGCTGTGTTCATCTGCGCCGAGTGTTTCGAAAATTCGGCTCATGAATCCGCCTTGAAGGGCGTAACCGAACTGAATACCAAGGAAGCCGAAGCTCATGTTCCAGATCTGCCAGAAACTTAGTTTTGGTTTTTGCTGCATGGGGAGTAGATGTGTTAGTCGACAATAAAAACCCGGCGCTTGGCCGGGTCTTCAAGTTAAAAAGTTTCGGCGATTATTGACAATCTATTTGAACGTTCGCCGGCAATGTTACGCGGTCCGCACCTGTAGCGAATACCTTTTTCATGGCGATAAATTCGCAGAAGTCGATGGTCTTGCCTGCAGGTACGTCGAAGAATTGGCCAGGGACAATCAACTTTTCAAAGTTTCCGTCACCGACATAATCCATCTTCAACTTCGGGTTTGAACCTACATTAAATGTGTTTTCAATCTGAGAGAATGAACCGTCTGTGAAGTAGACCTTGGCGTATATGTAACAATCCTCAGGATCGAGATTCTGCATGCTCGCTTTCTCTTCACGCCAATTCTCGTAACGCAGTGTTACAATATCGTCTGCCATGACCTTCGCAGGGAAAAAGTAGAATGGATTGCGCTCAGTTGCAGGTGGGTCAATAGCCACCGTCTGATCGTCAGACTTCACATCTGGATCGCCGTATCCACCACCGTCTTTTGCTTTGACCAAGAAATGAATATCCTCGTTGTACACCGTGGTTGCATCAACCTCGTAGAACAAGGTTGGGACGATCTTCCAAGAGAACGTACCGTCGGCATTCTTCGTCATCTTCATCGCTTCGTTCGAATTCTTCCATGGTGCCGAACCTGTACCGTTTACAAACGGATGACCGTCCGGGTGCTCCGCTGGCTTCCACGTCCAGATATATAAGTCCTCTCCGTTATCTACTGCCTGCTTTAACAAATCTTGGTGACCTACAGTAAGATCCATAGCTGCTGGATCAAAGATGATCTCTAAGCTGTCTGAGGGGTCGATGTTTTCGTCAGGGATCGTCGAAAGTTGAGCGCTCGCTGAAACACTCAACGCAAGTGCTAGTAGTGTGCTGATCTTTTTCATAAGGCCCATTATTTACGCGTGAGAGTTAGTTTGTACGAAACGCTTGGCTTGTCACAACGCTCACGGTCGTAGACAAAACTTACGTTCTGATCGATGCTTCTCGGCATGTTGCCTAACGGCAGAACAGTGAGTACTGTATCCTGCATCAGGTGTAATTCCGTAGGAAATTCTGGTGAATCGTAGCTCCAAGTACCTGCAGTTCCAAATAAATTAAAACCGGGCCCTTGCGAGGTTACCGCGTATGTGCTGTCTTCTTTAAAAGAAACTATCCACGTGCTGTTCGCATTCGTGTAAAATGCGCTCACATCACGCGTTTCAGGTACAGGCAAGGTCAAATCTGTCTGATCTGCCCCAGTAAGTTCCCAAGTGCCGATGATTCCTGCACCTGCTTCATAAGCGGGGCCGATCGGCTGAATGTCTGGCTTACACGCACCCAAGGTGAGCACTGCAGCCGTAATGATTAATGCTATTCTTTTCATATCGTTTACTGCTTATTCGCAGCCTCCTTCTTCGTTATAAATGAATCCTTGCGCCGTTCCTTCAAAGTTAGGGAACTGCAGCACCATTCCTGGACAATCCCAGTCTACACCGCGGATTTTCTGAATCTCACCCAATACACCTTGGCGTTTAAGTTGGAACAATCTGTCCCCTTCACAAGCCAATTCTAATCTGCGTTCGTTCATCACATCTGCGATCGTCAATGCCGTCAGTTCGCTTACATTAGCGCGCTGACGTAGGGCGTTGATGTATCCTAAAGCAGTCGCTTGGTCCTCGCCGAGGCGTACCGCACACTCTGCGTAGATCAAGTGCATTTGAGTCAGATGTAACAAGGGTACATCGATGAAGCTTGCATCAAACTTACTGATCACATACAGCTCATCCGGTGTTCCGGCGTTGCGCATAGCGTACCACTGCTGACCACGAAGGTCATTGGTGTCTGCTGTAGCAGCTACGTAGAGGTCCGCGCTTGCTTTCAAAGCTGGATTTGCGTTCGGATCATCCGAGCGGTAGTTGCCGACAAAACCGGTTCCACGCTCATCCACTAAGGTGTCCGTCGCGCTTACTTCGTTTGTACTGACTAGGGTAAAGATGAATTCTTCCGGTAGATCAGCGTTCAAGTGATCGTTAAAGCGCGCTGTGAGGTCCTGCTCTAAGCTGTAGTTACCTGAGTTAATTACCTCAGAAGCCTTGGCTTTTGCTGATGCAAAATCTCCCATCTCTAAGTAGACATGAGCAAGGAGTGCTTTTGCTGCCATCTGGTTTGCAAAAATGCCGTTGTCTGCTGGAAGCGCTGCTTCTGCGTCCAAAAGATCACTTTCGATGGCCGCATAGACCTCAGCAACCGTTGCACGCATCTGCGGCGTTTGATCTGCAGAGAGCTTAAGTGGAATTCCCAGGTGGCTGTTGTCCATGGTGTAGCCGTAAGGCATGGCCCAGATACGTACTACGTGGTAGTGCGAAAGGGCGCGGATAAATTTCGCCTCTGCTGAGATGCGGTCGATGGCTGCCGGTGTGGCGCCTTCAAGGTCCGCTACTTCTTCGAGCAAAGTGTTTGCGCGATAAATAGCAATGTAGGCGTCGCGGTATTCTCCACCGAACGATCCGTTAAAGAACGAAGAAGTCCAGCGGTAGATTTGTGCGTACTCACCGTTCAGTCCTAGTGGATCAGCGATGTTATCGGCCATGACCTCTGGGATGTTTTGGTAACGTCCACCGAATGCATTTGCGGCTACATCATATACGCTGACTAGAAGTTGTTCTGCATCTTCGATGGTGAGGATGGCAGAATCGGCTGGTATCTGGCTGTCAGAATTGGCCTGGAAATCTAGGATGCGCTCACACGAAGTAGTTCCTACTACAATCGCTGCTGCTGCGAAAAAGGCTGCTAGTTGTTTCATGATTGCTAGGATTAGAAGTTAATGTTTACACCCAGGTTGTACGTGCGCTCTTGCGGCGGCGTCAAATAGGTGATGTTAGGTGACATGTTACGATCCGTTGCGTTCTCAAAATCACGAGCGATTTCAGGATCTAGACCGATGTAGTTAGTCAACGTCAACAGGTTGGTACCCGTTACGTTTACCGTCAAGCCCTTCACGTGCTTCAATTTTGATTGTGGCACGCGGTAGCTGAATTTCACATTACGAAGACGTGCATAAGAACCGTCGTGCAACCATAGATCTGTGTTGATCCACTCTGTGTTTGCACCATAGGTACGGTAGTCGCGACTTAGCACTGGGTAGGTCGCTACGTCGCCTGGTTGCTGCCATCTGTCGAAGAGATCCGTACGCATGTTCCAGTCGGTCACTACACCCATCTGACGCTTCGAGGAGCTGTCGTAGATGTCACCACCGATGGTGAATACCCACAAGAAACTGAATTCGAAGTTTTTATAGTTGAACGTGTTGGTCAAACCACCGATCGCATCAGGCATTACATTCCCGAGAGCTACGCGGTCTTGAAGGTCCCAAGTGTAGGTTTCCTCACCGTCTTTTGTTAGGTAGACTGGGCGGCCATTTTGCGGATCAACATGAGAGAATTTCACGAGGTAATTGGTCCCGATAGGCATTCCTACAACCACACGCGTATCATTCGTACCCCCACTCACTGCATCCGGCGAATAGTCCCCGATCGAAGTGATCTGGTTCGTGTTACGTGCGATGTTAAAGTCCGTCGTCCAAGTAAAGTTATCCGTAACCACGTTGCGAGACTTGATCGCAAATTCAACCCCTGTATTGTACACGCTACCTACGTTATCCCACCAAGAACCGAATCCGGTAGAACCTTGAAGCGTTACATTCAACAGCATGTCGTTCGTTTGCTTTCTATACCAAGCCAATTCCCCCGAGATACGGTCCCCAAAGAAGCCGTACTCCAAACCGACATCATACGTGGTAGAAGTCTCCCAGCGCAAATTCGCATTTTCACGAATCACCGGGTAACGGTACGTTTGGCCGCCATAACCATTGTTCGCGACGTTGTAGTATCCAAACCACTGATACGAAGGAATCGCAGAGTTCCCGTTCTTACCAACCGATGCTTTCAACTTCAAGAAATTGATATTCGGAACAGCGCCCATAAAGTCTTCGTCAGAGATCACCCAGCCCAAAGAAGCCGCTGGGAAATTACCGTATTTATTGTTCGGTCCGAACTTCGAAGAACCGTCACGGCGAATCAATGCTTCCGCGTAGTATTTGCCTTTATAGTTATAGTTCAAACGGGTGAATGCAGAAGCAAACGCATACTCTTCGATGTAGCTTCTCGGATCGTTCACGTACTGACCGGTCTCGCGAATCTGGCCTACCGCTTCACTGTCGTAGAAGGCATCCCAACGCTTCACTCGGTTATATTGGTATTCTGAACCGATCAACCAGTTGATGTGGTGATTTTCACCCAAATCCTTGATGTAGTTGGCCGTCGCATTCCCAGAGGTGTTCCAAACATCATACGTGTACATGTTTGCGCGACCCAAGAAGTTGCCCTCAGCATCCTTATAGGTAGGATCGTAACCCGGCTTTTCCCAGATGTGGTCTTGGAAATTCATGTAATCTACAGCGCCTTGACCGCGGAACGTCCACGCGTCGCTGAGTTTGTAGTCGAGCGTTATGTTGTTGATGGTACGGTCTTCGATCGCCGTCCAATCTTTCATTTCACGCTGCGCCACCGGATTTAGACCGATACCGCCCTTCAACCAGTAGTCACCTGCTTGTGCCACTAAGTTTCCATCGTCGTCATATTCGTCCTCCGCATAACGTACCGGGTAGATCGGAAGTGCGCGAGACATCGCCTCACCAAAACCACCCGACCATGCCGCATCAATACGGTTGTTGATACCGCGAGAAAGTGAGGTACTTACGCCCAGTTTGAATTTGTCTGTAATGTTGAAGTCCACGTTGAAACGTCCTGAAAGGCGCTCGTACGAGTTACCTACCAAATAACTGTTGTTGTCATTGTAGGAAAGACCGGCATAGAAATTACCGCCTTTGAACCCTCTGGATGCTGAGAAATCGTAACCGTGCTTGATGCCCTGCTGGATCGTTTGCTGCACCCAGTCTGTACCTTCAAAAGCTTGCGCTTCGGCCCAGCTCATTCGATTCCCT
>CBFHKC010000013.1:0-11361 GCA_965656315.1 uncultured Schleiferiaceae bacterium | reverse complement strand
GCTACCGAAGGGAGAGGCTCGTTGTATTCGTCAACCACAACACCTGTTAGGCTTTGAGCACTCATGAAGGAGTATCCTAAGAAGGCGAGGACGAATGCAAATAAACGTGCATTGATTTTCATCGTTTTGCTTTAAAGAGTTAGCACTTCAAATGTAGCTCATACACTTCTTACACGAAAGAGTGTTCCTTACCCTTGTTAGCACTTTATGCCCCGATTTTATCTCAAAAGCTAAAGAGAGACGTAAAGAATGGTAAAATCGCTAATCTTGGAGCTGCTTGATGCGATAGAGACGTGCAGGCTTATGTAAAACGCCTTCTTGCTTTTCCTCGGTGGCCTCAACAGCCTTTTCGCGCACCACTTTTTTGCGGAAGTTACGTTTGTCAAACTCTTCTTGCGTGATTGCTTCATGTAGTTGCTGGAGCTGATTCAAGGTAAACCTAGGAGGGAGGAGTTCATAGGCGCTTTTGTTCAGCTCAAAATGACGCTGTAGTTTCCAAAGCGCAACCTCCACAATCTCGTTGTGATCAAAGGCCAATTCTGGCACTTCCTGAATGTCCTGCCACAAAGCTTCGCCAGCAAAACTCGCAGGATTGGGCACAAAATCCGCCATTTTTACTAGCGCATAATAGGCCACCGTAATCACCCTTTCATTCGGATTCGTACGATACAATTCCAACCACTTCCGATCTTTTGCTTGGTTCGTCCGTGTCGGATCCCCAAACGTGTGGAACTGCTTCAATGTCACATCCTTCAAGGTGGCCAATTCATAGAGCACCCGGTTCGCAGCATCGTCTAAACCTTCTCCACGATGAATCAAATCCCCTGGAAGTCTCTTGCGAAGCAGTCCTTGGCCGATATCCTTTTCTTCAATCAGCAAAACTTTGAGTCGTTCTCCATCGAAACCGAAGATGACGGCATCGACACTTATGTTCGGATTTACATCCAAATGTTGTGGCATGTTCTTGTTCGTTTTGGGTAAACTAGCGGCTGTTCAAGTTAAACCAAAAAAATTAATAAGTGTATTATTTACACTATCTTCTTATCTTTGCAAAATGTCTGTAGAGATTCAAAACATAGCTGTATTAACCTCAGGTGGCGATGCACCTGGGATGAACGCTGCCATTCGTGCAGTGACAAGAACAGCATTATACCACGGAAAAAAGGTCTTCGGCGTGTATCGCGGTTACGAAGGCATGATCGAAAATGACCTCATCGAACTCACCACTGCGAATGTAAAAAACATCCTTGCGCAGGGAGGAACGTTCTTGAAAAGTGCTCGAAGCCAAGAGTTTCGCACGGTAGAAGGACGAGCGAAAGCTGCAGCAAACCTCAAAAGCAGAAATATTGATGCACTCGTAGTGATCGGTGGTGACGGTTCTTTTACTGGAGCCCTCAAGCTCGCTGAGGAACATGGCATTCGCGTGATTGGCGTCCCAGGAACCATTGATAATGATTTGTTTGGAACCGACTTTACCATCGGTTACGACACAGCAACAAACACGGTGATCCAAAGTGTTGATAAGATCCGTGACACAGCATCTTCTCACAACCGCTTGTTTTTAGTTGAAGTGATGGGTCGTGACACCGGGTACATCGCTGCATCCACTGGACTTGCGACTGGTGCATTGAGCATCATTTTACCAGAGCGCAAAGGCACCTATGCTGAGCTCTTCGATGATCTTAGAAAAGCACAAGCGAACAAAAAGACTTCGAACATCATTATGGTGGCTGAGGGAAATCACCTCGGAGACATCTTTGATATTTCGCAAGCAGTAAAGAAAGAATTCCCTTCTATCGACGTAAAGGTCACCACTTTAGGACACACCCAACGCGGTGGATCTCCATCAACTAACGATCGTGTTTTAGCTTCCGTTTTAGGCTTCTACGCGGTGAAAGGGTTAATGGAGGGCAAGGAAAAAGTGATGACAGGTATGATTGACCAGAAGGTTGTTTATACACCACTATCAGAAGCTATTTCAAAGACCACCGAGCTTGACGAAGAAATGTTAACCATTGCTAGAATTCTAGCGTCATAACAACAACACAAACAAAGTATGAGCACAAAAATTGCCATTAACGGATTTGGGCGTATCGGTCGTTTGACTTTCCGCAACCTCATCAACAGCGACAAAGTAGACATCGTAGCGATCAACGATTTGACCGCAACAGACATGCTTGCACACTTACTCAAGTACGATAGTGCACATGGTCGTTTCGACGGAACTGTCGAGCACACTGAAAACAGCTTGATCGTAAACGGTAAGGAAATTACAGTATACGCACAGCGCGATCCTGAAACGCTTCCTTGGGGCGAGATCGGTGTTGAAGTAGTTATCGAATCTACTGGTTTCTTCCGCGATGCAGAAGGAATGGGTAAGCACATCAAAGCTGGTGCGAAGAAAGTAGCCTTGAGTGCTCCGGCATCAGGCGACATCAAAACTATTGTTTTAGGTGTGAACGACGATCAGCTTACGGATGCAGACACAATGGTTAGTAACGCTTCTTGTACTACGAACTGTTTGTCTCCTATGGCAAAAGTTTTGGACGAGAAATTCGGCATTGAAAGCGGTTTCATGTGTACCATCCACGCGTACACTTCTGATCAGCGTATCCAAGATGCTCCACACAGTGACAAGCGTCGTGCACGTGCAGCTGCAGTGAACATGATCCCTACCTCTACTGGTGCTGCAAAAGCGGTTGCTTTGGTATTGCCACAGTTGAAAGGTAAGCTTGATGGATACGCAATGCGTGTTCCGACGATCACTGGTTCTGCTACTGACCTTACTGTTCAATTGAGCAAAGAAGTTACTGCAGAGGAAATTAACGCTGCTATGAAAGAAGCTGCGGAAGGTCCGTTGAAAGGTATCTTAATGTACACAGAAGATCCTATCGTAAGTTCTGACATCGTAGGTGACAAGCACAGCTGTATCTTCGATGCAGGCGTTACTTCTGCGAAAGGAAACTTGGTTAAGGTATTGGGTTGGTACGATAACGAAGCAGGATACTCTGCACGTTTATCGAACCTAGTAGAGCGCTTAGCTTAATTCTAGAATAAATGATCACCACGAGTGGGGCCTAGTGCTCCACTTGTGGTTTATACTACACTGCTATGATACTTATTGCTGAAAGCGGTTCTACAAAATGTGACTGGGTTGTATTGCGTCCTGACGGTACGGAGTATACGCGTTTTTCTACCATGGGTTTCAATCCTTACTTTCACTCAGCTTCTTTCATTGAAGAGGAGCTGCGTGGAAACGACGTGATTAATGAAATCCGTACTTCTGTAGACTACGTATATTTCTATGGTGCTGGTGCGTCGAGTGAAACCTTAAGAGACATTGTTAAAGACGGGCTAGAATTGGTTCTTCCTAAAGCAAATGTTTCTGTAGATCACGATCTTGTTGCGAGTGCCTACTCCACCTACACAGGAGAGCCTGCAATCACGTGTATACTAGGAACAGGATCGAACAGTTGTTACTTTGATGGAACATCGGTAAGTGAAGAAGTTCCAGCCTTAGCGTATGTATTAGGAGACGAAGGGAGCGCAAGTTTTATCGGTAAGCGTTTGGTTTCTGACTTTTTGTACAAGAAACTGCCTACCGAAATGGCTGAAGATTTCTTTGCTACGTACCAATTGGACAAAGATGAGATCATCACCAGCGTCTACAATAAACCAAATGCGAACGTATACCTTGCATCTTTTAGCCGATTTGCTGGGAAGCACATGGAAAATGACTATGTGAAGACTATCGTTCGAGAAGGTTTTGCGAAATTTGCGGATATCCACATCGCTTGTTTCGAAAATTGCCACGAGGTGCCAGTGCATTTTGTAGGGAGTGTCGGAGCGATTTTCCAAGATATTCTCAAAGAAGTGCTCGAAGAGCGCAACATGAGATTAGGACAAATAATGCGCAAGCCTGTGGACGGGCTGATCAAATACCATTTAGAATACCTCCAGATTTTAGAGGCTTATTAAAACTAAGATGATTAAAGGATTTCTTTTTGATTTAGACGGCGTTATCGTAGATACCGCCGTTTTTCATTTTCAAGCATGGCGTAAACTCGCACAAAAATTAGGTGGAGATTTCACCCACGAACAAAACGAGGAACTCAAAGGTGTTAGTCGTGTAGACTCTTTGAACAAAATCATTGAATGGACTGGCGCAGAAGTTAGTGATGCTGAATTTCAGGAACTTATGGTTGTCAAGAACGATTGGTACTTAGAACTTGTGCAGTCGCTCGGACCTAAAGATGCACTGCCAGGTGCACTAGAGTTTATTCAGTCTGCACACGACCAAGGAATTCGGATTGCTTTGGGCAGTGCGTCCAAAAATGCACCGATGATCTTGGATAAATTGGGCTTAACGAAACTGTTTACAGCGATAATAGATGGGAACAATGTGGTAAACGGCAAACCGCATCCCGAGGTATTTTTGAAAGGTGCCGAAAGCTTAGACTTGGCTCCGGAAGAATGTATCGTGTTTGAAGACTCCATTGCTGGAGTGCAAGCGGCAAAATCTGGAGGCATGGCTTGTGTTGGCATCGGTAGCCCTGAAACGCTCAACGCTGATGTGCACTTTGATGCACTTGGTGATACGAGCCCACAGGAGCTGGTAGCACGATTTTAGAACCACAGAACGCATTACACTCGAATTGCCATGTTTAATAAATACACCGAGGTCGATCCTTGGAAAATCATAGAGCGCGGCTGGAACGCAGACAATCATCCAAAAAGTGAGAGCCTGTTCTCGATCGGTAACGGTCGTATGGGACAGCGCGCAAATTTTGAAGAAACCTACACCGGAGAAAGCCTTCAAGGCTCCTACATCGCTGGGGTATATTACCCGGACAAAACGCGAGTAGGTTGGTGGAAAAACGGATATCCAGAATACTTCGCAAAGGTGTTAAACTCGTGCGATTGGGTCGGAATCACGGTGACCATCGACGGTGAGGTCTTGGATCTACACACCGTAGCTTCGGTAGACCAATTTTACCGCGAGCTCGATATGCAGCGCGGTGTATTGCTCCGAACTATGGAGGTCACCTTAGCATCAGGTAAGCGAATCAGTGTGCGCGCAGAGCGCTTTGTCAGCATCGTACGCGATGAGATCGGAGCTATATCTTATTCTGTGACCCCACTCAACTTTAGCGGCGAGATCACCCTGTGTCCACATTTGGACTTTGACGTTAAAAACGAAGACAGCAACTACGACGAGAAGTTTTGGGACGCTGTTTCTGGTGGCCAATTCAGTGGCACCAGCTACGTACACGCAAAAACGAAAAAAACCGGCTTCGAGGTCAGCGTTGCCATGCGCAACTCATTGACTTTAGACGGACAGCAGAACGACTGGACTGCGAGCAGCGATGCGAAGCATATGTTTGTGAGCGAGTGTACCACAATTTCCGTAGCACAAGGACAGACCATGCGCTTGGATAAATTTGTGTCCGTGCTCTCGAGCATGAACCACGAAAGTGCACAGCTCGACGCGGCAGCAACAGCCTTGGTGGCGAAGGCACAAGAAGCCGGATACGACACCCTACTTAGCGAACAGCAGGAAGCTTGGGCGACCAAGTGGGAAACCTCAGACATCGAGATTGAAGGTGATGCCGAGGCCCAGCAAGGGATCCGTTTCAACATCTTCCACATGAATCAAACGTTTACCGGAGTCGATGACCGATTAAACATCGGACCGAAAGGGTTTACCGGCGAGAAATATGGCGGTTCTACATATTGGGACACCGAAGCGTATTGTTTGCCGTTCTATCTAGCGACTGCGCAGCCTGAGGTGGCGAAAAATCTGTGTTTGTACCGTTACAAGCAGCTTGACAAAGCGATCGAGAATGCAGAGAAGCTTGGGTTCACCGGCGGTGCTGCATTGTACCCTATGGTGACGATGAACGGTGAAGAGTGCCACAACGAGTGGGAAATCACCTTTGAAGAGATTCACAGAAATGCGGCGATTGCCTACGGGGTATACAACTATGTACGCCACACAGAAGACTGGAGCTACCTCGCTGAGGCGGGCGCAGAGGTCTTGTTGGGGATCAGTAGATTTTGGGCGCAACGTGTGAATTGGTCCCAAGAGAAGGACGCGTATGTGATGCTCGGGGTGACTGGGCCGAACGAATACGAGAACAACATTAACAACAATTGGTACACGAACCGTATGGCGGCGTGGACCTTGGAATATACGCTCGAAGCCTTTGCTTGGCTAAAAGCAAATGCAGCAACTGATCTCGAGCGCATTGCCTCGAAAACGAGTCTTGACGCTGATGCAGAGTTTGCAAAATGGGCAGATATCATTGAGAAGATGTACTACCCGTATAGCGAAAAGCATGGGGTGTATTTGCAACAAGACGGCTTCTTAGACAAGGAGCAATTGAGTGCTGACGATCTTAGCTTGGACGAGCGTCCGATCAACCAGCACTGGAGCTGGGACCGCATCTTGCGTTCGATCTTTATCAAGCAAGCGGACGTGCTACAGGGCTATTACTTCCTCAACGACCGCTACAGCGAAGAGGAAATCAAGCGCAATTTTGACTTTTACGAGCCGAAAACTGTACATGAGAGTTCGTTGAGTCCTTGTGTGCATTCTATCCTTGCCGCGCAGATCGACTACCCTGAGAAGGCGTATGAGATGTATTTAAGAACCTCGCGTTTGGACATCGACGACTATAACCGCGAGGTACACGAAGGCTTGCACATCACTTCGATGGCAGGAACTTGGATGAGCGTAGTGCAAGGATTCGGTGGGATGAAAATCATCGATAATGAATTGCACTTTACGCCGAAGCTGCCGAAAGAATGGAAGGGATTGACGTTCTCTATTCTGTGGCGCGGGGCGACGCTAAAAGCACATTTAACTGCCGATGGCATGGAGGTGACCCACATGAGTGGAGCGCCTGCGAAGTTTGCCGTTAATGGCGTTTGGCATGAGGTAAAAGCCTCCTAATTCGATATTTAGTAGTTTAGAAAGACGTCCTCGGGCGTCTTTTTTTGCTCCAATTTCAACTGCTCAAAACCACTTGTTCGATGAAACATCTTTGGTCTATTCTTTTTGGCGCGCTCGCCCTAAGTTCCTGTTCGACAGACGTGAAGGAATTGGTGCCGGCTGTAAATGCCGCTGCGCTGCCTTCGCCTTATGTACATCAAGGGGACACCTCGGAATTTCACATCGAGGACTACACCTTAGAGGAGGGTGCCGTGTTAAGCGGACTGCCTTCAGGAGTGTATTCCTTTGAAAAAGCACCTGGGGTCTACAGCATTTTCGGAACGCCCGACTTTACGCTAGGTACAGCTCGCATTTCGTCGCGAACGGGTGCGTTTGAGATTCCATTTATACGTGGCAGCAAACGCTCCGTGACCTTCGCTGTAAAGGGATTTGAAGGGCGTGATGTGAAAGTCAAAGGCGAATTCAATGCATGGAACGCTGAGGCGAGCTTTTTAAAATGGAACGATACGGCGTGGACGATGCCGCTGGTGGCAGAGCCCGGGGATTATGCGTACAAATTGGTAGTGGATGGCGAAGAAGTGCTCGACACAATCTACAATAGGAATATCGTTGCGAATGGGATGGGCGGCTACAATAATCTGTTTAGCGTCCATGCCTTGGGTGAAAAGTCGCCGCTTTCCGTGACCTTTCTAGCGCACGATTTTCAACAATTAATGTTCTCGCCAGTACCTGAGGAGCAGGAATTGCTGGTGATGTGGAACCACACACCTTTGGAGGTGAGTCGCTCTCCGCTAGCCACTACGGTGAACATTCCTGAAGAAGCGAAAGGGTATGCGAAGTCGTGGATTCGAGTGTACAGTGCGCGCGATGGAAAATTGGCTCCAGATATACTGATACCAATGAAAGAGGGCAAGGTCGTGGAGCAGACCAGCGAGCTCGACCGCACAGACTGGCACACTTCCGTGATGTACTTCGCCATGATCGACCGATTCCACAACGGAACAACAGAAAATGATCACCCACTCGATGATAAGAGCGTTCACCCACGTGCCAACTACAAGGGCGGTGACGTCGAAGGGCTTCGTGCAAAGATGAACGATGGCTATTTTGATTCGCTTGGCGTGAATACCGTTTGGATCAGCCCAATCACCCAGAACCCTGAAGGGGCATGGGGACTGTGGAACCAAGGTGGACCGGTGAGTACCTTCTCTGGGTACCACGGGTACTGGCCAGTAAGTACCATCAAACCGGACTACCGCTTTGGAACACCATCCCAAGTGCATGCCTTCTTAAACGATGCACATGCACACGATAAAAATGTCCTGCTCGACTACGTAGCGAACCATGTACATGAAGAGCATCCATTGTACCAAAATCACCCAGAATGGGCAACTCCGAAATACACGAATGACGGAAGATTAAACACGCAACTGTGGGACGAAAAGCGTTTGACGACTTGGTTCGATACCTTCCTACCGACGCTTGAACTGCGCAATGACACGGTTGCGGACTGGATGACCGACAGTGCGCTAGTATGGATTGAGGACTACCCGTTTGATGGGTTCCGCCACGATGCGACGAAACATATTCCTATGAATTTCACGCGCCTACTGACGAAAAAGATTCGCGAAAGAAGTACTCAGCACGTGTACCAGATCGGGGAGACGTACGGTTCTGATGAGCTGATCGCCAGTTATGTAGGAAGCGGTAAGGTCGATGCCCAATTCAATTTCAACCTCTACGATGCCGCCTTCGAAGCCTTCACCCAAGAAGGTGTTTCGTTCGACAGGCTTCGGAAATCGCTGCTCAGCTCTCTGAAATATTATGGGCACCACCACCTGATGGGGAACATTTCCGGCAACCAAGACAAGCCGCGCTTTGCTTCGGTAGCGAGTGGAGATTTGCGTCCGGGTGAGGATGCAAAAAAAGCAGGATGGACCCGTACGATTCCACCGGCAGGGGAACGGGGGTTTAGAAAATTGGCCAGTATGCATGCCTTTAACATGGCCGTTCCGGGAATTCCAATCATTTACTACGGCGACGAGATCGGTATGCACGGCGGGAACGATCCAGACAACCGTAAAATGATGCGATTCGAAGGCTATTCAGAGCAAGAACAAGCACTATGGAAGCGCGTAGCAGCGTTGATCGAGCTTCGCACCAGCTCTATGGCACTGAACTACGGTGCTACGGACCTCTACCAACCGCGCGAAGATGTGCTCGTGGTGGAACGCACCTACCTCGACGACACCGTGCGCTTCTTCTTCAACAACTCGAAAGAAGACCGCTATTTGGGCAAATGGGACATCACAGTTCCTGCCGACGACTTTACCTATCAACACATAACTGAGAACAAATGAAAATGATTCCTGTACTTCTCGCAGCGGCCCTAGGTGTGGCAAGCTGTGCTACTCCTGAAACTGCGCCCGAAACCACTCCCGAAGCCGCAAGAACTGCTTGGGAAGATGCAAAGCTGCCTGAATGGGCGAAAAGTGCGAACATCTACGAAGTGAACGTGCGCCAGTACACCCCTGAAGGTACGCTTAAGGCATTTTCTGAACACCTTCCGCGCCTTGCAGCGATGAATGTAGACGTGCTGTGGTTTATGCCGATTCAGCCGATCGGAGAGTTGAACCGCAAAGGAGAGTTGGGCAGTTATTATTCTATTGCAGACTACACTTCCGTGAATCCTGCGTTCGGTACACTAGAAGACTTTCAGGCGATCGTGGACCAAGCACATGAACTGGGCATGCACGTGATCCTAGACTGGGTCGCCAACCATAGCGCATGGGATCACCCGTGGGTTGACAGCAACGATGATTTTTACTCCCGCGATGAAAATGGCAGCTACCCTGTAGAGGCTTTGGGCAACGATGGGGGTAAAACAGGCTGGACTGATGTTGCGGATCTGAACTATGATGCGCCGCTACTTACCGACAGCATGACCGCAGAAATGGACTGGTGGGTGAGCAACACGGGAATCGACGGATTCCGTTGTGACATGGCCGGCATGGTGCCTTATTCTTTCTGGGAACATGCCATACCTACCCTTCGTGAAAAACACGGACCGCTATTTTTCCTTGCGGAATGGAGCGAACCGCATTTACTAAGCACCTTCAATGCGGACTACGGCTGGGAATTTCATCACCTGATGAACGACATTGCAAAAGGACACAAAACCGTTGCTGATCTCGCTGTGTATGCAGCGAAAAATGATACGGTATACCCGGACGATGCCATGAAACTGTACTTTACTTCTAACCACGATGAGAACAGCTGGCAAGGGAGCGCTATCGAGCGCATGGGCGAACACGCGCGTGCCTACTTCGCACTCAGCTTTATGATGGAACAAAGTATTCCACTGCTCTACACGGGTCAAGAAGCGGGGATTGAATACCGCTTCCCGTTCTTTAGCAAAGACACCGTAGGTGTAGACTGGGCCGCGAATAAAGACCATGCAGACTTTTACGCTGCACTATTTGCGGTGAAGCACGAGCACCCAGCATTGTGGAACGGAAAATATGGCGCTGCTATGGAGCTTGAGGTAGACACCGCTAGTGGAAGTGCGATGATCTCGCGCGAGGTGCCTGGTGAAGACCGTGTGGTCGGAGTGTTCAATTTTAACGGTCAACCTTCCTCATTTACTGCACCAAAAGGATTGAATCTTATGGCCGAGGCGAAAGGGGCGAAGATCTACGCATCGAAATTGGATTAAAGGCATTAACTTTATCCGAGTAAAAGAACCACCAGATGTACAAAATCACAGGTAAAAAAACCTTCGAAGTGGCCCCAAATGAAGGGAAAGCAGAAGGGTTGATCAATGGCGACTTTTATGCGCTAGACATTGAGAAAATCGATGGGAATACTTGGCATATCATCAAGGAAAACACATCGTACTATGTGCAATGGATAGAGCGTAATGAAGAAGCTAAGACCTTTACCCTCAAGGTAAACGGGGCGCTCATTACCCTTGAAGCGAAGAACGATTTTGACCTGTTGCTCGACAAGATGGGCATGGCAAATCTCGGCGGTTCTAAGGCATCAAAGCTCAAGGCACCAATGCCAGGAAAAGTCCTCGAAGTCATGGTGGAAGCGGGACAAGAAGTCGCAAAAGGTGAAGGTCTACTCATCCTTGAGGCCATGAAAATGGAAAATGTACTTAAAGCTGAAGACGGCGGGATTGTGAAATCCGTGAACGTTTCAGTAGGCGAGGCTGTTGAAAAGAATAACGTACTTATAGAATTTGAATCATGATGAAATCTACCCTTTTTGCTGCCGTAGCAGCTACAGCACTTTTAGCTTCTTGCGCAAACGGCGAAGCTGAACCAGCAACTGAAACCTCACACGAGGGGCATGAGCACCACGACCACGAAAGCATGGATCCAGCGGATGTAGATGAAACTACA
>CBFHKC010000012.1:33685-63577 GCA_965656315.1 uncultured Schleiferiaceae bacterium | reverse complement strand
AACGGATACTCAGACCATTTGCCCGTTTACTTTTCCGGCAGTGGTCATTAAAGAATTTAGAGTATTTTTAAGAACTCAAATAAACTTGATAATGAAAAAGATAATCGCTCTCGGCGCTGTTGCAGGTGCTTTGTTTATGACCTCTTGTAAGACCGACGGCCCTGCTGGAGAAGCAGCCGTATATCCAGGTGACTCATTGACTGTTTCTGGAAATGCTCGTCCACTTGTGATCGAGACTACAGGTACTTGGTGTCAGTACTGCCCGAATGGTGCAGAAATCATGACCATGATCGGTGGTGTTTTAGGAGATAGCGTCGTAATGATTGCGAATCACACTGGAAACGACTGGTTTGCTCAAAATGCGCCGGTAACTGGAACGATCGGGGACAATTTCCCTACTTCTGGTGTACCTAACTTTTACGTGAACAACGAAGATGTAGGTCAAAACCCAACTGCTGCTGCAGGTGCTGCGACCTTAGCTGAGGTTGCCTTTGGCATCAAAGCAGATGTTGTGAAAGACTCTACAAAATTGATCGTTTACCCACGAGTGAAGGTGCTTGAAACAAAATTGGACCAAGTATATATGATCCAATCATACCTCTTGCTCAATGGTGTTGAAGCACGCGACTACGGAAACGGCGTCGATCTAAACCAAGTAAGTTCAGTTCCTTTAGTTTCTACTGGTTCTGGAGCAACTCCTACAACATGGGCACAAGATGCTGCAGTTGTAGGTGGTGTAGCTTTGATCAAATCAGGAACCATCTACACGCACAACGAAACATTATTCGGTCATGCCACTAGAGCTGTTACTGGATGGACCGAAAGTGACGATGCTTCAACAGCTGATACTACGGTAACACCTTTGGCAGCTTGGGGTATGAACCTCGGCGACATCAACCCATTGGGTAGCGCTTATGCTGCAGGTGATATCTACGGTACTCGCTACACGCCATTCCAGTTTGAGATTGACCTTCCTACCCTCCCATTCGAAGCAGACCTAAGTGTTGCAACGATCATCTGGCAGCTTCGTCAAGATGGATCAGGAGACTACGACTACGTAAACGGAACTGTAAATCACGTTCACTAAACAGCATTTTCGGAAACCAATTTTTCCCAAAACCTACGCCCTGCGGGCGTAGGTTTTTTTTTGCCCCCAACATTCGAAATTGGATCAAGTCAACGCCATCCTCGTGCATAGCTAGGCAGTATAATCACGGTATTACGCATGGTTCAGCACTGTACGCAATGCAACACACAGAACTCAGCAGTGCGCTCAAAGCGACAAGCAGTGCTCCTAAGCAACTCCCTCCAATACCGCAGCAACGCGCATTCAGCCATTTGGCCTTGAACAACAAAAAGCATAAAACACACAGCGAAGGGCTGCAAATCAGATTACCAAAACCGCAACACGAGATCCAGCTCATCTGACGACCGCTCCGCGCACAAAAAAAGCCAACCTACTTTCTTAAAAAAGTTAGGTTGGCCTTGATATGCTGCCTTTAATAGGCATAAAAGGATGTATCCTCTATAAGGTTAGTCTTGGTTGCCGCGACGCTGAGATCTGTTAAGATTCTGCTGACGCTGCATATCCTCGAGACGTTTTTGGAATTTACTCCTGCCTTTTTTACCGCTCTTTGGGTTCGAACGCTTCTCTTGAATTTTCGCCAAGATCAGGTCATCGTTCAATGTCTTACGGATTCCCCACTGCATGGTAAAGGTTACAATGTTCGAAAGGAAGTAGTAGTACGTCAAACCAGAAGGGAAGCTATTCAACACAAACATGAACATGAGCGGCATCAAATACATGATGACACGCATTTGCTTCATTTGCTCGTTCGACCCTGTTTGCGGCGTCATTTGCTGGTTCATCCAAGTATATAGGATGGTAGAAGCCGTCATCAGCAAGGTGAATAGCGACAAGTGATTACCGAAGAACGTGCTGATCAGAGGAATCTCTGTAGACCAGCTTATAATGCTATCGTAGGTAGAAAGATCCGTTGCCCATAAGAACGACTGTCCGCGAAGCTCAATAGATGCAGGGAAGAAGCGGAACATGGCGAACAAAATTGGCATCTGAACAATCACTGGCACACAACCGCCTAATGGCGAGGCACCAGCTTCCTTGTATAATCCCATGATGGCTTGTTGCTTACCTACTTGGTCCTTATCACCGAACTTCTCATTAATTGCATCAATCTCCGGCTTAAGCACACGCATCTTCGCCATAGAACGGTACGATGCGAATGTTAGTGGCGACAGTGCAAACTTAATCATAAGCACCATCACAAGGATGATCAAACCGTAGCTCCAGCCATAGCCTTCAAGCCAGTTGAATACCTTCACTACAACTGCACGACCGATCCAACCGAAGATTCCCCAACCGAAGTTGATCGACATCTCGTAGCCTTGGTCGTATGATTTTAAAAGCTGGTACTGGTTCGGACCCACGTACATTTTGAACGGAAGCGTATAAGCTCCGGTCAACGTTTGATCAATCACAGCAGTTGCGCTATATTTTTTGATCAAATCATTGTCTTCGTCATCGCCGTTAACTGTAGCCAATTTCCCTGACTCAAAACCACTCTCTGGATGCAAAATGATAGAGAAGAAACGTTGTTTTTGCGCTAGCCAATTCATGGCTTCTATATCCTCAGCATCATCACCACCACGGCCTGATAAGTGCTCAACGTCACCGTCCTCACTCACCTGATAGGTAAATGTAGAATATTGACGTTCCGTACTCATTCCTTTTTCCGTGCGTTGCGCTGAACGCTCCCAGAAGACCTCAGCTTTTCCTGTATTTGCAGTAGTACCGCTGACCACGAAATCAAAATCAAACCCGTTTTCAGGTAGGCTCACCTCTACACGAGTAGAACCATCGCTAAGCACCACTGAACGAGGGCTCTGAGAAACGATGTCAAACTGCTTCGCATTCAAACCCTCACCATCTGGAAGGCGGATGTCAAGCACTTGATTGTTGTTGACCAAATCTAATGGGGTGCTTTTCAAAGAGTCCTCATAGTTGTGGTAATCCAGCAATGCCGCACGTGTCATCTTCGCACCTGCAGTGCTAAAAGTCATCGTCAAATCGCTATTATTCAGCGTTACGTCCTGTGCAACAAACACATTGCTATCAGCGATAGCATCCAAGCCCGACAATGCTGAATCCAAAAGAGCTTGCTTGGTATCCATCGCAAGATCTGTAGAAGGTGCATCTGCACCCTCTGTATCTACCTCTACGGTAGTTTCTTGAGCAGCCTCTTCGACTACGGGTGCATTCTTACTTTGCCACCAGCCGAAACCGACCATGATCACTGCGATCAAGACAAAGCCTATTATTTGATTACGGTCTATGCCGTTTTTCTGATTCTCCATGAATTATTTCTTTTGACGGAATTGGTCCGCTGCCTCGACAAACTTCACGAACAGCGGGTGCGGGTTAAGTACAGTACTCTTGTATTCTGGGTGGTACTGTACACCTACAAAGAACGGATGATCTTCTACCTCAACAACCTCTACCAAACCACTGTCTGGATTGATACCCGTTGCCATTAGGCCTGCTGCTTCCAATTCTTCTTTGTACCCATTGTTGAATTCATATCTGTGACGGTGACGTTCTGTAATCTCAGCTTCGCCATACGCCTGATGTGCTCTCGATCCTTCTGCCAGCGTACACTTCTGTGCACCCAAACGCATCGTACCGCCCATATCAGTGATGTGCATTTGCTCATCCATCAATGCAATCACAGGGGTACTGCTTTCGCTGTTTACCTCTGTAGTGTTCGCATCTTTCCAGCCCAATACGTTACGAGCGTATTCGATCACTGCTGCTTGCATACCGTAACAAATCCCGAAATATGGAATTTTGTTTTCTCGAGCATATTGTACTGTAGCTACTTTTCCTTCGAAACCACGCTCACCAAAACCAGGAGCAACAAGCACACCGTCTAAGCCCTTACAGGTTTCAGCAGCGTTCTCTGGCGTCAAATGTTCTGAGTGTATCCAACGAATTTTCACTTCTACCTCATTCGCTGCACCAGCGTGAATAAAGGCTTCAGAAATGGATTTATAACTTTCTTTAAGCTCCACGTATTTACCAATCAAGCCAATTTCTACCGTGCGCTTTGGATATTTTAATCGGCTCAAGAATTCTTTCCAACGGTCTAAATTCGGCTGTTCGATCGAAGGCAATCCGAAATAATCCAAGACCACTTCATCAAGCTTCTCTTTATACATCATCACAGGCACCTCATAAATCGTACTTGCATCGCGTGACTCAATCACATTTTTCGGGCGAACATTTGTGAACAGCGCCAATTTTCTGCGAATATCTTCATCCACTGGGTGCTCACTACGACAAACCAAGACATCAGGTTGAACACCACTCTCTAGCATAGTCTTCACACTATGCTGAGTAGGTTTTGTCTTGAGTTCACCAGTAACGCGTAGGTATGGCAACAGGGTTAAGTGAACGACCATACAGTCCCTCTCTAGTTCCCATTTCAGCTGACGTACACTCTCGATGTAAGGAAGTGCTTCGATATCTCCTACCGTACCACCGATCTCCGTAATCACGATGTCATACTCCCCTGTTTCACCAAGGATCTTAATACGATTTTTGATTTCATCCGTGATATGAGGAATCACTTGAACAGTCTTACCCAAGAAATCGCCACGGCGCTCTTTTTCAATCACGCTCTGGTAAATACGACCCGTAGTCACATTGTTCCCCTGAGAGGTTGGACGATTCAAGAATCGCTCGTAGTGTCCTAAATCTAAATCAGTCTCCGCACCATCTTCAGTCACGTAACACTCACCGTGCTCGTAAGGATTCAATGTTCCAGGATCCACGTTGATGTACGGATCCAATTTTTGGATGGTCACACGGTAGCCGCGCGCCTGCAAGAGTTTCGCTAATGAAGCCGAAATAATTCCCTTGCCCAATGAAGATGTTACCCCACCGGTAACGAAGATGTATTTAGTACTCGCCATAATCTAATTCAAAACACGGCAAAAGTACCTCTTTTCTAGCCGATTTAAAAGGCTAAACTCGTACTTATCGTAGGCATGATTGGCAATTGATCTACACGCTCTGCTTCAACGCGATCGTAGTAGAAAATATTCGCACGATTGTACATATTGGTGGCCCCTAATGTGCACTCGAATTTCCCGTATTTCGTTGGGGCACTGTACTTCAGCGAAGCATCTAAGCGATGGTAGGTCGGAAGGCGATTGCTGTTTAACGCGCCATACAATACGCTCGGATCGCCATTTGCGGTGGTATAATCAAAGTTGATGTCGGGGTTTCCAAGCGGATCTAAGAAATCAATTCCCGGATAATAGCCCTGAGTTGGCGTGAATGGGAAGCCCGTCCCAAGGTTCCAACGAACGGACAAGAACCAGCGTTCTTCTTTGCCTATTTTCACATTTCCGACAAGGTTAATGTTGTGACGGCGGTCAAAATTAGGTGCATAGACCTGTATACCATCGTCACGAGTCACTTTACTCCAAGCATACACCCCCCAAAAGTAATAGCGGCCTTTTTCAAACTTCAGCACGGCATCGTACCCATATGCGAGTCCACGTTCCACGATGAAATCCTTGCGTAAAATCTCCGGACGATCGCTGTACGAAGGCACATCTTCATAAAGTTTGTTTCGGTTCACATTGGTGATTTGTGAGAAGTCCTTCACGTACGACTCGAGGTTGATGTCCCAGTGATCACCTAGATCGTATTCAAAGCCTGCCACGGCATGATTCGCCTTTTGCAGCTTAGAGGTAATCTCGCGATCACGGAAATTAGACGGTAGATCCGTGGCTCCCGAAAGGAAACCGTAGAACAGGTTCACAACGTCGCGATCGCTGTTCGCCGCCACTAAGTTTTGACTGTATTTCCCACCCGAAGCTTTGAATCTAAAATCTTCAGTGATATTGTACTTCAAGCCTAAACGGGGTTCGATGCTTAGCTCTGATAAAGAACCGTAATAGTGCAAACGCAGTCCTGGCTCTACAATCAACAAGGGACCTACTTTACGGTAGTTGAAATATCCTCCAAGCTCCGTGGTACTCTCTTGTTGATTTAAATTTAACCCAAGGCTGTTCGTGTAATTAAAATCTGTGGTGTAGCCGATCAAATCCAATCCATATTTCACCTCATCCGCTTTGCCGATAAAGTAGGTGAAATCTAAACCGCCGTTAAATCCGTTAATGGTAGAGTTTCGAGGTTGGTCCGGGTTTTCAGTACTCTCGATGTAATATTGACTTTGAGCGAAATCTCCTTCGATTAGGGTGGCTGATGCTGGCGGGATGACGACAAAATTGGCTCCATATCCCCAGCTGTTCCATTGAATTCCCTTCGCACTATCGAGCAAGACAGCATCATTAAAATTAAACGCCTTCGCGCTGAGCTTCGATCCGGATTTACTCTGCGTGGTGAACTTCCCGTACAAGTCGTTGAAGTTGAACGGCAGACCGCCAAATCTCGTTTGAACGTACGGATACAATACTGGTGCTGTTTGACGCAAATAAGATGTCTTTCCACTGACAAACAAACTGTTATTCGCAACACCGTTTTCGTCTTTAGGGCCGATAGGCGCTTCGATCAAAAGCTTGCTCATAAAGGTCGACGCATAGGCCTTCCCTTTTACCTCAGAGCGGTTTCCGTCGCGCGTTTTGATGTCCATTACGGAACTGTTTCTAGAACCGTATTGGGCTCCAAAACCAGCGGTATAAACGTTTGCGCTTTGCAATACATCCGTATCAAACACGGAGAAAAATCCTATGCTATGGAATGGATTATACACAATCATTCCATCAAGCAAAACTAAGTTTTGGATAGGAGCGCCACCACGAATATAGAGCTGACCTCCCTGATCACCGGTAGTCACGACCCCAGGCAGCACAGCCAGCGCCTTCATTAAATCTGGGTCACCTCCAGCAGAAAAGGTTTCAATCGTTTTTGGACTAAGGCTAACCACGGCGGTATTCACCTTAATCTTCTTTTGAGCGCGCTCAACATTAATATTCACGGTGTTGAGCATCTGGACGCTTTCCTCCAAGAATACCTTAACTGTGGTCGGCTTATTTTTAAACACCTTCACTTCTACTGTGCTCGGCTCATATCCTAAAAAGCTCACCGTGACTTGCTGCATGCCTTGGGGCACCTCTGCAAGTTGAAAATACCCGTCTAGATTTGTCGTACCACCGATCTGGGTACCCTCGACCAAGATATTTGCAAAGGGGATAGCGGCGCCACCGTCTTTCTCATAGACGAATCCACGCAAAAGATTTCCTTGAGCGAAAGAAGATATTGAGACTAAAAGAAGGAGGAGTAATAAGGACTTTCTCATAATGTGGGTTCTTCCGCAAAAATAGTTCCTAAAGAGTGCATTTGATCAACCATTCTCGCAAATGCTCGTATTCATTTGCACTTGATGAAATCACTCCCTTTGTTTTGCGGTCAAAATCGAGGAGCTCAGCGAGCATACCATGGGCATGTGCGGCCGAATAGTGACGCGATGCAACACTGAATTGTTTTAAAAAATAAGGATGGACCTTCAAGGCACTTGCAATCTGTTTTTCATTGCTCCCTTTCATGCTGTGGTATTGCAGCAGATTGTTTACGAAATTAAACAAGATCCCAGTCGTCATTTGGACCGGATGCTCTTTCGGGTTTTTGGAGAAATAGTGTACAATCTTAAAGGCACGCGCTGCATCCCGTTCTGCGATAGCCGCGACCAATTCAAAATTATTATAGTCCTTGGAAATACCAATATGTCGCTCAATGTCGGAAGGGGTAACCTGGCGATTTTCTCCCATTGCTACATCGAGCTTATCTACTTCGTTAAACAAACGCGACAAATCCGTACCGACCTGTTCCGCCATGGCTGCAACTACTGCGGTACCTGCATGGAACCCTTTTGCAGCTAGTTGCTTTTCCAACCAAGGAATAACTTGATAATCGCGTAGGGGTGCACTCTCTAAAAACACAGTATTCGCCTTGATTGCTTTACCTGCTTTGGATCGCTTGTCCAATTTTTTGTGCATGTGTCCGAAAACCAACACCGTTGAAGGCTGGGGCTGCTCCAAGTATTTCATCAGATGCTCCCAATCTGCAGCTTTTAAATGCTGTGCCTCTTTTACCACTACCACAACGCGCTCACTCATCATCGGAAAACGCTTCGCCTCCTCCAAAATTTGCAGCATATTCGCCTCTTTGCCATACAGCACGGTTTGATTAAAACTGCGTTCTGCTTCGTCTAGAGCGTTGTGTTCGATGTAGTCGATCAGTTGCTGAGCATAGAATGGCTCTTCCCCAGCAAAGAAATAAACCGGTGCAAATTTGCCCGCTCTTAAATCACGAAAAATCCCCTCGAAGCTATAATCTGCCATGTGTCTTAATCGTTGTGGTATGGTTCGTTATTAATGATGGTAAAGCCGCGGTAGAGCTGTTCCAAAAATACAACGCGTATCAACTGATGTGACGTCGTCATAGCGCTCATGCTCAATTTTGAATCGGCCTTCGCATACAACTCTGGACTAAAGCCAAAAGCACCTCCAACTACAAACACTAGTCGTTTCGGCCCCGCGTTCATCCACTTTTGCATCTGTTTAGCAAATCCGCGACTGTCATAGGTTTTTCCATTTTCATCGAGCAGAACCACGGTGTCTCCTGGTTTGATTTGCTTGAGGAATAATTGGCCCTCGGCTTGCTTCAACGCTTCCTTTGAAAGCTTACCACCGCCTTTGACATCAGGAACAATCACGGTCTGATAACTGCCGTAATGACTTAACCTTGATTCGAACATAGACATCCCATCTGCGATGAATCGTTCAGAAGTTTTACCGATAACTAAGAATACTATCTTCATGTGCACGACAAAGATGCTAACTTGCAACGACAAGCACTATTAGAATTCGAGATTTATGCCTAAAGCATCTTGGACCCCAGATTTTCAAACGCTTTCACAAAGCTTTGACGCTGCCATCGCTGAGGACATCGGCGACGGTGACCACAGTGCATTGAGTTGCCTCGACCACGAGCAGCGTGGAAAAGCAAAACTGATTGTAAAAGAGTCAGGTATTATTGCGGGCGTAGCATTAGCGGAACACTTGTTTCAAAAGATTGATCCTACGGCCCATCTTGAGGTGCTCATCGAAGACGGTAGCGTAGTTGCCCCAGGAGATATCGCGTTTCATGTGGAAGCGAATGCCATCAAGCTGTTGCAAGCAGAGCGACTAGTACTGAACTACATGCAGCGTCTTTCGGGCGTGGCTACGAAGACTGCTGCGTATGCACAGATGGTCGCACATACGAATTGTACCATTCTCGACACTCGTAAAACAACCCCAGGGCTTCGTGTCTTGGAAAAATGGGCGGTAGCTCTAGGCGGAGGTGGAAATCACCGCATGGGACTTTATGACATGGTCATGCTCAAAGACAACCACATTGATTTCGTAGGAGGAATTGGCCCTGCAGTAGCACGTGTACGCACCTATCTCGCGAAAGAGAATAAAGATTTGAAAATAGAGGTCGAAACTCGCGATCTCAATGAAGTAAAAGAGGCACTCGAAGTTCAGGTGGACCGAATAATGCTCGATAACTTCACCCCAGCGCAAACCCTACAGGCAGTCGACTTAATAGACGGCAAGGCCGAGGTTGAAAGCAGCGGCGGTATTACCGAAAAAACACTTGTTAGCTATGCACAATGCGGTGTGGATTTCATTAGCGTTGGTGCGCTCACCCACCACATCAAGAGCTTAGACATGAGCCTTAAAGCAGTATAACGAATGAAGGCTATTGTTCAACGAATCAGCACCGTGCTCGAGACCGTACTCAGTAAAATTAAACCACCGTTGTTTGATGGACTGAGCCTATGGGATGTTTTGAGCTTCTTTGTTAAAGGCATTTACGAAGGTGCTATTTCTACGCGGGCAGGTTCAGTGAGCTTCAGCTTTTTCTTGGCCTTGTTCCCTGGGATCATCTTCATCTTCACCTTGATTGCATACCTACCACTAGACGCTTTTCAAGACGAACTCTTTAGTGTCCTTGCCGATGTTTTACCTCCGAGCACGCATGACATGGCCTTTGATGCCATTCAAGATATCTTAACCATCAAACGCGGAGGACTTTTATCCGTGACTTTTGCCGCTGCACTCGTATTCGCAACGAATGGAACGCTCAGCTTAATCTCCAATCTAGGCATCAGCTATCACAACATCAATGTCAAGAACTTTTGGCTTCAATATTTCAGTGCCCTATTGCTAACGATCGGCCTTACTATTCTCATCGTGATAGCCGTGGTCGCCTTAATTTTCTCTCAAGGGTTTACGGGATGGTTGATTGATTTGGGCTATTTGAGTGAATACGCTACCCAACTCATTTATTGGGTTCGTCTACTCGTGTTATTGATTGCGATTCTCTTGGGAATCTCACTGGTCTACAACTATGGCCCAGTGCGCTCTAGAAACTGGCGATTCATCTCACCAGGCAGTATTCTTGCGACCATTCTAATCATCGCCTCTTCCCAAGGCTTCGGGTTCTATGTAGAGAATTTCTCCACGTACAATAAATTTTACGGTTCGATCGGGACACTACTGATCATGCTCTTATGGATTTATGTCAATTCATTCGGTCTCATCATCGGGTTTGAGCTCAACGCGAGTATCTCCGGTGCTCGTAAAAAGAAAGATGAGCATTAATCTTTTTCCAATTTTATGAAGTCATTTCTGCTCTATGCCGCTATGCTCCTGTGTAGCATCAAATCCTATTCACAGCACGAAATCATGGGCCAATGGTTTAATGCCGAGAAAACCTCAAAGCTTGAGGTCTATGAGCAAGACGGACGTTACTTTGGAAAAATCATCTGGCTTGAAGTCACCTCCAACAGTGATGGCGCTGTCCCAAGAACGGACGAATTCAACCCTCTTCCAGCATTGCGTCAAGAACCACTTCTTGGTCAGGTCATTTTAAAAGACCTTACCTGGAATGAAGAAGACCAGCAATGGCAACAGGGCGTCATCTACGACCCTGAAAATGGAAAGACCTACGATTGCTATTGTGAGATGCAGTCTGACGGCTCACTATACTTCAAGGGCTATGTCCTAGGACTAACTTGGCTAGGTCGCTCCACAGTCTGGACACGTCGATAAAAGCAAGCTCCACTGCATCCCTTACCCTAAAAACAACAAGCCCTGCGACTGTTAAAAGTCGCAGGGCTTGTTGTTTACAGGTCGTATGACCTTAATATTCCTTAGCGCATCAAGGAGAATTGTTGGTACTTCACGAACTCTAAACCATCTACATCACGGTAAAGGATTTTCGCTACGTACACTCCTTCATGAGCACGTTTATCTTCGAAAGTACCATCCCAACCCGTGTTGATATCCTTAGAGTAAAACAAAATATTTCCAAGTCGATTGTACACCTGCATCTCAAAATAAGTGATCGCATTTGCTTTGACGATGTAGTAGTCATTCTTAGTATCACCGTTAGGCGTAAATGCCGTAGGTGCGAATACCGCAGCAACGTCTCTTGGATCAGTAAGTGTGTCACAATCTAACGCTGTTACGAAAACCGTATCCATAGCCTCGTACTTGCAATACCCCGTGCTTACTAATAGTGTATCCGTCGCACTGAAGGTACCTTGGTAGTTTGCACCAGCCTGTTGTGCACCGCTTACGAGCGCATCCCAGGTATAGGCGAAGTTAAAGGTCATCGTCGGCCCTGCGTTTGCATTAATCGTTGGTGAATTTGCACCGCTATTAACGGTAATTGCACCGGCGCAGTCGTACCATCCATCTGTTGCTACCACTTCATTAAAGTCGAAGTTACAGACTAAATCGGGGAACGAAGAAGGATTCAAATGAGTCGATTTGTAGGTTTGAATATCACCGCTCGAGCGCACTCCAGACCACATTCTGAACTCGTCAAAATCACCATTGACATATACTGCAGCACCAGAAAATGGACTCACGCCATACCCCAAGGTGATTGGAGAAGTCGTTCCGACATCGCCTACTGCCATGTTTTTCGAAATTTCAAACCCACCGTCCACATAGATGATGGCTTCGGTAGAACCGCGGTCCCAAGTTACTGCGACGTGGTGCCATGAGGCATCATTGATAGAAGAAATAGTTCCTGTTACCACGTCAAAGCCGCCAATCGCATCGCGTACCCCGAAACCGACACGTCCACCGTTATCTACATAAATGGCCCATCCTTGGCCCAATGCATTGCGGTTTGTTGCAAGGTAAGTGATACCTGAACTGCTGTTCAAATTCACCCAGAACTCAACACTGAAGCTGGCCATACCGAAGTTGGTCGCTGGAGATGCGGGGATATCGAAACGCTGTGAGCTCCCGTTTAATGCGATGCTGTTGTTCGCAGGAGTTGAGCGTACTGCGGTAACATCAACGACATCCGTGGGACAAACAGCAAATTGGTCCTGAGGGACTGTTACCGTCATTACCTGTGCGGAAATCGCTGTGGTACAGAGTGCAAATATTAAGAGAAGGAGCTTCTTCATGAACAATATGGTTGAGAACCAAAAATAAGATTAAAAATCAATTCTTTTTCGATCGCTCCAGCGAACGACCTTTTCACCGTCCCACGCCCACATCGCGGGGACCGTTCTTGAGCAATGGCGCGACCACAAAGCATACGTGTTTGCACCTGTATAATCTATCACGAGCCAATCTCCTTCGCTAATGTTTTCGGGCAGTTCAGCTCCATGGGCAAGGTAGTCGCCTGCGAAACACAACGGGCCTGCGAGATCAAATTTCTCGGTTGAACCTTGAAGTAATTGGGCCGTATTAGAAAACGCTAATAACGGAAATGCACGGGCCTTGGTGTAGGCATCACGCATGAAAAAATCGGCACCTAAATGAATAAATAGCCTTCCCGGGTCGACACGGTACTCAATCTGCGTTGCAGCAAAACCTGCCTCCGCATGCACCCATTGACCAAACTCAGTCACCAGGTGAAAGGGTTGGTCTTCGAACACTTCGTAAACGATCGCACCATATGCCGACATTCGCGAGGCATCACAAAGCGGCTCTGATGGTAATCCACCACCAATATCCAGCACTTCGATTTTCCCTGGCGCCTGTGCATTGATCTCTAACGCCAAGTCTCGTAACGTCTCTAAGGCACCTTTTTGCACATCGAGATCCTTCATTTGTGAACCGCTGTGCATGTGTAATGCTCGGACCGGGTATTGCAGCGCTGCCTCAATAATGGCTTCGCGATCCGAGATAGCAACACCAAACTTGCTTTCATTCTTACTCACATCGAACATCTCCGGGGCACCTGTGTGTACCTGAGGGTTCACTCGTATCCCCAGACAGCAGGCAACCTCAGAAGGATATCGATCCAGCTCTCCAAGGGAGTTCACATTGACCAAGAGATCTTTGTGTGTAACTACTTGGGCAATCTCGGCTCTAGTTTTAACAGGAGAGTCAAAGACGATTTTAGCCGGTACACACCCCGCTTCTAGCGCCCGTTCTACTTCCTCAATAGATGCGGCTTCTAAACCATATCCCCATTTAACGAGCGTGCTTAACATGCCGGGATGTGGGTTCGTTTTGATCGCTACACTATGCTGAGTGCCTGCAGGAAAGGCAGTGCTCAAGGCGTCTAATCGTTCCTTTAAACGCGGTAAATGGGCCACAAGGACACTTGTATCTGCGGCAGTAAGATGCGGCAGAAGTTCACGTAGTGCATTCCCTATGTCGTTAGTTGATTCCAAGTAGCTTATCCGAACATTTGTTGTGCGTATTCCTCAATAATTTCAATCACGCGGTAATCGTTGTGCAGGTCTACGGCATCTTTTTCCAAGAAAGCACGAACGGTATACGCACCGATCGCTAATCGAATAAAGCTTTTCGCTCCATATTGTACGGGCTGACCAAAGAATACTTTATTGAATCCGCCTACGAAGCCTTCATGCGTTGAAGTGGTGATCGCCTTAAATAAGTCTTTGAGCTGAGCATTGTCAAGGGCATTGTCCCCGACCCAAACCTGGAAACTGATGATCGACATGTTCGTCTTCAGCTGATCCGGCATGAGCTTGAAATAGGTAGAGGTTTCTAACCTGCTCATCACTCCTGTGGCCCAGCGGGTAATAATATCATCCGTTTCTTTCGTCGACCAGTAGCGGTAAGCCTCCATTTCGTCTAAAGCGATTTCCCAACGTAAGCGCAAGGCTTTGTTTTCACGAGCAGGCAACTGATCACGCATATTTTGCATGAAGAAAGGCACATCGTAGGCGCTAAAGAGCTTGCCGTAAGGTTTGATGATAGAAGCATCTAGATCGCTCAATTTCTCGCTCCATTTACGTGGCACGAGCATCGCTGCACAGAACGGCGGAGCCTGGAAAAATTTAGAGCCCGTCAACATCACCATTACGCCTTTTTCCAAGAGCTCGTGGATGAGTTTGGGGTCTACGCGGAATTGGCATAAATCTACCACCCACATCGTGTCGCTTTCTGGATCAATTACGTCAAGATCATCCTTGATTCCAGATTTAGAACCGAATACCAAACTCCCCACCACAGAGGCTTCAGGGTTGGCAGCAATAATTTTCTTAATTTCTTTGGTACGATCCAGGATATTTCCTTCCTCATCACGCGCATCTAGATAATGCACCTCAGATTTGTTTTCTGGATCCACGAAATCGCCTTTCACAATGTGCTCACCGAACTGGTTATAGTTCGCGTAAAAGCGTGTTTCAGAGGCAAATTTTGAGCCTGATCCTAATTCTTCAGGACAGCTTACTACATTGATCAATTTCTTATCCGGATTGATCATCATCTGAAACATCAGTGGATAATAGACAAGATCCGAGCCAGAAGGAGCGAAGTAAATATCGAAAGGATCATTAAATTCACTTCCGACTAAAGACTTCAATCGAGCAGATTGAGTTTCCAAAAGGTGCTCATAACTCAACTCGTCATACTTCCCTAAGAAGGCCTTAGCAACCCCATGAGAGCGGCGGGTAAGTAGGTTTGCCGTACACGAACCGCGCTGTAAAAGGCGCTCGTATTCTACGGGGTTCAGATGGTATTTGTTTAGACCGGTTTCCGGTATGATGTGTACTCGCTCGTCACAACCTTCAGTGAGGACTTGTGCGATTTCTTTTTTGCCTACCATAAATGGTTGGTTTGTTGTTTTGTAGTTAGAATTGGAAAAATAAGGCGGAAACCTAGGATAATCAACTCCCCGCCCCCCTAATATTGCACAAGTTTTGCTAGTTTGGGGTCTCAATACACAGCACCCATGAACAAGACCACTCTGCTAGATTTTGGAAAGAATTGGCTCCTGCCAATCGTACTATTGTTAGGCATTAACGTCGCTTTTTTAAGCCCAGCGTACTTCGATGGTGACATCCTCGATCAAGATGATATTAAGCTCGGTTGGGCGAAAACTAAAGAGATTCGCGACTATCGCGCGTCAAATAATGACGAACCACTTTGGACAAATGCCATGTTTAGCGGCATGCCTACTGCTCAAATTACGACGAAATACGGCGGTAACATCTTCGGTTATATCACTGGTGCTGTTCGCACGATAGGCGGAGGAACATCTTCTGCCTACATCATTTTCTACTTGATGATTGGTGGATTTATCGGTCTAAGAGCATTGGGAGTCAACACCTGGCTCAGTACCATAGGCGGCTTCGCTTATGGATACAGTGGATTCTTCATTATCGGCTACGCCGCAGGACACAATGCCAAAGTGAATACCGCTGCTTTCATACCGCTGATGATCATGGCTTTATTGCTCTTGATGGAGAAGAAAAATTGGAAAGCTTTTATTCTCATGGCCCTATTTGCAGGTCTTAGCATTCATAGAAATCACTTCCAAATTACGTACTACGCTGGTTTATTTATGGCCGTGATATGGGTGGTTTACCTGATCAAATACGCTAAAGAAAAAGCATTGCCAGAGTTCGGTAAGTACACTGCACTTTTGGCCCTTGCTGGCGTACTGAGTGTTGGCCCTAACATTGCGAACATGTGGTCGACGAAAGTCTACACGACCGAAAGTATGCGTGGGGGAATTTCTGAACTCTCTAAAAAGAACCAGAATCAAGGTGAAGGCGGATTGTCGTTCGATTATGCCATGGCTTGGTCTGCTGGCGTATACGAGACTGTGGCGATGGTCATTCCAAACGCTGCAGGCGGTGGTATTAAGGTGGACTATTCCGATATGGGACTTGAAACCTATGACCAGCTTGTTCGTGCATTCCGTCAACAAGGCATACCTCCGAAACAAGCTGAGGCTCAAGCATCTCAATACATGGGTGCTGCCTTCATGAAATGGACAGGCGAGAGTATGGGTAACGGCGCATATTATGTTGGCGCGGGAATCTTCTTCTTGTTTGTACTTGCATTTTTCACCACAGGTGGAACCATGAGGAATTGGGTAATAGCTTCAAGCGTCATCTTCTTATTTATGGCGTGGGGGTCTAATTTTGAAAGCTTCAACCGCTTCCTCTTCAACTACCTCCCCCTCTACAACAAATTCCGCGTTCCATCCATGGCGATGGTCGTTCTGCTCTTTGTCATTCCCTTCTACGGTCTCTACGGCACGCATGCATTCCTCGAGCTCGGACAAAAGGAGCGCCAAGGAGCTCTTATAAAAGCCGCAGCGACCTTCACCGGCTTCGTTCTGCTCTTTGGCTTTATCGCGCCCTACTTGATGAGCCTAGACAGTGCTCGCGATGCCGGTTTTGCTCAGCAAGGATTCTCACTGGATCAAATCATTGGAGATCGTCGCAGCATCATCACCGCTTCGGCTGGAAAGAGCTTAATGTTCGGACTTCTTACTGCCGCAGGTCTTTGGCTCTGGCACACGAAAAAACTCGGCCTAAACATTGCGATTGCACTCATCGCACTTGTTACCGTAGCCGACCTATGGAGCTTCAACCGTGACCAATTAGAAACAAGTGACTTCCTCAGCCAACGCGAATGGGAAGCACAATATGCACCTAACGCGGCTAATAAGGCAATCCTTCAAGACAGCGACCCACATTTCCGCGTGTGGAACAGCACCGTACCCTTAGCTTCCGACAGTTACACGAGCTACCACCACAAAAGCGTCGGTGGCTATCACGGGGCCAAGCTACAGCGGTACCAAGATCTGATTGACAACCAACTTTCGCAGCAAAACATGGCATGCTTTAACATGCTTAACACCAAATATGTGATCACACAAAACCAGCAGACCGGTGCGTTCATGGCACAACGTAATCCTGGCGCATGTGGTAATGCATGGGCGGTGGGCTCGGTAGAATTGGTCAAAGATGCAGATGCTGAAATGGCCGCGCTTTCAAGCTTTAATCCTAAACAGCAAGCGATTGTAGACCAGCGCTACAGCGAATATTTCTCGGGCAAAACCAGTTTCGCCCCAGCGAAGGTTGCTCTGAGTAACTACGATCCTAAATACATGGAATACAGCTTTGAAGGTGGAGAAAGCTTTGTCGTCTTTTCGGAAATCTTCTATGAAGGTTCAGGAAACGATTGGCAAGCATATATCGACGGAGAACCTGTAGATCATATCCGCACCAACTATTTGCTTCGTGGACTTAAAGTTCCTGCCGGAAAACACAGCATCGTGTTTGAGTTCAAACCGAAGTCCTACTATGTCGGAAAGCAAATCAACATGGCGGGCTCTGCGATCATCCTCCTGTTGCTGATCTTCTTCGGCTACACGTCTTTTAAAGAACGCAAGGTGTCTGCCGAGGCCTAATTTCTATAGACACATAAGGCAAAAAAAACACCCTTCATTTGAATCAAATGAAGGGTGTTTTTATATCCGTAATATCCTGTGAGTGGCCTCTCCTATTTGAATATAGCCGCTTTGACCTGCTTTGCTTGTTGTTGTCTTTCGTATTGAGCGACTTTGGATGAATCCAAACGTGGGGCTCCTTCTTCGTACATTTTTTGCAAGAACTCTACCATGCCCTGCTCGTTTTCATAAGCGAAGACTTCACCTGCCGCTGCATCACGAATAATATGTGCGGCATCACCATCCACAGGTCCTAAACCTAAAATAGGATTCCCGCCTCCGAGGTAGTCGAAAAGCTTGCCGGGAATGTGCCCATTCGCACTAGCAACTCCTGGAAGCAAGAATAACATGACGTGGCTTTGGACTAATGATGCATTGAGTTCCTTCTTAGGTACATAGGAGACAAATTCAAGATTCACGTGAGCGCCACACTGTTCTAGTTGAGACTTTGAGTTCTCATCCCACGATCCTATGATTCGCAAGCGGACTGGAAAATCCAATCTATTCAATGCCTGAACAAAATGGGCCACGGGATATTGCGCTGCTAGAGTTCCTGCATAGGTAATCGTAAACGCCTCAGGTCGGTTCACCTTGAGCTCGGCAAAATCTTCTGCGTCGAATCCGTTTGTGATGGTATGTACTTTCTGCGCTGGCTTAGCTCCTTTTGACACATAGAGATCACTCCACGAAGGGCTCACACTGATCAGCGCATCACAGGTACGGAACACTGCACGTTCAAGACGACGCTCATACCAGCGTGTAAGCGCAGTAGGGTAAAACTTTCTATAATAATAGATATCTGTCCAAGGGTCGCGAAAATCTGCAGTCCAATGAATCTTAAAGTCCCTCTGTAGACGCTTGCCTATGAGCTGACTACTGTGTGGAGGCGAAGTAGTTACCCAATGTAGAACTTGTTCTTTTTTAACCAATTCTGACGCAGCAGCATACGCATATCTATTCCACCCTTTTCGAGCATCAGGAACTAAGAGGTTTCCACGTACAAAACGTGCCAATCGCTCTTTTAGACTAATTTTTGCCTCCTCACCGGAGAATCCACTAAAAGGGACACTTTTCTTACCGGTTGCTTTTTTATATGCACCAAACAGCTCGAAGGTTGAAGTGTGCACTACCGTAATATTCTCGTGGACATCATCTAACAGCCCCTCATCTCGAAGCGGATACGTCGCTTGCTCTGGATCTACAGTAACCACATAGACCTTGACGCCTTGCTGCGCTAGATACTTACTTAGCTTCAGCCAGCGCTGAACGCCTGGACCACCGGCGGGCGGCCAATAATAAGATATGATTCCAAGCTTCGTACTCACGATGACTTTTCGCTAGTGTCTGCATCCTTAACCTCCTCGTAGTCGATATACTCTCCTACATTTTTCTTCACTTTACTCTTGGTAGGGGCAGCATTGCTCTGGCTTCTCGATGATCTCCCTCTACTAGGCGCTGGACGTGGCCCCAAGAGGCGATCTAACCAGCGAAAAATAAAATAAGCGAGTATGGTAAGTGCAATGAAACGCAGCATGGTAATTCTGAAATTTTGGTCAAGATAAAAAAGAATCCCGGCGCCTTGCGGACCGGGATCTTGAAATACTTCATTAAAATGTGCTTAGCGGCTCAAATACAAGCTGCGTTCGCTATGTAGTTTCTTAAAGACTGGGTCTTTCAAATCTTTGATAAAGTGAATTTTCTCACCCGTGGACTTCATTTCTGGCCCCAATTTCTTGTTCACGTTCGGGAACTTGTTGAACGAGAATACAGGAATCTTGATCGCGTATCCTTCAAGCTGCGGGTTGAAGTTAAAGTCCTTCACCTTCTTCGTACCCAGCATCACTTTAGTAGCATAGTTCACGTAAGGCTCTTTGTAAGCTTTACAGATGAACGGTACCGTACGCGAAGCACGTGGATTCGCCTCGATGATGTATACGATATCGTCTTTAACCGCAAACTGAATGTTAATCAGCCCTTTGGTCTCTAGTGCTTTTGCAATATTAACCGTATGCTCTTTGATCTGCTGCATAACTAGTGGACCGAGGTTAAACGGAGGCAATACTGCCGAGCTATCTCCAGAGTGAATACCACAAGGTTCAACATGCTCCATGATACCAATGATGTACGCATCTTCACCGTCACAGATCGCATCTGCCTCAGCTTCGATGGCTCCATCAAGGTAGTGATCTAGAAGTACACGGTTGCCTTCAAACTCTTTGAAAAGGTTCACTACATGATGCTCCAATTCCTCTTTGTTGATGACAATCTTCATACCCTGTCCACCCAATACATACGATGGACGTACCAAGATTGGGAAACCTAATTGATCAGAAATATCCAACGCTTCGTCCGCTGTTGTAGCCACATCAAACTCTGGGTAAGGAATATTGATCTCTTTCAACAGGTTAGAGAAACGGCCACGATCTTCAGCTAAATCTAGCGCCTCGTAAGAAGTACCGATGATTTCAATACCGTAGCGACTTAACTTCTCTGCCAACTTCAATGCGGTCTGTCCCCCCAACTGTACGATAACACCTCTTGGCTTCTCGTGCAGGATGATGTCCCAGATGTGCTCCCAAAATACTGGCTCGAAGTACAATTTATCCGCTGTATCAAAGTCGGTACTTACCGTCTCTGGATTACAGTTGATCATGATGGTTTCGTATCCTTCTTCACGTGCTGCAAGTACTCCGTGTACACAGCTGTAGTCGAATTCAATCCCTTGACCAATTCTGTTCGGTCCGCTACCCAACACCACGATTTTCTCGCGCTCAGTAACTTCACTTTCATTCTCAATCACTTCTACCCCATCTGAATTCACAAATGGCATTTCAAACGTCGAGTAGTAATATGGTGTCTGTGCAGGGAATTCCGCAGCACAAGTATCTACCAGCTTCCACACACGATTGATTCCTAAATCTGTACGCTTTGAGTGTACTTCACTTTCCAAAGCATTGATCATATGCGCTATCTGACGATCCGCAAAACCCTTCATTTTCGCCTCTTGGATCAAATCCTTCGGCAAACTCTCTAGACTATGTTTCTCGATCAATGTCTGAACACGCGCCAAATCCTCGATTTGCTTCAAGAACCACATGTCAATCTTCGTGATATCGTGAATTCTGCGCAATGGAATACCCATCTGAATCGCATCATAAATCACAAATAAACGGTCTGAAGAAGCGTACTCTAGTTTGTGTAAAATCACATCTTGATCCGACTCACCTTTGCCGTCTGCACCGAGACCGTTGCGCTTAATCTCTAAAGACTGAGCCGCTTTGTGCAAAGCCTCTTGGAAGCTACGTCCGATACCCATCACCTCACCAACACTCTTCATCTGAATGCCTAAGCGGGTATCCGCACCTTCAAACTTCTCAAAGTTCCAACGTGGAATCTTCACAATCACGTAATCTAACGTCGGCTCGAAATAAGCGGTAGTCGTCTTCGTGATCTGGTTGTTCAATTCATCTAAAGTATAACCGATCGCCATCTTCGCAGCAATCTTTGCAATAGGATAACCCGTCGCTTTAGAAGCCAATGCTGACGAACGGCTTACACGTGGGTTGATCTCAATAGCTACAATGTCTTCGTGCTCATCAGGGCTTACCGCAAACTGTACGTTACAACCGCCGGCAAAGGTTCCTATACTACGCATCATCTTGATGGCCATATCACGCATCTTCTGGTACGTGGTATCGCTCAAAGTCATGGCAGGAGCTACAGTGATAGAATCACCGGTGTGGATTCCCATAGGATCCATGTTCTCGATAGAACAGATGATGATAATGTTGTCATTGTTGTCGCGCAAAAGCTCCAACTCATATTCTTTCCAACCCAGCAACGCCTTATCGATCATCACCTCATGAATCGGTGAGATTTCTAAACCACGGCTAAGTGCTTCATCAAACTCTTCTTCTGTATGCACAAAGGTTGCACCTGCACCTCCTAAGGTAAATGATGCACGCACACATAATGGGAAACCGAACTGCTGTGCAGTTTCCTTCCCGCGAAGGAATGATTTAGCGATGCGCGAAGGAGCCATCGGAATGTCCAATGTTTCCATCAACTTGCGGAATTCGTCACGATCCTCGGTGATGTTAATCGCGTCAATATCCACACCGATGATACGAACATTATTCTCTTCCCAAACACCTTGTTTATCCGCTTCGATACACAGATTCAAAGCTGTCTGCCCTCCCATTGTAGGAAGAACAACATCGATATCTGGATGTGCGATCAAAATTTCCTCTATACTTTCAACAGTAAGAGGTTTGAGATAGATGTTGTCGGCAATAACCTCATCAGTCATGATGGTTGCCGGATTCGAGTTGATCAACGTGACGATGATCCCTTCTTCGCGCAAACTACGGGAAGCTTGCGACCCTGAATAATCGAACTCACAGGCCTGGCCAATTACGATAGGACCAGATCCGATGATCAATACGTGCTTAATGGAAGTGTCTTTAGGCATGTGCTAGAAGATTTATGCAAAGTTAGGCTAGGTTCAGGCCAAAAAAAAGGTGTTGCTTTCGGCAACACCTATATATTATTAAAAGGTTGTCAACAACTGATTACCCTTTGTAGTTTCCTTTATCACTAACCGTCAAGCGGTTGCGACCTTTAGAACGGCGAGACGCCAGCACTTTGCGGCCATCTACAGACTCCATTCTAGAACGGAAACCGTGCTTATTTCTGCGTTTTCTATTGCTAGGTTGAAATGTACGTTTCATATCTACTGTGTATTAACCCGTTCTTGTTCGGGGGTGCAAATATAGAACCTTCTTGGATAATTGCAATAGCTCTAAAAAGTTTTTGAAATAATTTCTTCTTAGTTGCCTACGCCTCGTGAAGTCATAAAGCTGAAAACAAAAATACGAATTTTCTAAAAGCACCTGATTACGATAAAATAAACCGATTATATTCGCTGTGAGCGTAAACCACTATTACAAGGAACACACATCATGGATAAAAAGGCGAATATTTGGGACGATCGTTACTCTAGATCTGCCTATGCGTATGGAAAAGAACCGAATGAGTTTTTTAAAAACGAATTGGCAAAACATGCTCCTGCAGGAGTTTTATTACCTGGTGAAGGAGAGGGTCGCAATGCCGTTCATGCCTTAAAACAAGGTTGGAATGTTATTGCCTTTGATCAAAGTAGTGCTGCCAAAGAGAAAGCGCTGAAGTTAGCCGCAGAGTTGGAACAGAACCTTGAATATGCTGTGGCAGACGCCTTGGATTATCTATGTCCTGTAATGGTGGATGTTCTAGCTCCCATTTATCTTCATACTCCCGGCAGTATGACAAAGGAAGTATACAGCAAGCTCTCGCGATTTGTAAGACCGGGCGGTCAGCTTATTTTTGAGGCATTCTCTGAAAAGAACATCGGTATGGGTAGCGGTGGTCCTCAGAGTAAAGGAATGTGTTTTACGAAAGACTCTGTAAAAGCCCTGTTCAGTGATTGGGGTTTATTAGAGGTTTGGGAGGAGAAAATCACACTAAACGAAGGTCTTTACCACGACGGTGAAGCTTGGGTCATTCGCGCTCGAGGAACCAAGTAATTCATTACCAAATATATTCTTTGTACCTTTGCACCTCATTTAAGGGGTGTCCATCTTCCATGTAGGCTAAAATTTGTACGGAAGCGCTGACACTCAGTTAGGCGCACCCAGCGGATCTGGGCAATTTTAGACGGCTCCAATTTTTAAGGAGCTACCTTTATGGAAACATACAAAGACAGCGGTCTACTCCCGGAAATCATCCGCGGTGTAGAGGCACTGGGTTTTGAAACACCCACACCTATTCAAAAGCTCAGTATTGAGCATTTATTAGAAAACGAAGGCGATTTAATCGCATTCGCACAAACAGGAACTGGTAAGACAGCGGCATTCTCTTTGCCTATTCTCAACCAGCTGGAAGCAGACGTTCAGCACGTTCAGGCCATCGTTTTGGCACCAACGCGTGAGCTGTGTCTTCAGATTTCTAAGGACATCGAATCGTATTCGAAATTCATGAACGTGAAAGTGACTGCTGTTTATGGCGGTTCTCCTATCACGACTCAAATCAGAGAACTTGGGGCAAAGCCACAGATCGTTGTGGGAACGCCAGGTCGTACTTTGGATTTGATCAACCGTCGCAAACTTCGTATTGAGGACGTACAGTTCTTAGTATTGGATGAAGCTGATGAAATGTTGAGCATGGGATTCCAGGACGAATTGGACGCGATTTTGGCGAACACTCCGGAGGAAAAACAAACATTGTGTTTTAGTGCAACCATGCCTGACGGCATGAAGAAACTGACACAGAAATACTTGCATAACCCGAAAGAAATCTCTGCGGGTAAGAAAAACATCAGTGCTTCGAAAGTTGAGCATGAACTGTATGTGGTAAGTCCTAAGAACACCTACGAAGCTACGCGTCGTATCTTAGACTTCAATCCACAGATGTACGGGATTGTATTCTGTAGAACTCGCCGCGAGACTCAAAGCATTGCTGAGCAGCTCGTTAGCGACGGTTACCGCGCTGAAGCAATTCACGGTGATTTGAGCCAAGCTCAACGCGACGACGTGATGAAGCGTTTCCGCAATAAGCGTTTGCAGGTTATGGTAGCAACAGATGTTGCTGCACGTGGTATCGATGTCAATGAACTTACCCACGTAATCAATGTGAACATTCCTGATGATCCAGAGGTATATGTTCACCGTTCAGGCCGTACGGGTCGTGCTGGCAATAGTGGTATTTCTATTGTGATCACTCATGGCCGAAACATGCGTAAAGTAAAAACACTAGAGCGCATTATCGGTAAAACCTTCGAGCATAAAATAGTTCCTTCAGGAGACGCAATCTGTCAAATCAAGATGGGTGAAGCGATCGACGAATTAGTTGCTATGGAAGCCTCGACCACGTTAGATCCAGCATTGTTGGACCAAGCGATGGATAAGCTAGCGCATTTGAGCAAGGCAGAATTGATCGAGCGATTCCTCGACCATGAAACTTCAGCAATCTTGAGCCGTTACCGTGGAGCTCGTGACATCAACGAAACTCCAGGACGTGCAAAAGAACACGGCAAGCGTGACAATCGCACCGGTGTTGAAGCAGGTTACAAAACTATCGTGATCGACCTAGGGTACCGTCAAAAAGTAAATCCTAGCCGTTTGATGGGCTTGATCAATGATCAAATGCCAGGTCAAAAAGTAAAAATCGGGAAGATCGACATGGATCAAGCATTCTCCCGCATAGATGTTGAAGAGCGTTTTGCTACCGAGATTTCAGAAAAGCTTCAAGGAGCAACTACGGGATCTTATGTTGTGAACGCCTACATGGAAGAAGGCGGCGCTTCAAGAGGTCCTCGTCATAGTGGCGGTGGAGATCGTCGTGAGAAACGTGGAAGTTGGGGTGGCAATAGCGACCGTGGCAGTAAGCGTGGTAACTGGGGTGGCAATAGCGACCGAGGTGAAAAGCGTGGCAACTGGGGTGGCAATAGCGACCGTAGTGAAAAGCGTAGCTGGGGTGGCGATAGCGACCGTAGCGAAAAGCGTAGCTGGGGTGGCGATAGCGATCGTCCAAAACGCGAGCGTGTAAGTAGCTTCGGTGGTGATGATCGCAGAAATCGTTCAAACAGTCGTGCAGCTGGCGGCAGTGGATACGGTGGAAGTCGTGACGGCGGATACGGTGGACGCAGCGAAGGCGGTCGTTCTGAAGGTGGTCGTCGCGAAGGCGGATACAGTAGTCGCTCAGAAGGCGGGTACGGTGGACGTAGCGAAGGAAGCCGCTCTGAAGGAGGATACTCCGGTCGTAGCGAAAGCCGCGGTGGCGCAAAAAAGTTTAAAGGAACTTCTAAGTTTAAAGGCGCGCCTAAAAGACGCAAATAAGCTTTATTGCTGTAAATTACTGCCAAACTTTTTCACTGAATGAAACAGTCAAAAATCGTTTGGATTACAGGTGCGAGTAGTGGTATAGGCTGGGCTTTGGCCCAAGCCTATAACCGCACTGGCGCATTCACCATACTCTCTGCACGCCGCAGAACATTATTAGAACAGCTCCAGTCGGAGCTGCCCTACCCTGAACAATCTTATGTATTGCCACTTGATCTGGCAGAACACCACCAGGCCCCTAAGTGGGTTGCCGAAGCACTTGCTGTAACCGGCCACGTCGATGTGCTGATCAATAATGGAGGCATGGGACATCTAGGTACTGTTCAGGACATGGACTTTGATGTAGAACGACAGGTTATGGACGTGAATCTTTGGGGTGCAGTCGCACTAACGAAGGCACTACTCCCTCAGTTTACAAAAAGAAACAAAGGTCAAATCTGGACTATCGCGAGTATATTAGGCTATTTCGGTAGCCCGTCGCTTGCCGCTTATGCAGCAAGTAAGTTTGCTGTAGTTGGCTACTTTGAAAGTTTACAGTTTGAGATGCGCGGCTCTGGTGTGCATATCGGATTAGTAAGCCCAGGTTTTATAAACACAAGTGTCACTTTGAGTAGTTTAGGACCGGACGGAAAACCAATCGGAAAGAATAGTATTGCTCAAGAGAAGGGGATGCCTCCGTCTGAATTGGCCAAGAGATTTATAAAAAAGGCGGAGAGAAAACATCCTCCAAAGCACCTTTTCATAGGAGGATATGAACGGTTCTCCGTTCCGTTTAAACGCTATTTTCCTAAAATTTTCTTCCTGGTGTACGGAAAACTGACAGATGTCACAAGGAAGAAGGATAGCTAACGGCTATATTTGACACTCACAAACTAGTTTACAATGGCACACGGCATTATCAATCCTAAATATCTAGACCTTGACTTTGCACAAGCACTAAGCGAGCAATACCAAAATGCACAACCGTGTAAATATTTGGTGATGGAAGATTTTTTCACCGATGAGATTGCACATGCGCTGTTTGAGAATTTCCCTTCGATTTCAGACTTGAATGTGAAGCGCAAGAGCTTAAACGAGGATAAAAGTGAGGACTACCATTTTGAACGTTGGCATCCAGCATTTTCGAAAGTTAGAGAAGCTGTGCAATCTGCAGAGTGGAGCGATATGCTTTTTAAGATTACTGGAATTGAAGGTCTGCACACGACCAACGATGCATTGGGTTCTGGTGTTCACCAAGGTAAAAACGGGTCTTATGTAGATGTACACATCGATGTGAACATGAATCCAAAGTTGGGTTTATGGAGACGAATAAATCTTCTAGTCTATTTGAATCGCGATTGGAAACCTGAATATGGCGGGGATCTTGAGCTATGGAATAAAGAAATGACCGAATGTGTGGTAAAGGTCGCACCGACTTTCAACACAGCAGTTATCTTTTACACGGATGACAATAGCCCACACGGGTACAAGAAAATTGATATACCTGAAGGAGAATCTAGGAAGAGCTTCTACACCTATTTCTACACTAAGCCAGAGGAAGGCGTGCATTACAGAGATTCTAAATTTATCTCACGTCCAGACGATAACACGGCAAAGAAAGTAGCTACAGGTATAAAGGAAACCTTGAAGATCAACGGAAAGAAGTTATTGAAGACGTTGGGGTTGAAAAACTTAGACTTCCAAGACAAGAACAAATAATTAGGTACCACTTTAAGGAGCGGCCAGACCCGTTAGTTAGCCAACGTTCATATTCGCCTTAGGATACTTGAATTTATTCGATTCAGGATGCTTACCACTTAGTGCAAAGGCCAAAGTGAGCGTTCCTACCCTTCCTACGAGCATACTCAGCATCAAAACGGTTTGACTTCCGATAGAAAGTTCTGAGGTGATCCCTGTACTTAATCCCACAGTACAAAAGGCACTTACCTGCTCAAAAGCGAGATCTAATAGCTCCATTTCGGGCTCAAGTACGGCCAAAGAGAAAATACCTAAGAAGATAAACACTACAGCGAAAAGGAATACGGCAAATGCACGGTTCATCAGCTCCCAAGGAATCTGAAGCTTATAGAGGTTGATGTTCTTTTTCCCTTGGATGGTAGCGGCGGCAGATAAGAACACTAATGCAAAAGTGCTCGTTTTAATTCCACCTGCAGTTGAGCCAGAACCTCCACCGACAAACATTAGGAATATCATCATCAGCAATGTAGGGGTTGCTAATCCTCCAAAGTTGACGCTATTGAATCCTGCAGTACGAGCGGTTATGCTCTGAAAGAAACTATTGCTAATGTGAGTTCCTGTCCCCCCAGTAGCCGGCTCTAAAACGAGGAAAATAAACGCCCCGAAGACAAGCAGCACACCGGACACAACTAATCCGAGCTTGGTACCAATCCTTAGGTTGCGCCAAGACTTCATCATAGGCTGCGCGGTCCACTCTTGACGAATGACATCTGAAAGCGTGCCGAACCCGATACCACCAAGCAATATCATGATGGCAATGACCCAATGAACGGCTGGTCCAGAAGCAACACCGGGTGTAGCTAACGAATCTGAGAATAGACTGAAACCGGCATTATTAAAGGCACTAATGCTGTGAAAAACACTATAGAAGATCGTTTCTCCAAAGCTATCAAAAGAGCCCATCCATACAATCCCAAGAAGTAAGGCACCTAGAATCTCAATAGCAAAGGTGAGGCGGAAAATAGCCCCGACTAGCGTGCGGCTCTGCTTCAGGTTTTCTCCGAGATTTTCACTCATAAAGTTTTGCTGACGCATACCGAATCCTCCTCTGAGGATGGCAAACAATGCGGCAAAGGAGATGATGTTTAACCCCCCAAGCTGCATGAGAATCATCACAATGGTTTGGCCCTTAAAGCTGAGAGCTGTCGAGATGTCAATCAAACTAAGACCGGTAACGCAGGATGCTGATATACTCGTAAATAAAGCTGTTAAAAATCCCAATCCTGGATCTTCGGTAGGCGTCATCTCCGGGAGCATTAATAGTCCCGTTCCTAGAGCGATCAGTACCAGAAAACTAATTAAAAGAAGCGCAGGTGCGCTTAGGTTAGTTTTCGGTAAGACCTCTCCGACCCTGCCAAATTCTAAACCGACAATGATTAAGAAATAAAATTGGAGCACTAGAAGGAAGCCCGACTGGAGACCTGGTATGCCGATAAGATTGCCTAGCGCACTTAAAACTTCTATGTGAGCGAGATTAATCAAAAGGATATCAGCCACTAAGAAGAGCATGAGCAGCGCCTCCCATTTCCTATCCATGAGGAACTGTCGGGGCTGAAAGTTATAAAACAACTCTAGCACGAACTTGACCAAATAATAGCCGATCGAAGCCCTCACCACATAACCTACAATCTGGTTCTGGAACTCGTCCAGAGCAAAACCATGGTAGATCACAAGCGATATGATCGTCGAGAAAGCAACGAACAATGAACCGCGAGAAAGCACATTAAGCATACGATCCCTGCTGTCATAAATCCGAATGTTTACGCGTTCCCTAAGCGCATTTAAGCGTATGGTAAACTGCTCTTCGAAGGCAGCGAAACGTTTTTGTATGCTCTTTTTAAAACTCAATGCTTCTCGGTCTACTACTCTAAGGTACGTTAATCTGTAGTCTTCCCGCTATTTCCGTACGATTCGTAAGATTTTTCCTCCGTAAACGGCGAATCTGTGAAGGTGTTTATCGCCTTTTTGATGGCTGCACGCTCATCATTGAGGTAATAGACACTTCGGGCCAATTCAATAAAACCTTGACCAAAGTCACCTTCCTTCTCGTGTACACGTAAGGCGTCCTCGACATCCCAAAGTTTCTCATTAATCAGCTTGAGCTTTTCCACCAACTGGTGCAATGCGCCTACATCATCCAAGCTTTGATAAATCTCAGCGACCACGGTAGAAAGGGCCTTTTGCTCTTTGGCAATATTCACCAATTTTGCCTCGCTCTTTATCCGCTCACTTTTGATGACCAGGATGGTGTGCTTGTCTAGTACCTCGCCGTGGGAAACCTCAATTTTAGACATCGTTAGTCCTCTAAGTTTGCAACAGCTGCTGCAACGCGAATCACAGCCTCCTTTAAATCTGCTTCGGCAGCAGCGTAAGAAAAGCGAATATAGCCAGGAAGACCAAAGGCGTCGCCAGGAACCGTACTCACGAGTCCCTCTTCAAGCAAATACATGCTTAGATCAAGCGCAGTCTCAATCACTTTACCTTTGAATT
>CBFHKC010000012.1:32380-33586 GCA_965656315.1 uncultured Schleiferiaceae bacterium | reverse complement strand
GTTTCCCAAGGAGCTGGGTAATGCGTGGGAACACGTAAAATGCGCCTGGAGGAGTATCTAGTTCGAAGCCCTCGACTGCGCTGATCCATTTCACCATTTTAGCGCGACGACCCGCAAAGGTGTCAACCATGTATTGAACAGAAGACGGGTCTGCTTCAACGGCTGCTTTACAAGCGCGCTGTGCAACGGAACAGGTACCTGAAGTAAAATTGGACTGGAATTTCGTACACGCCTTCGCAATCCATTCCGGAGCACCGATGTACCCGATACGCCACCCAGTCATCGCGAATCCTTTCGACAAACCGTTTACCGTGATAGTCTGGTTGTAGACTTCAGGAAAACTAGCGATGGAGGTATGCGCAACTTCACCATAGTTCAATAATTCATAAATCTCATCCGAGATGATATACAAGTTAGGATGCTTCGCAACCACTGCAGCGATCGCAGCTAAATCTTCTTTGCTGTAGATGGCACCACATGGGTTGTTCGGTGAAGAAAAGATCAGCACCTTCGATTTTTCAGTGATGGCCTCTTCGAGCTGGGCAGCAGTGATTTTAAAGCCACTCTCCATACTCGTTGGCAGCACTTTAACCTCAGCACCACAGTATTTCGCTTGGTCCATGTAGCTCACCCAGTACGGTGCAGGAATGATCACCTCTTCGCCTGGATTTACCAATGCAAGGAAAATGTTCAACAAACTTTGCTTCGCCCCAGTGCTCACTACGATCTGATCCGCAGTGTAGGTAAGGCCATTGTCTCTTTGGAACTTCGCTGCAATAGACTGGCGCAAATCTGCAAAACCAGGAACCGGCATGTAGTGCGTGTAGTTTTGGTCCATCGCTTCATTCGCCGCCGATTTAATGAAATCTGGCGTATCAAAATCTGGCTCACCTAACGATAAGCTAATGACGTTTTTACCTGTGGCGCTCAGCTCACGAGCTTTTTTTGCCATCTCAATGGTCATGGGTAGGCCCATCTGCTGGGCGCGATCTGAAAGTGCTTGCATGAGAAATACTATTGTCGAGCGGCAAAAATAACGATATTTGTAAGCCTCAACACACTTTCATGGAAGCATTTATTGAAATCCTTAAATACACCTTTCCAGCGGCTTTAATGCTGCTACTCACCTACTTACTCTTGTCCAATTTTGTGGACAACGAAGAGAAACGTCGTGCGTTCTATCTGCGCAAGGACCTAAGTAAACAG
>CBFHKC010000012.1:0-32284 GCA_965656315.1 uncultured Schleiferiaceae bacterium | reverse complement strand
ACCTACTTACTCTTGTCCAATTTTGTGGACAACGAAGAGAAACGTCGTGCGTTCTATCTGCGCAAGGACCTAAGTAAACAGGCACTTCCGATGCGTTTTCAAGCCTTTGAACGCGTGATCATGCTACTAGAACGCATCACTCCGAACCATTTGGTGATCCGGGTAAAACCCGAGAAGATGGACATCGGAACCTACCGTAAGGTCCTCGTTGAGAGTGTACGTCAAGAGTTTGATTACAACATTACCCAGCAAATTTATTTCTCAGACAAGAGCTGGGACCATGTGGTCAGCGCGAAAAGTCAGGTCGTGAGTTTGATCAACAAAACGGCAGCAGAATTGGGCGCGGATGCAACTGCAGCTGACCTTTCAAGACGTTTGATTGAAGCAGAGATGTCAAGTGAGATTTTCCCTACGAAAGCCGCTGTACTGCTGATCAAGCACGAAGCAGCGCGTCATTTCTAAGACTAGAAATTTCGACGGACACGTTCCAAAAGCACTTCACCAGCCTCGAATGGACTGAGCGCACCTGAGGCGACTTGTTCGCGAAGCTCAGCCTTTGCCGTATTCCAGCTTTCCATTCCGGCAAGTAGACGATCTAAGCCTTCACTTAAAGAACGCTCAAACCAGAACAGACGTTGCTCAGCGCGTTTGCGCTCGAACTGTCCTTTAATCTTGTGGTGCCGCTCATAGCGTTCAAGATCTTGGGCCAATTCCTCAAAGCCCTCCCCTTCTAAACCAGAAATCAGCGTAACCGGAGTGATCCAATCCTCGTGCCCTTTTGCAAATAGTTGAAGCGCTCGTTTAATCTCCAAGGCACTACGCTCTGCGGCTGCACGTCGCTCGCCTTCACTCTTATTCATAGCAATGACGTCCGCCATTTCCATGATGCCTTTTTTGATGCCCTGCAGCTCATCCCCAGTTCCGGGCATTGCTAGAAACAAAAAACAATCGACCAGCTGCGCCACCAAAGTTTCGCTTTGTCCCACCCCTACAGTTTCCACAAATACATGTGTAAATCCTGCAGCTTCGCACAAAATCATGGCTTCTTTCGTAGCACGGGCAACACCGCCCAATGCGCCTCCTGAAGCTGAGGGCCGAATGAATGCGCGTGAGTGCTTCCCCAGATCAACCATGCGGGTTTTATCCCCCAATATGGATCCGTGGTTTTTAGAGCTTGAAGGGTCAACAGCAAGTACTGCGACACGTGCCTCAGGCTCTCGTTCAAGCAAGCGAACACCGTAATGCTCTAAGAAGGTACTTTTTCCCACACCAGGCACACCACTTACGCCGATACGCAAGGCGTTTCCAGAAAACTTAAGGGCTCCGCTCAAGAGCACCCGGGCTTGTTCACGGTCTTTTACCGCACTACTTTCAACCAAGGTGATCCCTCGAGCCAAGGCAGCCAAATCACCGGAGCGAATGCCTGCCAATAATTCTTCAGCGCCCAGAGATAATTTGCCCTGTACGCGCAGGCGCGGATTTATACTAGGGGCATCTTCTACGCCTTTGCTGATATGTAATGCGCTTTTTTTAGACACGTTTAAGGAAGATCGATGTAGGACTGAAGGTACGAGAAATCCTCGGTTAACGCCCCATGCTGACATTCTGTAGCCCGACTTAGCACACCGTCTGCATCGCCGTCAAATAAGGCGGGAAGCACGTGTACCAGTAAATCCTTTCCGAAACTAAGCGATGCATCGCGAGGGAGCTCGCAAGGAAGATTATCTACTGCCATGACACCAATCGCATCGCTGGCTTTGTGATCCACCACAGTGGCAGACTTTGGATCATATCCATAGAATGGGTCTGCGATCGTGGAAGGCTGCAAGGTCGAAGCCACAGGGCCGTCGATGTCACAACTGATGTCTGCTACATACCGCACATTAAACGCGTCACTAGCCGCATCTTCGCGAGTAAAAATGTAGGGAGCACGAGCATCGTAATAATGACCGGCGATGTACATGGTCGCAACTGCTGCATAGTCCATGAAGGCACTCTCAAAATCGGTTGGATCACGGTATAAATCCTGCTTGCTGTAGGGTTCACCGTTAGATTTTCGATAGTATTCCTCCGCGTCCAATTGGGTCCAGACCGGACCAGGCGCACCGGCAAGAAATTCTTCCGGACTGCACGATGGAATGCCCGCAGCCTTGAGGGTTTCTACTGCGCCGTTAGCTACGCGCCCCTTCCCGGTCAATACGATGCGTAGGTCGGACGGAAATGTCACGCCTTTGAATTGGCCCCACATATCGGCGAGATCGTGACATTCATAAGCGGGTGTGAGTGAAAATTGGTCAAACTTCTCTCCCCAACCGCGCAGACCGTTGTAGGCGCCGACGAGACCTGCGAATCGGCCAAAGGCAACGACACGTCTTCCGTTCTTGGTCAAGAGCTCGTAGTCGATCAAGCGAATATTCCGTTCCACACAAGTACGGAGGAGCTTTGCATTATACGGCTGTTGTTTGTAGGTATGTGAAAAGAAAAAATAGGTCTTCTCTGCGATGAGATCGGACACCGGTACCTCTTTCACGCCGAGAAGCACGTCACAATCGGTCAAATCTTCTTGTAAAGACACACCGGCCGAAGCGTATTCCTCGTCTGTAATTGCTCGGATAGCGGAGGGCTGAACCACCACTTCACAGGCATATTTTTGCATTAAAACCGCACACTGTTCTGGCGTCAGCGGAACTCTTTTATCGATAGGAACTTTGCCCTCTTTTACAATACCAATTTTCATAGCTCTAAAAGTAGGGCACAAATTCCCCTTCTCCTATTCTTTCTACACTTGTGCAGTAAATTCACACTGCGAAGCACTATCTTTGCCGTCCTTCTTTGTCCCCCCGGGATCAAGATGGAAACAACAACTTGGGGCTGACTGGTTTTGACAGCAAGTCGAAGGTTGATGTAAGCATGTCGAGCGCTGAAGGGGCAGCTCGTTAATACACCGCTTCACTTTTTTATAACTGGCGAAGATTCTTACGCTTTGGCCGCTTAATCTGACAGGATGTCGATTTTGCTAATCCTACACTAGGTGTAGGAGCTGAACATCTCGCAGGAGCCCCCGTCCTGAGGCGACTGATCACGAGGTGTGGAAAATTCAGGAATGCAGCTAACCTTTGTCTCGCGGGTTAGCTCAAGTTCAGAGGCTAAGCCGTGATTGGGGTGCTTGTGCTCAGAGATCGGTCGAAAATTCAATCACAAGCTAAACATGTAGAAAGCCTCAGGCTTCCTTGTTTGGACGCGGGTTCGATTCCCGCCAGCTCCACAATAAGGCAATTCTAAAACGTCTCAAAACACTCGAAAACAGTGATTTGGGACGTTTTCGGTTCAATACAGAGTCTACCGTTTTGTTCTAATACCAACCCTGATTGATATTCTAATGTTTTTGTGCATTTCCACTGGTTGGCAATTTGGCACAACTTCCGCCTCAACTACATAGGGGCCCGACAGACCCTATTCAAAGCTTCTAATCCATCAGGTGAACTGCGGTGCGCTGCACGACAGGCTGGTCTTGGGTATAACTGTTGGACGCTCTGACTTCGAGGAAGTAGACGCCTGGCGAGGCGAGATTGCCGTTGATTCGACCGTCCCAAAATTCATCGGGTCGGGTGGTTTCAAAAACCAATTGGCCCCAGCGGTTAAAAATACGCTGCTCCAATACCTCAGCATTTGTAGACTCAATGATCAGTTCATCGTTCCTTAAGTCGTTGTTGGGCGTGAAGAAATTGGGGACCGTAACTGTTGGGAAGAATGCAATGTTTTGACAAATAGTATCTACGCAGCCGTCCGCTGTAAACAAATACGCACAAATGGTTTGCGGTTCTAGCGAAAAACTCAATGGATCCCAGGAATATTGGGTGATATTAGGCGAAAGTGGACTTGTTTGAACGCTATTCAAGCCGAAGCTCACATACAAACTATCGCTCCCGCTGGAACCAGCATACCCCTCAAAATGTACCGCAATCCCTGTCGGTTCATTCGGATCGAGTACCCAAGTGCCATTCATCCACTTCTTTTCGGCACTCAATATGGAGATGCTATCGAGTTTTCTCGTATACCCCACTCGCATTAGTGGGATTGCAGAACTGTCGCTGCACCCTTCGGCCGAACTAGTAAGCACATAACCGGTGAAGGTACCTGTGTCGGATAAGCAATGTATGAAAGTGCTCGAAGTATCTTCTGTTCCATCGCTCAAGAACCATGAATAGTTTAACGAACCTGCTGAGTCTATGGTATTGACCCATTCAAAACAAAGACTGTCACATCCAAATACGGGTGTTGAATCCAAACGAATCTGGGCATCGGATTTAGGGAGCAGCCATACGGTGTCTCGCGAGGTACACTCGTACTCAAAAGTGACATCATCAATCCCAAAATCGTTACCTGCAACAGCGGAGCTGAGCGTCATTAGATTTAAGGTCGCATTGCCACTAGCAGGAACAGTAAAGGTTCGTGTGGCTTGCTGCCAAACACCAGAACTTGCTGGGGTAGCAACGGTGCCACCAACATTGTTTCCAAACAGCTTGAGCTGCAGAGAACCTGCGGGAGTCACAAAAGTGAGCATCCACCAGCGCATTTTAACTTGTACTCCTGGGGGGAAGTTTCGGGCTTGGCGCCAAAGAATCTTTGTGCCAGAAGCGGAACCGTTCACGAGCATATAATTTCCTGAGCCCGTGGTGTGATCGCCCCACGTTCCGAAATTTGGATGAACTGCATTCGGATTCGGACCTACGGCATAGGTGCCTTCGTTCCAGATGGAAGTAGCGTTGTGCGTATAATTGGTCAAGAAACCTGTATTACCGCTGCTAAAATTTCCATTTGTAGCTTGTTGAATAACAGTTGATTTCCCTTCCACGACCACATAGGTAGAGGTATCGCGTAAAATCAAATACGGCGAAGGACACGTATCACAAGAAATCGTGCTGTCGTTCAACCAACTGTACTCTGAAGCGCCGGATGCATTTAAGAAGATGGTATCCCCCTCGCACGCCACTAATGTATCGGCCACGGCCTCAACACTGCAGCCCTGGCCCCGGATTATACCGCTCGCTAGCAACAAGAACAACACTAAACTCCTCCTCATTTCCCTAAAATACAAAGAACATCTCACGTAAGGCGATACATTTGACAATCTCCTGTTGTGGCTCATCAAAAAGTAATTCCGAAGGTAAATGACTGTGTTTAATGCTGAGCTCGTTAAATTGTACAGATGAAAAAAAACCTACTGATGTCTCTAGGCTCAAGAGGCGACATGGAGCCTTTCCTTGCCTTAGGTGAGGAATTTATGTCCGCAGGAGAAGAGGTTGCGTTCTGCTTTCCTGCCCAATTCGAACCACTTGCGCGAGAAGTCTCTCCCAACTTTTTCCCTATGACACCGGCTTTCGTTGAGCTGCTCAATGATCCTGACGTAAAGAGTATAACAGGGCAGGTAGGTAGTGGCTGGAAGCGGCTGATAACGACATTCAAGCTGTTGCGCTCCACCAAACCCATCCAACAGCAGCTCATCAAAGATCAGAAAACCGCCATCGACCTATACGCTCCGGATAAAGTTATTTTCCACATCAAATGCGTGTACCCCGTTGTGGCCGCACTTCGGGATCAGCAAGAGGTTGCATTGCTTTCTCCTGTGCCATGCGTGTTGCACGCTGTTCCACACGAACCCGCTATTGGATTCGGTGAACCAAAATCCGTCTGGTGGAATACGTTCACCTATGCCCTCTCTAACTACGCCTTGATAAAACAGGCCATTTTAGGCTACGGCAATCCGGTGCTTAAAAGAATGGGGATTGCACCCTTGAAAAAGAAAGAAGTCCAAGATTTTCTATTAAAAGAGCTACCCGTGGAGCTTGCAATCGATGCAGGCTTATTTCCAAGACCAGATAATTGGCCTGAGCATGTAACGATTACAGGGTTTAGAGAACGCAACAAATCAAAACACTGGGCACCAAGCGCAGCACTTTTAACCTTTTTAGAGACGTATCCAAAACCGTTGTATGTGGGCTTCGGATCGATGATCAATAGTCGGCCGAAAGAAATTGGCCAAGACGTTTTAGAAGTAACCGCAGCACTGAATCAACCCGTACTCATCAACACCAGCTGGGGCGGAATAGAAATCGAGGGAACATTACCCGACCACGCATTCATGGTAAGCGACATTCCTTACGATTGGTTATTTGACAAAGTTTCTGGAGTCGTGCACCACGGAGGTTCAGGAACCACCCACAGCGCGTTGCGTTGTAAGCAAAATCAACTGATCATCCCGCACATCGGTGACCAATTCCTCTGGAACAGACTCGTCCACAAAGCGGGTTTTGGACCGCTCGGTTTCCCGATCAAGAAATGGAGTAAAGAAAAGTTCCGCGCAGCACTAGAAGCACTGCGCGAGAACTATAATTAACGTCTGCGTGGAGCACGACCGCCTCTAGATCCACCCTGTTTCGGTGCACCTGTGCGGTTACCACCGCCACGACCTGGACGAGGACCGCGCTGGCCCTGCTTCTTCGGTTTGCGGTTTTCAGGAATAGCCCACTCTTCAGCAGCCCCTTCTGTAAACGGATGATCTTCATCTAACGGAATATCCGCCTTGATTAATTTTTGAATGTCCTTCAAATAATCGCGCTCGTCTGCGCTACACAAGGAGATGGAAGAACCTGACGCATCTGCACGACCGGTACGGCCGATACGGTGCACGTAGGTTTCAGCGACATTCGGCAGCTCATAGTTGACCACATATTCCAATCCTGAAATATCGATACCGCGCGCTGCAATATCCGTAGCCACAAGCACACGAATCTCACCAGCTTTAAAGCCTTTAAGCGCCTTTTGACGTGCATTCTGGCTCTTATTTCCATGGATTGCCGCAGCAGTAATACCCTTCTTCACTAAGATGCGAACGACTTTATCACAACCGTGCTTCGTACGGCCGAAAACGAGTACGGAACCCTCCATATCTTGCAACAAATGGATCAGCATCGACGGCTTTTCAGACTTACTAACGTAGTATACTTTCTGAGTCACACGTTCGGCAGTAGGCTTATCTACAGCGATGCGCACGCTCTGGTAGTTCGGCTTCAATATCTGAGAACTCAACTCCTGAATCGACTTCGGCATCGTTGCAGAGAAGAATAAACTCTGACGTTTTGAAGGAATAATCTTGAGCAGCTTACGGATGTCATGAATAAAGCCCATATCGAGCATTTGATCCGCCTCGTCCAAGACGAAGTGCGTAAGCTCGCGTAAGTCGATGTGTCCTTGACCTTGAAGATCAAGCAATCTACCCGGTGTCGCCACCAAGATGTCTACCCCTTTACGGAGTAAGTCCACCTGTGGGTTCTGCCCTACACCACCAAAAATGATGGCCGTACGCAATCCCGTGTTTTTACTGTATCGTTTAGCGTTATCGCCTACTTGCAGGGCCAATTCACGCGTCGGCGTTACTACAAGTGCTTTTATTTTTCTTCGTTTCGATGTCGGCTGTTCCAATAGGTGTTGAACGATTGGAATCGTGAACGCCGCCGTTTTACCTGTACCTGTCTGTGCAGTTCCTAATAAATCAATTCCTTCCAAAAGGATCGGAATACTCTGAGCTTGAATAGGTGTTGGTGAAGTGTACCCCTGCGCTTCAAGCGCATCGAGGATTTTTGGGTCTAGCCCGAGTGCATCAAATGCCATAAATAGAATTTAGTCGCTTCGTTGTGAAGCCGAGTGCAAGGTACGAGAATTCCGCGAGACAAGCGTATTTCACTTCTTTTCGATAGTAATACTATTATTTTTATATTGCAGAACAATAATTTATTCAAAGTGTTAGTATCAATATGAACGCATTAAACATTTCAGTTAGCCCCAATCTGTTCGTCAAAAACCCAGACGAAACAGCCCTTGGGCGCAAGATTTTGTCGAAGAGTATTGAGCTTATGGCGGAGCTAGGCTATGAGCAAACGACCTTTAAGAAAATTGGCTTAGCGATAGAAAGCACTGAGGCTAGTGTGTATCGATATTTTCAAAACAAGCATCAACTATTGGCCTATTTGATCAATTGGTACTGGGGGTGGCTCGACGTAAAAATGTCGCAAGAATTTATAGTCCTCAATTCACCGGAAGACAAGTTACGAAAAGCAATCGAGCTCTTGGTCAACCCAATGAATCAGGACGACCGCATACCGCACATCAATGAAAGCCTACTGCAGCGTACCGTCGTAGCAGAATACCCGAAAATTTACCTTACCAAAGACGTGGAAAGTGAAAATCAAGAAGGGTATTTTTTAGGGTACAAGCACATCTGTGACACCTTAACACTCATTGCACACCAGATCAACCCAGACTACCCCTATCCGCATAGTTTATTCGCTACCATCGTTGAGGCCGCCCAAAGTCAGCAGTTCTTCGCTGCCTACCTCCCGCGTCTCTCCGATTCTGCTTCTGGAAATTGTGACATTGTCAATTTCCTAACCCACATGACCCTTAAAACCATCCAAGCATAATGAACAAGAATCCATTCCAAAAATTCGTTGCCATGCTGGCAGAGGACAGAAGAGACATTCTCTATCTGTACTCTTATGCACTCTTTTACTCCTTAGTGAACCTCAGCTTACCGCTAGGTATTCAGGCGATTGTAGGTCTGATCCAAGCTGGAACGGTGAGTACCAACTGGATCATTCTTAGTGCGGTCGTGACCATCGGGGTCATTGTCGGTGGTATCCTTCAAGTCATGCAGCTCAGTATTTCGGAAATCCTGCAGCAACGCATTTTTGCGCGTGCGGCTTTCGAGTTTACCTACCGCATTCCTAGGTTTCAGAATACATCTATCCGTGGAAAATATCCACCAGAGCTCATCAACCGATTCTTTGATACGCTCAACGTTCAAAAAGGACTCTCTAAGATCCTCATGGACTTTAGCGCTTCTGCCATGCAGATTCTAATTGGTCTTATTCTGCTGTCTACCTACCATCCGTTCTTTATCACCTTCGGCGTAGCACTCATCGTATTACTTGCGGCCATTCTCTATTACACTGGACCTCGCGGATTCAAGAGCTCTATGGATGAAAGCACGTACAAGTATAAGATTGCCCACTGGCTCAAGGAGATTGCGAGAACTATGGACACCTTTAAGCGTGCTGGACACACCGAACTTCCACTGGAACGTACAGACGGTTTGGTCAGTAAATATTTAGAGCACCGCAAGCGTCACTGGAAAGTACTCATCTTCCAATACGCTAATATTGTAGCATTCAAAGCTTTGGTGACACTCGGATTACTCATACTAGGCGGTCTTCTGGTTATTCAAAATGAAATCAACATCGGCCAATTCGTTGCCTCAGAGATTGTCATCATCCTCATTATCAATTCTGCCGAGAAACTCATCCTAACCATGGAACCAATCTATGACGTGTTCACCGCAGTTGAAAAGATGAGCCAAGTCACTGACATTCCCCTCGAGGAAGATCAGGGCACGTTACTTTTCACCCAAGTGGACACTGGAATGGGAGCTACGATCGACATGAACCAGCTTTCCTACACCTCACAAGACGGGACGCTCGCCATATTAAGTGATCTCAACCTGAGCATTCCCTCGGGCGGTCGTGCAGTGATTACGGGTCAAAACGGATCCGGAAAATCGACCTTGCTAAGACTGCTTGCGGTACAATACCAGCCCACCTCGGGAACGGTCAGCTTTAACGGGCACCCCTCGGGCAACCTTAATACCGCCGACCTGCGCTACCATGTAGGAGACTGCTTCTTATCGGAAGATCTCTTCGAAGGATCGCTGCTCGAAAATATTACCCTTGGCCGTCCTGAGATTGAGTTATCAGATGTGCAATGGGCGATTGATGGACTGGGACTCACCAACTTCATGCAAAGTCTTCCTCTCGGGTACGAGACCCCCGTCGGCCCTACAGCTATTCCACTCTCAAGCAGTCTGGTAGAACGTATTCTTCTAGCACGGGCGATTGTCACGCGACCAAGACTCTTGCTCATGGATGATATTTTCCACCTCTTTGACCCCAAAGAACGTGCTACGATCATAGAGTTCATCTGGGATAAGAAACAACCTTGGACCCTGGTAGCGGCATCTAACCTTGATGTCGTGAAAGAGTACAGTACGCAATACATAGAACTATAAGCCATGCTGAACATATCTAACCAAAAAATCAAGGACCGTCTGCAACCGGAGCGCTACAAAAGCTTTGGCATGCTCGGAAACCCATTCATCGGTAAAAAAGTCAAACGCAACATCATCATTGTTGCTGTAGTCAGTCTGTTTGCCCTATTTCTTCCCTGGACCCAAAACATTCAGGCGAAAGGGAAGGTAACTATGCTGAAACCCGGTCAGCGTCCGAACGAGATTCAATCGGCCATTTCTGGTCAGATCGCCGAGTGGTACGCGAATGAAGGAGATCTCATCAAAAAAGGAGACACCATCGCTCGACTTCGAGAGATCAAAAGTGAATACCTCGATCCGCAACTCATCTTGCGTACCCAGGAGCAAGCTTGGGCGAAGCAAGAGGCTGTGGAGGGCTATGAACTTAAGGTGGAGGCACTCACGGAATTGATCAAAACATTGCGAACGAACCAAATCGTAAAGGCGCAAAGCTTGGCCTACAAACTAGATGCTGCCATCGCATCAGCCACTGCCGACAGCGTGAATTTCGCATCAGAAGCAGAAAATTTAGAAGTTGCGAAAGTGCAAGCACGCCGCTTTGAAGATATGGTGGAGCAAGGACTTATCAGCAACACGAAGGTGGAACAGTACCGAGTAAAATTGGCCCAGCAGCAGGCGAAGGCGGAAAGTGCGCTCGGAAAATGGGAAAACAGCCAGAATAAGCTGCTAGATGCGCGCCTTGAACTCTCGAATAACACGAACGCATTTTTGGAGAAAATTTCAAAAGCGCAGAGTGATTTGGCAACCGCTAAAAGTAACCTTGCTTCGGGCAAAGGGGAATTGGCCAAGCTTAAGAATAAGCTTGCGAGCCTTGAAGTTAGGAACGGGTATTATTACATCATTGCCCCTCAAGAAGGCATGCTCGCTAAAGTGAAAAAACAAGGTTTGGGAGAGACGGTAAAAGAGGGGACAGCGCTTGCGACGATCGTTCCAACCAGCTATGATTTGGCCGTAGAACTCTACATTAGCCCTATCGATATGCCGCTTATCCACGAGGGATCTAAGGTCATGTTTCAGTTTGACGGATGGCCGGCGATCGTATTTAGAGGTTGGCCGAATTCCAGCTATGGAACCTTCGAAGGAACTGTTGTTGCGATCGACCAAGTAACCAACGAGAACGGGAAGTACCGCATATTGGTCGCTCCAGGAGAGACTTGGCCAGAAAATATGCGCGCAGGAACTGGCGCTCGCGGTATCGCACTGCTGAACAACGTACCTGTTTGGTATGAAATCTGGCGCCAATTCAACTCATTCCCACCCGACTACTATGAACCTATCATGGCGAAAGAAAAGGTTGACAAGCCTAAAATCAAGATCAAATAATGAAGCGTAATCTCCTTTTATTCGTTCTCTTTCTAGGCAGCCTAAGCGGGGTTGCACAAACGCAGCCAAGCCCGAGGACCTTATCCCTACAGGAGTACCTTACTTGGGTCGATCAGTACCATCCGTTGCTCAAAGCGGTGGGAAACAGACTGCCGATCGCCAAAGCAGAACGCCTCAAAGCACGTGGCGCATTCGACCCTACCCTTGTGGGCGATTTTGCCAGTAAGGAATTCAAAGGCGAGGAATACTACCGCTTGCCTTCATGGTCGCTGAAAAGTAACACCCGCGGCCCGGTAGCAGTATCACTCGACTGGAACCAGACCTCAGGTCTCTACACGAACCCCCAGGACAAACTCCCTGAAGAAGGACTCTTTGCAGTGGGCGGCATGGTGCAGCTCGGAAACGGCCTTATCACCGACAAACGCCGTACGGATCTTGCACTCGCCAAAGCCGCAGTGGGACTTACGGAAGCACAGGCGGAGCTTTACAGAAATGAGCTGTTGCTCAAGGCCTCGAAAGCCTACTGGAAATGGTACAGTACGCATGAAAGTTTGGTGGCGTACGAAAAAGCCATCACCGCCGCACGAGAAGTTTACGCCTTCACCATGCAGAGCTTCACCGCTGGCGACGCTTCCGCGATGGACACGCTCGATGCAAGCGCATTGCTCAGTACTTGGCAAGCCGACTACTACAATGCGCGGAAAGACGCGATAGAGGCGTTGTTTGAAGCATCAAATTGGCTCTGGGACCTCGATGGAAATCCTGTGGTGCTTCACAGTGAAAGTATACCCTCTTTTGACGATCCGTTTGAACTTCGCACAGCAAAATTGGACGAAGGTCATCCGCTTGTTCGCTACAATACCCAGAAAGAGAAGCAGCTGCGCATCAAGCGTACCCTCGCACGAGAATACCTAAAACCCAAAGTAGCCGTGGGAGGTGCGTTGATCGTTGCAGGCAACGTTAATGATCTGCCTGAAACCAGCGAGCTCAACACCGGTGATCGCTTGCTCAAAGCAAAAGTCGAAATGCCATTGCTCCTAAGGGAAGGACGTGGATACAGCCGAAGCACGAACCTCAGCCTTCAAAGCTTTCAGTGGGAACGCGCGGCACGTGAGAACGCCTGGAACAACGACATGACCGCCACCGCAAATGCGATACTGCAGCTCGAACAAGGGGTAAAAGTGAGCATCAGAAACCAGCGTGCCATGGAAGATTTGTTGGCTGCAGAAAAGAAAAAGCTAGAATTTGGCGACAGCGAACTGATCAAAGTAAACCTACGTACGAGCTATTTCCTAAAGTCGGTGATCCAAACTGCTAAAATGCAATCAGAGCTAGGCATCAAGAAGGCGGAGATGAAGGAATTAACGGCGTCATTCTAAGTCGCAGGGATTTGTATCTTGGAGCGTTAACTCATCTCAAACGCTCATGAACAAAACTTGGAATTGGTCACTTACCGTGGCTCTTGCTGGATTCCTATTCGGATTTGACACTGTAGTCATCAGCGGCGCCAATGCCCCGATCAAAGAGCTGTGGCAAACTTCTGCATGGTTCCACGGTATTTTCATCATGTCTATGGCCCTCTGGGGAACGGTTCTCGGTTCGCTTGCCGGAGGTATTCCTACCAAAAAATTCGGTCGGAAAAACACGTTAATTGCCGTCGGAATCTTGTATTTGGTCTCCGCCTTGGGCTCTGGTCTTGCTCCAGACCCTTATTCATTTAGCATCTTTAGATTCTTAGGTGGAGTTGGCGTCGGCGCTTCAACCGTGGCGGCACCTACCTACATTTCCGAAATCTCAACGGCCAAATCAAGGGGCACCTTAGTGGCGCTCTATCAATTCAATATCGTCTTCGGAATACTTATCGCCTTCCTGTCCAATTACCTCCTGGACGGATTCACAGGGGCAAACGATTGGCGCTGGATGCTTGGTGTTGAAGCTATACCCGCTGTGATCTACTGTGTATTGATCTTTGGAGTACCCAAAAGTCCACGATGGCTCATTACCGTCAAAAAGGACAAAGCAGGTGCACTGGCCGTACTCGAGCGCATCATTGGAAACAGGGCTGAAGCAGTAAAAGAGGTGGAAGAGATTACACTCAGTACCCACCAAGAAGGGAGCAACACACGACTCTTTAGTGGTGCATTCAAGCGACCGCTCCTCCTTGCCTTTCTTTTAGCCTTTTTTAACCAGCTCAGCGGCATTAACTTCATTCTGTATTACGCTCCTGTAATTTTAGAAAATGCGGGCTTTGCATCTTCCGATTCTCTTCTAAGCTCCATCGCGATTGGAGGGACGAACTTAGCCTTCACTTTTGTAGGGCTTTACCTCATCGACAGAATGGGACGTAAATCCTTGATGTATATCGGTTCGATCGGCTACATCATATCGCTAGCCATGGTGGCCTATGGATTTAAAACCGAAGCTTCAGCAGGATTCAATCTATTCTTCATCCTGACCTTTATTGCTTCACACGCCGTGGGTCAAGGCGCCGTGATCTGGGTTTTCATTTCCGAAATTTTCCCCAACAGTGTTCGCGCTGCTGGTGGTGCGTGGGGAACCGGTACTCACTGGATATTCGCTGCACTAATCACTATGCTTGGCGAAGTGGTTATCGAATCATTCCCCGGCTGGACCATCTTTGCGTTCTTTGCTGCATTCATGGTACTCCAATTGCTATTCACCCATTTCATAATGCCCGAGACAAGAGGAAAAAGTCTCGAAGAGCTCCAAGAAAACATGAAGAATCATGGGTAATTACCACTGCTTTGGAGAGGTACTTTGGGACATATTCCCCGACCGTAAAATTGCGGGCGGTGCGCCTTTTAATGTTGCCTTTCACCTCCACCAGCTCGGTGCGCCAGTTTTTGTCCACTCGGCTTTGGGTGAAGACACACTCGGACAAGATCTTTTGGAGCTTTTTAGGACGAAGCACCTAGCAACGGATTTCCTTTCCATTAATCATTTATCCACCGGACAAGTGCTGGTTGACACTTCTAACCCAAGCGAAGTGCAGTATACCATTTCCCAGCCCAGTGCTTGGGACAACATCGCTGATAACATTCCCTCCATAGACGATAAAGACACCTTGGTTTTTGGATCGCTGGCTTTGCGTAAAGAACACAATCGAAAGGTCTTAAACAGCTGGCTAGACACTCCTGTATTTAAGGTACTCGACCTGAATTTAAGAGCGCCGTTTTACAATGATGAATTGGTCTTGGAGGTGCTAAGCAAAGTCCATCTTCTGAAGGTAAATGAGGAGGAGTTGCAGTACGTAAAAGAGCTTTTTGAGGTGACAGGGGATGCCGAAGAACTTTTTCACCTTCTCAATACACGATACCAATTAGAGCATCTTATCGTTACCCGTGGATCAAAAGGAAGTAGCTGGCTTTCAACCGAAGGAACATTAAAAAGTCGCACCTATTCGATCAAAATCATCGATACGGTGGGCGCTGGTGATGCTTTTTTAGCTGCACTACTATATGGATTACGAAATAAATTATCACCGCAGATCACTTTAGACTATGCAGCTGGGCTAGGTGCGTTTGTCGCCGGCAAAGCAGGTGCAACGCCTAGTTTTACTAAGGAGGAATTGAAAACGTTTATTTCAAATCAACCGTAAGCGTGTTGATGAACACCTTGTCTTGACCTGGAGCCAAGGTCTCCCAAGGAGTATCTGGATGACCAACTCCGGTTAATGGCTCAACAGCAATAAATTTTGACCGAACAGGCTTAAATATCTGGTACCAGGGAGTCATTCCATTTATAGTAATTACCTTTTTTTGATCCTCTAGACGAAGCTCCGGTTTAGAGTCAAAAGCCCGAACAGCTTTATCTAGTTCGCTCTGATTGTCTAGTCCCGAGAATTCGAATACGCCATTCGGGTGTTTCATCGCATTGTACCGATATTCTGATTGCAGCAATCCATGCAACGACCAAGAACCTTCAACTATAAAATAAGGATGCCAACCCAAATGAAAAGGAAGCGCATTAGAACCTAGGTTCGTTACATGTACATACTGCTCTAACCCATTTGATGTAAGCTTGTAATGGATGATAAGCTGACAAGGAAAGGGAAAACAATGTTGCCCTCCATCGTATTCCCATACCGCGCTTATACCTGAATTAGAGGTGGCTAGGGAAAACTCTTGGTATGCTGTTAAACCATGAATCGCACTGGTTTTACTCAAATCATTCAAGGGCCAGTGCCAAGTGGTCGTATCAAATTCAAATACCCTTCCTTCATATAATCGGGCGGGAAACGGAAAGAGTACATAGCCTGTCTTCCATCGATCCGATTCTTTTTCTCCTGAGAACTCAGGAATGATCCATTGATCTCTGTGCTTGTATGATAACAGAGCTGCACCTTTTGAGCCAACCTTGATTGTCCCGTGTTCATTGCTAAATTCTAATCTCCTGTAACCCATAAGACTGATCTATAAAGCCTTAAACGGACTCCTCAACTCAAATGTTTTGGGCGTGTAGCGATGTTTGGCAAGGTTGAGCGCAGATTTAAATAATATGCTCTGAGTATAAAAGGAAAAGTAGTTCTCTTCAGCTATGGCTCCGTAAGTACTTTTAATTTCTGTTGCTGTACGGCCAAGATTGATTTTTGTCGTTCCCGACTCAATCCCGCGTTGAATCACAGAAAACATGGCATAACTGTACATGCCTACTGGAGCCGTAGACAACGCTCCATAATGCATCGCCCGAAGTGTATCTCCGTCTTTAATGGTAGAGATAAACGCAGTCAATTCTCCATTTTTAAAGAATCCTTCCAACTGAAAATCAGCACCGAACATACTCTTAAATCTTCCCAATAGCGCTGTTAAATCTTGAGGAAGAACGACCACTTTATCCATCAACGTCTGTTCAAGTAATGTCGCACAGGCTTCATGGTAACTTTCATCCAGCCAGCTTTTTTCAAGTTGAGCGTCGAGCTCCATGGCTTTTTTTAATCTCTGACGGTACTTTTTCTTCATCGCACCACTGTATTCATCAAAGCTCTTCCAACGGTTTTCAATAACCATCAATGGCTCCCCTCTAAAACTACACCAATTCGCTGCATGCATAGGCTCAGAGGTAATAACCAAGTTTAAAGAGTTCGCACGCAATCCACTTTCACTCGCTAAAGCCAATGCTTCATGCTCTGTCATCACCCAAAATCCGGGCAACCATGGAGATCCCACGGTCTCAAAACAACCTTTTCGTAAGAACTTATTGAGCAAGTGTAACCCACGTTTCTTCAAATAACTACCATTGCTTTTTCTAAACTCAGGCGTACATACTGGTACCTCCGTATTTTCACTTAAGTGGATATTCCTTCCAGGAATTTGAGCGAAGAGGGAGTTTTGTAGCGATGTGTTACTCATTGAGATAAAAATAGAATACTTTTAAGAAGATTTAGTTACCGAAATGTTCACACCCAACGCTTTTCAAAAGCAACTGTTCGAAGAAATTTTCAGCTCTACCAAAGGTAAAGCAAAGATCACGCGAGATCTTATGGAAGTTTTAGGTTGTTCCAGAGCTTCCCTTTACCGCAAAAGAACAGGCAGCACTCCATTAACTGCGGATGAACTTATCAAACTAGCGAATCACTTTTCCATCAGTATAGACGCACTGCGAAGTCAACCTGAGGAAAACAGTCTAGTGGTCGTCTGTACCACCTTGCCCCCTATTCAAAATTACAGCGACATCGATTTTTATCTCGAAAACACCCGCAACAATCTTGAATTGGCGCTTTCTCAGCCCGCCGCACAGCTCTACTTTACCGCAAGCGATGTGCCGCTGTACCGCTACATGAACAAACCAGGGTTGAGCGCATTCCGCTATTATCTATGGGTGATGGAAAACCTTAGACGCCATGAACGATTCGATCCAACCTCAGTGCCAAGTGAACTCGTAGAAAAAGGGACGGTCTTGAACGAGATGAGTCAAGGTATAAAGACTACCGAATTCTGGGTGCACACCGCTTTCGACAATCTCGTTCACCAAATCAAGTTCATCTCGGAGACAGGAAGAATGTCGCTGCGTCTGCGCACACAGCTTAAAGAAGAATTACACGAGGTACTCAATACACTGGTAGAAGACATCCTGAAAGAGCGTACACAACAGGGCCAGTCCTATCAGATGGTTCTATGTAACTACCTCACCTTGAGCGACGGTGCTCTCTTAGACATCGGTCCCAACCACAGTCAAGTACTGTTTTCTTACGGTTCCATCAATTATATGAAGAGCAGCAATCCAAATCTGGTCGACACCTACCGTCGTGGTTTACGCTACCACAAGCTAGAGGGACAGATTTTGGGACCGCTCGAAGATGAATTGGTCGAAAAGTTCGCCGAGAAGGTTCGAGAGAAGATTAATGAACTGTAATCTCAGAGGCAATCATAGCCGCTTTTTCTCTAAGCACCTCTTCAGTTAACTCACCTGTACGATCATACGTCAAGACCACGCCCATTCTACGGTAAGGACGGGTGGTTGGCTTTCCGAAAATCTTAATATCCGTTTGATCATAGCTGCACGCCTCCTCAAGGCCGCCATACACAGGCGTCCCCTCTTTCGAAGCTAAAACCACTGCACTCACACCTGGGTAACGGAATTCAATCTCAGCGATCGGTAGTCCGAGCAAGGCTCTTGCATGCAGTTCAAATTCATTGAAATTCTGAGTACCCGCAAGCGTAACCATTCCCGTATCATGAGGACGCGGGCTCAATTCCGAAAAGTATACACCATCCTCCGCAAGGAAAAACTCAATTCCCCAGATTCCAGCTCCACCTAGAGCTGCAGTAACCTTACGCGACATTTCCTGAGCCTCGATAAGTTGCTGCTCATCCATCGCACACGGTTGCCAGCTCTCTTGGTAATCTCCGCGCTCCTGACGGTGCCCGATAGGCGCACAGAATAAAGTCTCCCCTGCCCTCTGAGTTACCGTAAGTAAAGTAATCTCGGTGTGGAAGTCTACAAAGCCTTCAACAATGATCTCCTTCAAATCTCCACGCGAACCTTCCATGGCATAGGTAAAGGCATTCTGAAGATCTGCAGCTTCGCGAACGACACTCTGCCCCTTTCCTGAACTAGACATCAGTGGTTTAACCACACACGGCAATCCGATCTGTTCCACCGCATGCTCAAACTCCTCTAAGCTCGTCGCATAGGCATATGGCGCCGTTTTTAGCCCCAATTCCTTCGCTGCTAGATCGCGAATCAATTTTCGATTCATTGTAAAATTTGCAGCCTTTGCTGATGGAGTCACTTGAATCCCCTCACCTTCAAAAGCATAGAGTCGATCCGTACGAATGCTCTCTACCTCAGGAACAATAATCTCAGGTTGGTGCTTGGCTACGGCGGCATCTAGGGCCTCTGCATCGAGCATAGAAAACACTTCAAAGTCATCCGCGACTTGCATCGCTGGAGCACCTGCGTATGCGTCACACGCAATAACAGTACATCCCAATCTTTTTAGTGCAATTACTACTTCCTTTCCGAGCTCTCCCGAGCCAAGCATCATTACTTTTCGCATGGTCATGTTCTAATTGGTCTCAAAGATATTAGTTAAATTTGCTTTATGCGAAGAGTTTTCTACGTTCTACTTGCATTGATCTATGCGACCTTAAGTACTGGTGCTCCTGCACTGGTTCACTTTTGTGCGCATGAAGAGGTATTCCACCTCGCTGCAGGAAACCACGAACACGAACAGGTCGACTGCTGCCACAGCGTTGAATCGCTTGATTCAAGCACATGCCATGAAAGCCCGACAAGCGACCAAACGGCCGCTGCAGACGATGACTGCTGCGTATCTAGCTCAGTAGCCATAGATTCCGGAAAACAAGAACGTAGCGACGATGCATCACTCGCATTGTTTGTATCACGAAGCCGTATTCCCGCTACCGAATTGGTCCAAACCAAGAGTATGAAGGCCTGCGTGTGCTCTTCCAATAAGCGAGGCCCTCCGATCTACATTCTCTTACAGCGCTTAGTATTGTACGCTTGAACGATGCATTTGCCCTAAGCATATTTTCATCTTTCAAATACAATTCAAATAGAACATCATGAAATTTAAACATATCCTCACTGCGCTGCTCCTCACTTTTAGCTTAGGAAGCTTCGCACAATCCAACATCACCACCACCACTTTGGAAGTGGACGGACTTTGCGGCATGTGCAAAAAGCGCATCGAAAACGCCGCCTATCTTAAAGGAGTAAAACAAGTCTCTTGGGACATCGAGACCCACGAATTAGCACTTGTGTTTAGAAACGACAAAGTCTCTCAAGAGAACATCATCGCAGCCATCAACGAAGCCGGACACGATGTGAAAGGACACCTTGCCTCTGACGAGCAGTATGCAAACATTCACGGATGCTGCCAGTACCGCGATAGCGAGTTGCGCGCATCACACGGATTAGGTGATCCGCTCTGTACTCCAGGTGAAACTCACGAAGAGCACCACGCACACGACGAAAAGGACCAGCACTAAAATGAAATCCTTGTTTTTATGGCTCAGCGGCATCGGTATGATGTGTGCTTTGCCTGTCTATGGTCAAATAGACACCAGTACCATAGAGCTCTTCAACGAGCTCGATGAGGTGGAGGTTCGTAGTGAAGATCCCGGGGTTTCGCTCTCGAAAAAAGCCATCAATACCAAAGAGCTCATCTCCGAAGTGGAGTTGCGTAAAGCTGCATGCTGTGACCTCAGCGAAAGTTTTGAAACTAATGCTTCGATCTCAGCATCGTTCACAGATGCTGTGACCGGAACGCGTCAGATTCGCTTGTTGGGTCTAGAAGGACCGTATGCGCTGTACACACGTGGGAATCTTAGAGCTATTGAAGGCAGCGCGGCTGTTCTTGGTTTAGGCCTCATTCCCGGTGCGTGGATTCAAAGCATTCAGCTTACGAAAGGTCCCGGAAGCGTAGTCAACGGAGCTAGCGCGATAAGCGGCCAAGTAAATTATGAGCTGCGCCCAAGTTTCACCGACAAAATTGGTCACTTTAACCTATTTGCAGGTCCCGGAAGATTCGAGCAAAACCTGATCTATACTTGGAAACAGAGTAAGAAATGGTCCTCGAACGTTATGGTCCATGGGAGGCAACAACTCTTCCGCTGGGATGCTAACGGGGACAATTTTCTCGACGCACCTCTGTCCAACCATGTATTCGTACAGAACGCTTGGAAATTCAATGGTAAAAATTCCGAAGGACAACTTGGTTTGAAATTCAGCTCTTCAGACAACATCGGTGGCGATGTCAATTTCGGACGCCCCACAGCGCCGATATGGAGCCATGAACTAGGTACCGACCGCTTAGAACTTTGGGCCAAACGCGGCTACTTTCTTAAAGGAGGCATCAACCGCAGTATAGGAACGCAGTTTAATGCAAATTATCAGACCATAGACAGCTACTTCGGTACGCGACAGTTCAACACCGAAGAAACCGACTACTACGGAAACCTGATTTTTCAAGACAACATCAGCGATACGCGACACACCATCAAAGCGGGCATCGACCTTCGCGCTCAAGATGTCGACATGTTGATGTGGGAGTACAACGGCGACTATACCGCCATCACCTCCGGTGTGTACGGTGAATACAGCTTCGTCAGCAGTCCCGACGGAGAGGGACTGAGTTTAATCCTAGGCCAGCGTTTGGACCGTCTTGACTTAACGGGTCGTGATCCGATGCTCTTTTATGTACCGCGTCTACACCTAAAATACAACCACAAGGCATGGTCACTGCGCGGTCAAGCATCGCGTTCGTATCGTTATGCCACTTTGGGTGCAGAGTACATGGGCTATATGGCAAACAATCGCCACTTCACCCTTCCTACGACTAGCGTAGGAGTAAGTGCTCCGGCAGTGGAGAGTTCATGGACCTTGGGAACGAGCGTCGCCTATACGAAAGACGTATTTTTCAAGGAGCTTCAAGTACAGGGTGATGTGTTTTTAACGAAGTTCGACCGAAAGATCGGGCTGGACTTAGACCAAGCTGTGGACAGCGGAACCTTCTTCTACCGCGAGTTCTCACCGGCCGAATGGGGCAATCAACCCTTCGCTCTTTCTGCGCAGATCGGCGCCCAATATGAGCTACTGCATCGTACCATGTTCAAGGTCGCCTACCGCTTCCAGGACGTGCGCCAGGTCGACCTTCAAGGCGGGTCACTTGAAGAAGTTATTCTCAACGTACCGCATCTGTTGTATCTCGGCGTAAGCTTTAGCGCTAGAAATGGTATCGGCGTAGAACTTAATGCAAACTACAATGCTTCCCAGCGCCTACCGAGCGTAGGTTACGAACAGCGTTCTCCAGCTTTTACTATGCTCAATCTTCAGGTAAGCAAGACTACCTCGCAACGTGGCCAATTCTACATTGGGCTCCAAAACCTTCTAAATGTGCGCCACCTCAACCCCGTGATCGGTAATGACCTTTGGTTTAGCGATCCTATTCCTGGTCGATTCGATGCATCAGTCGTTTGGGGTCCAATCATGGGCCGACAGCTTTACGCAGGATGGCGTTATGATCTGAAGAAAAAGAAATAACCACTCCTCGAAGTAATCATCACAAAAAAGCCGCTTCATTAAAATGGAGCGGCTTTTTTTCTACGTTTTATCTCTTTGAATTAAGCGCTATTTCTAGAGGCGTTGATATTTCCATACAAAGAACGAACAACTAGTTTTTCAAGAATCGCACGATCCTTGTCGCTTACATCGCCATTTCTGAGACGAATCAGCGCATACTGCTGAATGACCAACAACGGCAAAACAATATTCTCTCGTAAGCCGATCGAAGCTTTAATTCCAGGGTTGTTACTCAACAGCTCTGGCTGTCCTGAGATCTTCAATACCCAATGCTCCGTGCGCTCGAACTCTGCGTTAAGCTCTTGCCAAAACGCCCCGAATTTCGGATCGTCAGCCATGTAGGCGGTAAGTGGAAAGAAGGTCTTACACATACTCTGCATGGAATTCTCGATCAGCGTTCTGAAGAACTTTGACTTCTTGAAAAGTGACTGCACTTCATGAAGCTTACCCGATTCAGAAAGCTCCTCCAAAGCTCGACCTAGACCATAGAATCCCGGAATGTTCATCTTGAGCTGAGACCACGCGCCCACAAAAGGAATCGCTCTAAGGTCGTCTAACTCTAATTTCTTTGCCTTGCCTCTTTTCGATGGACGTGAACCAATATTGGCCATACCATAGAATTTCAACGGGCTCATCTCTTCCAAAAATTCGGTAAAGAGCGGGTTTTCTTTAATGTTCGTATAGTGCTTGAGACTAATCTCACTGAGCTGCTCTAGTACATGTCGCTCTTGCGGTTGCAACACCTTTGAGTCATCAACTAACAAGATGTTTTCAAGACCGGCCGTGATCAGCTGTTCCATGTTGAACTGGGCGCTCTGAGAAGTACCAAAGTTCGAAGAAATGGTCTGCCCTTGCACGGTGAGCTGAATCTGAGAGGAAGCGATGTTCTGGCCTAAAGACGCGTAGAAATTGTGTGTATTACCACCTCCTCGTGCTGGTGGTCCACCGCGACCATCAAAGAACAAGACATCAATATCATTCTGTTTTGAAATGCGCGTTAGGTTCTCCTTGGCGCGGTAAATGTTCCAATTCGCAGACATGTAACCACCATCTTTGGTTCCATCACTAAAGCCCAGCATGATGGTTTGCTTGTTACTTCTCTGGGTAAGGTGGTTGCGGTAATTGGTCTCCGAATACAACGTGTTCATAGAAGCTCCTGCTCCCATCAAATCATCGATGGTTTCAAAGAGCGGTACGATATCCACGGTCACCTTCTCCGTTCCAAATGCCGTCCAACGTGCCAATGCAAATACTCGAGCAACATCCATTGCTCCGCGACAATTCGAAATAATATAGCGGTGTGCACCTCTCGGTCCGTTTTGCTTCTGGATAGCACGGATTACACCAAAACTCTGTAACGTATCATCGATACGATCGTCTCCAGTAAGCGTGCCGTCCCAACGTGCCTGCATCGCAAACAGGTCCTCTGGAGTAGCCGGTTCTTCTAAACCGAGCTGATCCAACAACGTATCAAAAGCACGCTTAATCTCTCGACTATCTTGTCGAATATCGAGGCTTGCAAAGTGCGAACCGAACAGGGCTACACGATCTAGAAGCTCTTCGATAAGCTCAATGAATATCCCATCATGATGCTCTTTAAGATCCTTGCGCACACTGCGCAATGACTCTCTAAAGGACATAAAGTCCCAATCTTCTTGATGACGAATGCAGCGTAAAACCATTTGCTCAATCTCCATGAGGTCTTCGTACACACCTGCAAACGAGATTCGTCTGCGAAGTTTTCGTAGATCCTGGTAATAGCATTGAAGTAGCACATCGCGAAGACGACCAGCAACTTCCTTGGTCGTTTCAATGCTCACATAAGGATTCCCGTCACGATCACCACCGGGCCAAAAGCCGAGGTTGATCAAGTTCAAGGTCCCGTCCCAGTTTGGTAAACTACGGCGCATTTCTGCGGTGATGTCTCCGGCACTCTGGTAAAACACATTTTGCAAGTACCAGATCAGGTTTACTGCTTCATCGTAAGGAGTCGGCTTCTTCTTTTGAAAAAACGGCGTCTTACCAAGCTGCTTTAGGTACATGCGAATCGACGAAAGATCATTTCTTTTGATCGCATCCGTTAGATCTGTTATAATCGCCAAAACTCGTCCAGGATAAAATTGGGTTGGGTGAGCCGTTAACACTGGACGGATGGAAAATTCCTGAAGTCGATTTTTCAATTCCTCTAGGTTTCCCGCACGTTCCATACGCATCATGAACTCACTAAGTGACCCTTTCCCCGAAAGGTTATTCAGATCACCATAAGCGGCATCCTCTAGCGCATCTACTAAGACAACTTGACGCTCGATATACTGCAAGACTTTAAATAGAAAGTCCAGTTGTTCCTTCGGTTTCTCGCCGTCTTTGTACTCTTCAAAAAATTGGTCGATGATCTCCTTAGGACTATGCCCTTCAGCGAGTCGAGCCAAACAATATTCGCTCAGTATTGGAATAAATATCCCCGTGTTTTTAATGCCATCGAGCGGCAAGGTCAAGAACAGACTGTTATACAGCTGGAACTTCAGACCTACATGCGTCTCGTAATTTGCAGCACTAAGCGCTAAATTCTCATTGATATCCATAGGATTAAGGTAATCTTTTTCCAGTCGCCGCTTGGTACAATTCGTACCACTGCTGACGGTCAAATTTCAAGTTCAAAGCTGCTTTAGCTTCTTTTAATCGGTCAATTTTACTCGTCCCCAACACCGGCAGAATCCCTGACGGATGTTGCATAATCCAAGCCAGCGCTACCGCCTGAGGAGTCACTCCCCACTGCTGCGCATGCTTCTCTAGCAAGGTCATAACGGCCTCTGGTAATTCGCCGCCGCCCAGTGGTGACCAAGACATCGGAACTATATTCTCTGCAGTACACTGATCCAAACGCCCATCCTCAAAAGCGCTTACGTCCTTCAGGGAAATTTCGACTTGGTGCACACCGATCGGCGCCGCCGTTTGCAACAAGCTGACCTGCGAAGGCGTGAAATTACTCACTCCAAAGCTGCGTACTTTGCCCGCTCGGTACAATAGCTCAAAGGCTTCTGCAACTTCATCTGGATTCATCAACACGTCTGGTCGATGCAACAACATCACGTCGATGTAATCCGTGTTGAGCTGCTTAAGACTGTCGTCTGCACTATTCAAGATGTGCTCCTTGGTGAAATCGTACGCCTTGACATAATGCTCTGGCTTTTGATCACATATTTGAATAATGCCACATTTTGTAACCAATTCCATCTGCTCACGCCACTCAGGATGCAACTTGAGTGCCGCCCCAAATTCCGCCTCGGTCGTATGACCACCATAGATATCAGCATGATCAAAGGTCGTCAGACCTTCCTCGAGCGCTGCCTCAATGATCGCTTCGTATTGTGCCGTGGTGAAATTGGCGCCCCAAACGCCCCAGCGCATGGTCCCGACCACCAAATCACTCATCCAAGGAGTACTGTACATATTCTTCGATTATTTATGGTGCAACATAAGGATTTCTCGGCTATTTCACTCGCACAACCTTCTTCCATACACCATCTATGAATTGGAGTTCAAATTCTGCTTCCGCACCGCCTGGTCGCCCTAAAACATCCCATGCTTGATTCGTTTGGTTTGCATCAGGAAGTGCCGGTATTTCGGGAAGTGCTAGTGGATCTGCAACCAATTCCTCCCCCATCCCCACATCCGGATGATCTGCACCCAGCCAATACACCTTATGAGGTCCTTTGCCCCGAAGCGAAACCGCCGAAGTCCCGGGATAAATGTTCGGCGGCAAATAAAAATATCCTGGCGCGCCTTTCGCAGTAAGCACGCCCTCTCCCACAACCATCAGCGGATAGTAACTACTCTTTGGGAAATTGGCCACCGTTACTGAACTCTTTGATTTGCGCAGTACGAGTTGGGGCTGCAAGGCGCTTCCTAAAAACAATTGGTCACAACAGGGCATGAACTGTGATGAGAACACGGGGTCAATCATCAACTTCGCGTGAAAACTTGTTGCTACCGCTTGACGAGAAGCTTGTGATTGAAAATAAAAATCAACGGTATCCGTGCCATTCGAAGCCTTGTGAAGCGCACTTCGCAACGCAGCGCTGTTTTTCTTTGACTGTTGCCTTGAACCTGCAATATCCCAACGTACCACTCCAGGATCGTTCTGATGCGACAAACGCACCCAAAAAGCGTCATCAATCCCGATACGAGGCCCAGCACCAACCGGCCCAGAACGTGAATTAAAACTAGCATATTCACCTTCTTTCCAGAGATATACTGTGGCATCTGCAGAGTCTGGAAATGCCCCCTCCGAATACAGCTGGTTCCAATTCAGTTCCCCTCCAGTAGGATTCGCTACCAAATTCCAACCGCCAAAAGGCGTCTCACCGTCTAAACAGGTATCAACCCACTCCAAAGCCACTTGAGCAGAAGTCACCTTACTTTTCAATGCTCTCAACCTCATCGGCACGTCCTGAGGGCGAACATAAATTACTCGAGCCATAGACACTCCACTATCAGGAAAAAATACCGCCTTAGACGGAGCAGCCCAATCGCCCACACGAGCATCATAAATCCACGCATAAGGCAACGTATCTATCATCGGAAAATAAGCTGGCTGACCGATGAAGTGATATCCCGTATCCACTATGGAGCGTTCAACAAACTGCTGACCAATGAAATTTGACCCGTGAATAGTACCGCCCAAGCTTGTCGCCACAGTCAACGCACCGTCGAGATACCCGCCTCGGATATACACAGGCCCTGTCACCACAGGACTTCCTAAAATCTTCACGGTATCGTTCAAAGGAACATCCACATATAATGTTTGCAACGAATCCTCCAATGCTAGAAAACTTCCTCCATTTGAAATTCGATAAGCTTGTTGTTTCTCAAGCACATTAGTAGCCTCATTGAGCTTCGCAGACAGTGTAAAATTGTCCACGTTATAGACCTCTGATCCATTCGTACTATTGGTCAATTCAACCAAAATATACAGCGCCTTACTCTGCGGTATATTCTCAATCGTCAGCGCTGAAATTCCATCTATAGTATCCTTGGTCACCGGATTCACATGACCGTAGATTACAGAGCTTCTCGAAGCGTACCTGAAATTTTTTCGGTAATCGATGCCTTGCCCGTGTTGCCAACCTGGCGCACTCGTTCCATTTCTAGAGCCCTTGACCTTGACCTGATTGTAGTAGGTTAACCCTCCATCCAAGCTGATATTCAAGCCAATAAAGTCACTATTCTCAAAATTCCCTGATGGAGCCGCTAAATGAAAACCAAAGCTAACAGAATCCATTCCACGTGTATCAAACGGCCCGAAACGCAGTCTAGCTCTAGGGTCTACTGAATATGCCGAAAAAGAAAAGCCTGAACTCGCGGCAAATCCAGTTCCAGGGACTGGACCATCATTTCCACCGGCCGTATCGATAATTTGGCAAAATTCACCATGCGGCCCCAGCAAAGAGTCCTTATCAAAGGACCATTGAAAGAGCCTTGTGGACAACTCGAAGTTTTGCACAGAATCGGTTGCAACATGCTGAATTTGAGCACTTAACTGATTATAAATATTAAAAACAAAAGCACAAAGAAGTGCTAGGCGCCACCCATGTGGCACCGGATATGGTGTAAGTTTCATAGTAAAGGGGTTTAGGTTATATAAAACTGCTTACTAATAAGTTAGCCTACCGGCAGAAAAGAGCCTACTTTTGCCGCAAATTAATTTAGACGCCAATATGAATTTGCGTAACATCGCCATTATCGCACACGTTGATCACGGGAAAACAACTCTCGTGGATAACATGCTGCACACAGCAAAGCTTTTCCGTGACAATCAGCAAGTAGATGATCTACTGCTAGATAACAATGATCTTGAGCGTGAGCGCGGGATTACGATCCTTTCCAAGAACGTAAGTATTCGTTGGAAAGACACAAAAATCAACATCATCGATACCCCAGGTCACAGTGACTTTGGTGGTGAAGTAGAGCGTGTTTTGAACATGGCCGATGGTGTTATTCTATTGGTAGATGCTTTTGAAGGCCCGATGCCACAAACGCGTTTTGTTCTCCAAAAAGCATTGTCTTTAGGAAAAACGCCGATCGTAGTTATTAACAAGGTAGATAAGCCAAACTGTACTCCAGATTTAGTACACGACCAAGTCTTCGAACTGTTCTTCAACTTGGAAGCAACAGAAGAGCAACTAGACTTTGTTACTGTATACGGTTCTGGTAAAGAAAAGTGGATGGGTCCAGATTGGTCAACTCCAACTGAGGACATCACCTACCTTTTAGATACTATCGTAGAAACGATTCCTTCACCGAAAGTTGAAGAGGGTAACCTACAACTTCAAATCACATCGCTAGACTTTAGCTCATTCACAGGTCGTATCGCGATCGGTCGCATTCAGCGTGGAAGCTTGAAAGAAGGTCAGCAGATTAGCCTTTGCCGCCGTGATGGTAGCATCAAAAAAGCAAAAATCAAGGAATTGATGATCTTCGAAGGCCTCGGTAAATCCAAGGTAAAAGAAGCACATGCAGGAGAAATCGTTGCTGTGAGTGGATTGGACGGTTTCGAGATTGGTGATACTATCGCTGATGTCGAAAATCCAGAAGCACTTCCTACTATGGAGATCGACAAGCCTACTATGAGCATGTTGTTCTCGATCAACAACTCACCATTCTTCGGTAAAGAAGGAAAGCACGTTACCTCGCAAAAGATTCGCGAGCGTTTGATGTTGGAGACTGAGAAAAACTTGGCACTACGCGTTGAAGACACTAGCGCTGCTGATCAGTTCATCGTTCACGGTCGTGGTATCCTTCACCTCGGTATCCTCATCGAAACCATGCGTCGCGAAGGCTACGAACTTCAGCTCGGTATGCCACAAGTGATCTTTAAGGAGATTGAAGGCAAGAAGCACGAACCGATCGAAGAATTGACGGTAGATGTACCGGAAGAAAGCGCAGGTAAGGTGATCGAACTCGTTACCAAGCGTAAAGGTGAACTTCTAGTAATGGAAGCTAAAAATGATCTTACTCGTTTGGAGTTTGAAATCCCTTCACGTGGTATCATGGGTCTACGTAATAACGTTCTTACAGCAACAGCTGGTGAAGCCATCATGGCGCACCGCCTAAAAGAATACCAACCGTACAAAGGTGACATGGATCGCCGTATCTCTGGTGTTCTTATAGCAAAAGAAGCTGGTAAGGCGAGTACATATTCAATGGATAAGTTACAAGATCGTGGTAAGTTCTTCATCGAGCCAGGTGAGCACCTTTACGGTGGTCAGATTGTAGGTGAAGCGAACCGTCCAGGTGACCTCGTAGTAAACCCTTGTATCGCAAAGCAGCTGAACAACATGCGTGCAGCTGGTAAAGACGATAACTCAGCACTATTTACTCCAATCAAATTCAGCTTGGAAGAAGCGATGGAATATATCGGTGCAGATGAGTATGTAGAGGTTACTCCGGAGAGCATCCGTTTGAGAAAAATCTTACTACAAGAAAGCGATCGTAAGCGTCAGGCGAAATAAGCCACGACCTTACATTCAATACAAGAAAAGCCCCGCAATGCGGGGCTTTTTTATGCTTAAAATTTGCCGCTACTGCTAAGCAATTCCTTCAGTCAAAATATTCAGTATGGCGGTAGCCGCCTTTGCAATAGCCGTACCAGGTCCGAATATACCAGCAACACCTTGATCGTATAAATAGTCATAGTCTTGCGCTGGAATCACCCCACCCACAATCACTAAAATATCCGGACGTCCCAGTTTAGAAAGTTCTTCCATCACAGCTGGAACAAGTGTCTTATGACCTGCTGCTAAAGAACTCACTCCTAAGATATGTACGTCGTTCTCAACCGCTTGTTTTGCTGCCTCAGCAGGTGTTTGAAACAGCGGCCCCATGTCGACGTCAAAACCCAAATCGGCAAAAGACGTCGCCACAACTTTGGCACCTCTATCATGACCGTCCTGACCCATTTTCGCTACCATTATTCGTGCTCGACGGCCTGCTTTTTCGGCAAAAGCATCAGATGCCTTCAATGCCAATTCAAAATCCTCGTTCTTCTTCATCTCATTAGAATACACTCCACTAATGGTTTGTGTCTTTGCCACATAACGTCCCCATGGGCGTTCGAGAGCTGCAGAAATTTCACCTAGCGTTGCACGCACTTTCGCCGCTTCAACCGCCAAACCAAGTAAATTTCCTTCAGCCCCTTTTGCACATGCCTCTAGCGCTGCAAGAGCAGCATCGACTGCCGCCTGATCACGCGACTCTTTCAAGTGCGCTAATCCTTCAAGTTGTTCTTTGCGCACCTGAGCTCCTTGTACTTCGAGAATATCAAGGTTTGCACGCTCAGAGCTTTGGAACGCATTAACGCCCACAATGATGTCGTTGCCACTATCGATCCGTGCTTGCTTTCGAGCTGCTGCTTCCTCAATGCGTAGTTTAGGAATCCCCGCCTCGATTGCTTTAGTCATCCCTCCGAGCTCTTCTACCTCGCTCATCAACGCTTCTGCACGAGTGATAAGGTCAGCTGTCAAGCGCTCTACGTAGTGTGAGCCGCCCCACGGATCTGCGGTAAAAGTAATATCTGTCTCGAGCTGCAAATGGAGTTGCGTATTCCGTGCGATTCGCGCAGAGAAGTCGGTCGGTAAGGCGATGGCTTCGTCCAATGAATTGGTATGTAGACTCTGCGTCCCTCCCATCGTGGCTGCCATTGCCTCAATCGCCGTACGTGTCACATTATTGAATGGATCTTGCTCAGTGAGCGACCAGCCGGAAGTTTGACTGTGCGTACGAAGCGCCATCGACTTTGGATTCTTCGCTCCTAAACTGGCCAAATGTTTCGACCACAAATAACGAGCGGCACGCATCTTCGCTATCTCCATAAACGGATTCATACCTATGCCCCAGAAGAAACTTAATCGCGGCGCAAAGGCGTCGATATCTAAACCGGCAGCCATTCCTGTCTTTACATATTCCAGACCGTCACAAAGTGTGTAGGCCATCTCAATATCCGCGGTAGCTCCAGCCTCTTGCATGTGGTAACCAGAGATAGAGATGCTGTTGAACTTAGGCATACGCTTGCTCGTATAGGCAAAAATATCCGAAATGACGCGCATGCTTTCGCTCGGTGGGTAGATGTACGTGTTACGCACCATGAACTCTTTCAAAATATCATTTTGAATCGTCCCAGAGAGCGCAGACATATCCGCTCCCTGTTCAAGTGCTGCAACGATGTAGAACGCCATGATAGGTAGCACGGCACCATTCATGGTCATCGATACCGACATCTTGTCTAATGGGATTCCGTCGAACAAGACTTTCATGTCCTCGACACTATCAATCGCCACACCAGCTTTTCCGACATCACCGACCACGCGCTCGTGATCACTATCGTAACCGCGGTGGGTCGCTAAATCAAAAGCCACACTGAGTCCCTTTTGACCAGCTTTTAAATTTCTACGATAAAATGCGTTCGACTCTGTAGCTGTTGAAAAACCAGCGTATTGGCGTATGGTCCAAGGACGTCCGACATACATTGTACTGTACGGTCCTCTGACATAGGGCGGTTTACCCGGGAGGGTTCCTAGGTGATTGGCCTCACGGAGGTCTTCAGCGGTATATTTTGGTTTAACGACGATCTGTTCCGGCGTTTTCCATGTGGTCTTCTGTGACATAACTCCTTACTTTGAAGGTGATTGCTCGGCACGATCGTGCTCTAAGTCTGCGGCCCATTGAACGGGAATAAGCGGCTCTATCGACTTATCCCTATGGCGCTTTTGCCAACTTTCACGTTCGATACTCTTTTTAGGTGAATACGTCGATGGGAGCTCCTCTTCTGCATTTGGAAATAGATTGACACCCATCACTTTTTCGGGCATGGCCTTCTCAACCTCACGGGCCAATTCATCTTGCACCCACCCCTTCTTCAGAGCTTCCAATATTCCGCCCTGCTCTCGGAGGTTGCCCAAAATCTCCCAGGCAGCTTTTGAAAGTTCATCCGTGAGCGTTTCTATATAGTAAGATCCGGCTGCAGGGTCCTCTACTCGATCGAGGTAACTTTCATAGGCTAGCACAAAATGCTGATTCAATGCAAGGCGCTCACCTTCTGGATCTGCAAAAGTCACTGCGCTATTGTAGGGACGAATCTGCACTGCATCTGCACCACCTACAATGGCACCAAATGCAGCCGACGTAGCGCGCAATAGATTCGTATGAACGTCGTAGGCGCTCTGATGAGTCGTTGCTGTT